>JAVBMP010000152.1:0-20907 GCA_031552315.1 Desulfovibrionaceae bacterium | reverse complement strand
GACAAGGCCGAAGACGCCAAGAAGCAGCTGGTTGAAGCCGGCGCTGAAGTCGAAATCAAATAGTTTTGGCTGTTTGGTTGATTTTGCGGCCGTGCTTGCCTTTGGCGAGCACGGCCTTTCTGTAAAAGAGCTGATATTTTTCTTGCATTTTATGCAATATATGATTAATTTTAATAAAATATTTTTTTAAATCTGGCATGTAGTACGCCAATGAAGGGCAGAGCTATGAGTTCCAACGTATTTGGATCATTGACAGAAGCTGATTTAGCCCAGATTACTCCAGAATATCTTGACAATGCCATTTTAATGGCTTTCAAAAAAAGCATGCAGGGCAATTTACCAGGAGTTGGCGTTGCGGACGATGTGGATTTGGATAGTCTTGTTATGCCATCAGGTAGTGTTCTAAGCGTGACGCGCTGGGTTGAACCAACGCCGGTAGACCGCGCAAAAACGTGGCCATTTTAACCATTCTACAGCATGTCCCAAAATTCTAAAAAATTCGTACTGGAAGCGCATTTTGAGGATCTTCTTATGCGCTATTCGAAGGCCCATAACTTGGCGCGGCAAATTGCTTCTGAACGAAAATTGCCACGCCCTGTAGTCTATGAACTGCAGCATGCCATGTCACATTTAACCAGTGTGCATAGGCATGTGGATGTGCAAGGCAAAATCGGTCAATACAAAAAGGCAATAGCTCATCTTGAACGTGGTATATTGGATGCGTGGAAATTGTTTCTGTTTTCTGATTACAGGCATGCGGATATTTGTTCCAAGAAGCAGCAACTTGCTGATTTATTCGACTGCCGCCTGAGGGAATACTATGCTGTCCCGCAGCACGGAGAATATAGTGAGTCTGAAGCTCCTATCGAAAGAAATCGGGCTGTAGATTATTATTCCAATAAGTTTAAGGGCATGGTACCTGAACTGCCTGGAAATGGTATGAAAGCCCATTCAACAGTAGGTACACTTGGCGACACGGATAAAAAGTTTTTTGAATATTTTCACCAATGGGCTCAATATGAATTAATTTTTACTGCTTTGCTGGGCAAGAAAGATCATAACCAGTTGGAGCAGTTCATGGATGCTGTGTTCTTGGGTTTTTCTTCTGAAAAAATGAGCGATTGCGTCGATAGCATTCAGGCCAGCATTGCTGATGAAATTATGCGCGATCATGAAAAATATGGTCTGGATAAAGATTGGCTCGGGAGAGATGCTTCTGCCCGGAATCGGTGTGAAAAAGCCCATAAAGCGTTAGATGCCGGAGAAAAGAATTCCCCTGCCATAAAGCGTTTTCTCGTAGAAGATTTGCTGCCTGCTTATGGAGTAGGACTACAAGAATTTTAGCAAGTTCAGCGCACCAATTTTGCTCTAATATTTTAGTTTTTATTGCCTCCTCCGACAACTAATTTGCCATAACATCATCTTACACAAACGTACATTTTCTTCCCTGTAATCTCCATTTGCTTTTTCTGCCGAATAGAGGCAAAATATAAAAAAAGTGGAGCCTTCCGCGTATGAATTATCTTTTGCTTTTTGACATAGGCAATACAAACATAAAAATCGGTCTGGCGGATAAAAACTCCGTGCTCCGTTCCTTTGCCCTGCCCACCGGGCAGGATCATACGGCAGATTCCTTGGGTTTGCTCATTACCCAGGCCATTGCGCAGTCCGGCTTTGGGCCGCGCCCGGCGGCCATTTTGGCTTCATCTGTGGTGCCCCGGCTGGATCCGCTGCTGCGCCGGGCCTGTGAAATCTATCTGGATTCCCAGGTAATTTTTGTGCCGGAAGATCAACCGGTGCCCTTGCGCATAAATTACGACCGCCCGTCTGAAATAGGTTCCGACAGGCTGGTGGGGGCCTATGCGGCCCGCCGCCTTTACCCGGAATACCGCTCGCTTATTGTGGTGGATTACGGCACGGCCACCACGGTGGAATGCGTGGTGGACAACACCTATTGGGGCGGCCTGATCTGCCCCGGCGTGCTTTCATCGGCCAATGCCCTGGCCACGCGCACCGCGAAGCTGCCGGGCGTCAGCCTGGAGGTGGAGGCAGAAAAACCCCTGCCCGTAACTTCCACCAGCATGTGCATAAACCACGGTTTTGTGTTCGGCTTCGCCGCCATGACTGAAGGGCTGTGCGCCCGCATCATGCCGGATCTTGAACCCCCGGTGTTTGTGCTGGGCACGGGCGGTTTTGCCGCGTCCATAGCCCGCGTAAGCAACTGCTTCAACGCGGTGCGGCCGGATTTGCTGCTGGATGGGCTGCGCATGTTGTACGCCCTGGAAGCCTAGGGCATGGCGCACAACGGCCCTTTTGCCCTCTGGGCTGCGTCAGAAAAGTTTTTTATTCCGGTCGAGTACCATAAGAGTACACTCCCTGCATAAAACACTTTTCTTCCTTGCCAGCGGACAAAATTGCTCGTTGTGTCAGCAGGTTCTGGAAGCTTAGGGCCTGGCGGCGCAAGGGCAAGATCAAAAAATTGAATATATGCTGGCGCAACCGCCGGAAAATATGTTAATACCCCGTATAGGGCATAAAATTACCAATTACCCAAGGAGAAGGCAATGAGCATAATCACATCAGTCTGGGCAAGAGAAATTTTGGATTCACGCGGCAACCCCACCGTGGAAGTTGAAGTGGGGCTGGAATCTGGCCATGTAGGCCGCGCCGCCGTGCCTTCCGGCGCTTCTACCGGCACGCGTGAAGCTTTGGAAATGCGCGATGGCGACAAGACCCGCTACAACGGCAAGGGCGTTTCCAAGGCCGTGAACCATATTAATGAAGAAATCGCCTCTGAAGTTGTCGGGCTTGATTCCCTGCGCCAGGTGCAGCTGGACAACCTGCTTATAGACCTTGACGGCACAGACAACAAATCCCGCCTGGGCGCCAACGCCATTCTTGGGGTTTCCCTGGCAGCGGCCCGCGCCGCGTCCACTTATCTGGCCCTGCCGCTTTACCAATATCTGGGCGGGGTAAACGCCAAGGTGCTGCCCGTGCCGCTTATGAATATTATCAATGGCGGGGCCCACGCACCCAACAACCTGGATTTTCAGGAATTTATGATCATGCCCATAGGCGCGTACAGCTTTCGCGACGCGCTGCGCATGGGGGCGGAAGTGTTCCATACCCTGCGCACCCTGCTTGCCAATGACGGGCATGTCACCAGCGTTGGCGATGAAGGCGGCTTTGCCCCCAACCTGAAAAATCACGACCAGGCCTTCAGCTACATCATGAAAGCCATAGAAGAAGCCGGCTACCGCCCCGGCGAGGAAATCGCCCTGGCCATTGACGCCGCGTCTTCGGAATTTTTCAGCGGCGGCAAATATGACATGAAGGGCGAGAAAAAGGCCCTTGATCCGGGCCAGATGGTCAGCTACCTGGCCGACTTTACCCGCAAGTATCCGCTGGTCTCCATTGAGGACGGCATGGCGGAAGGCGACTGGGAAGGCTGGCGCGACCTTACCATTGACCTGGGCGACCGCATCCAGCTGGTGGGCGATGACGTGTTTGTGACCAACCCCGGCATTTTGGCCGAAGGTATCGAAAAGGGCATTGCCAACTCCATTTTGATTAAACTGAACCAGATAGGCACCCTGACCGAAACGCTGGATACCATTGAAATGGCCAAGTTCGCCGCCTACAGCACGGTTATTTCCCACCGTTCCGGTGAAACGGAAGATAGCTTTATCGCCGACCTGGCCGTGGGCGTAAATTCCGGCCAGATCAAAACCGGTTCGCTTAGCCGCAGCGACCGCCTGTCCAAATACAACCAGCTTCTGCGCATTGAAGAAGAACTGGAAGATGCCGCCCTTTACTACGGCCCCACGCTGATTGACCTGTTCGGCAACAGAGATATGGATATCTAGAGTGATTTACGCTTGAAATAGTCGCTTAACGGCGAGCAAAGCTCGCCTACGACTATTCCGCGGCAAGGATTTGAAGACAAATCCTTGCTGAGCAATTCACTCATTTCAATCGTAAATTGCTCTAGCGGTAGTTGGCAGTCTGGCGGCACCCGGGGGCAGCCCCGGGTGTCGCCTTTTTTGCCTTTGGCGATAAGGGGCTCCACCCCTTCAGATTGATGACAAACCCCGCAAAGCCGGGTTTTGTAAAGGCACGCTCACTCCGGCGTTCTACGGCGGCAATGAATGCCGCCTACGCCTACGTGGCGAGGCTGTTGACAAAGAGGACTTTGTCAACAGCCAAGGGGCTCCGCCCCTTAACCCCGCGCGGGGAAATGATTTCCCCGCGACCCCTCGGCAGCTTTCGCATAATCAGGTCTGATGGGCGGCCGAAGGCAGAAAAATAAATAAAAATAGCGCAGTGAGGAATTATGATTATCTTGGACGGCAAGGCCACGTCAGAGGCCATAAGAGAAGAAATTCGCCAGGAATGCATAGCCCTGGTGGAAACTGTGGGCCGCAAGCCCGGCCTGGCGGTCATTCTGGTGGGCGAGGATCCGGCTTCCCAGGTGTATGTGCGCAACAAGGAAAATGACTGCAAGCTGGCCGGCTTCCATTCTGAAGTTTACCGCCTGCCTGCCACAACCACGCAGGAAGAGCTGGAAGCGCTTATAGACAGCCTGAACAACCGCGATGAAATAGATGGCATGCTGTTGCAGCTTCCCGTGCCCCCCACCCTGAACAGCAACCGCTGCCTTGAACGCATTTCTCCGTTGAAAGACGTGGACGGCTTCCACCCGGAAAACGTGGGCCGCACCGCTTTGGGGCTGCGTTCCTTCAAGCCCTGCACCCCCTTTGGCGTGCTGGCGTTGCTGAAGCGTTACAACCTTTCTCCTTCCGGCAAAAAGGCCGTGGTGGTGGGGCGCAGCAATATTGTGGGCCGCCCGCTTTCCATCATGCTTTCCGCCGCGCATGCCTTTGGCGATGCCACGGTTACCCTTTGCCATTCCAAAACCCCCAATTTGGCGGAACTTTGCGCGGATGCCGATTTTATCTTCCTGGCCCTTGGCCGGCCCGGCTTTTTGACGGCAGATATGGTAAAGCCCGGCGCGGTCATTGTTGACGTGGGCATTACCCGTACGGAAGAAGGCCTGAAAGGCGATTGCGATTTTGAATCCGTAAAGGAAAAGGCCGCCGCCATCACCCCGGTGCCGGGCGGCGTTGGGCCCATGACGCGGGCCATGTTGCTTACCAATACCCTGCAGGCCTTCAAGCTGCACAACGGGTTATAAAGTGAGCCAGTCCGCAAATAACGGCCTTAGGGCCTCTTTGGCCCTGCTTGCGGCCATGCTGTTGTGGTCCAGTTCCTTTCTTGCCATGCGGGAAGCCCTGCAGGGCTTTTCGCCTTTGGTCATGACAGCGCTGCGCATGGGGGTGGGGGCTTGCTGTTTTGTGCTGCTGCTGCCCTGGTTGCGCAAGGGCTTCCAGTACCATAAAGGGGACTGGAAGTGGCTGTTGGGCATGGCCTTTTGTGAACCTTGCCTCTACTTTATTTTTGAATCGCACGCCATGGTTTACACCACGGCCTCTCAGGCCGGTATGGTGGTTTCTGTGCTGCCCTTGCTGGTTTCAGTCTGCGCCTGGTTCATTTTTCGGGAAGCGCTTACCCCGCGCACCATCTGCGGATTTTTCATCGCCATAGGCGGGGTGGTCTGGCTAAGCCTTGGGGCCGCCGCTACAGAAAGCGCCCCCAACCCAATGCTGGGTAACTTGCTGGAAATAATGGCTATGCTTTGCGCCACCGGCTATACCCTTTCTGTGCGCCGCCTTTCCGCCAACTATTCGCCGTTGCTTATTACCGCTGTGCAATCATGGGTTGGCGCGGCCTTTTTTGCCTTCGCCTTTCTGCTGCCGGGGGTGGACTTGCCGCAAAGTTTTGAATTTCGCCCCACAGCGGCGGTAATTTACCTTGGGGCCTTCATTACCCTTGGGGCCTACGGCTGTTATAACTACGGCATAAGCCGCCTGGGCGCGGGCAAAGCCTCTGTTTACAGCAACCTTATCCCGGTGTTCACCCTTTTTATGGGCGTGTATTTGCAGGGCGACATTTTGACCCGTCAGCAATATTACGCCTGCGCGGTGGTGCTGGCCGGGGTGCTTATGAGCCAGGGCCTCAGCCCGCGCAAGCTGCTGGCCGGAATGGCCCGGCGCAAGGCATAGGGAGCTTATGCGCAAAATCAGGAATATCTTTTTGGATCGTGACGGCACCCTCATCTATGACCGGCACTACCTGGCAGACCCGCAAGGCGTGGAACTGCTGCCCGG
This sequence comes from Desulfovibrionaceae bacterium, assembly GCA_031552315.1. Taxonomy (GTDB): domain Bacteria; phylum Desulfobacterota; class Desulfovibrionia; order Desulfovibrionales; family Desulfovibrionaceae; genus JAVBMP01. The sequence continues at coordinate 14,680 of JAVBMP010000152.1, read as the reverse complement.
CTGCCTTGAAGGACTGCGCCTTTTGCAAGACAACGGCTGCGCCCTGTTCATAGTAACCAACCAGTCCGGCATAGGGCGCGGCTACTTCAGCGAAGCGGCTTATCACGCCTGCATGGAACGGCTTTACGCCCTGCTGGCCGCCGGGGGGGTCAAGATAACGGCTTCCGCCTTTTGCCCGCACGACCCGGCCAACCCGGAGCAGAACTGCGCCTGCCGCAAGCCCGGCCCGGCCATGTGGGAAAAACTGCGGGGCGCGCATGGCCTGAAGGCCCATGAATGCGTGATGATAGGTGACAAGCCGGAAGATCTGGCCTTTGGGCGCAACAACGGCTTTGCGGCCGGCGTGCTGGTGCAAAGCGGCAAGGGTGCGGAATATGCCGGCAAATGCGGGCTATCGGCCTTGCCGGAAAGCGGCTTCAGCATACTTTCCCGCCCGTCTGGGAAAACAGAGGGTCAAGCGCCCGGGCAAGCAGAGTGGCAAGCAGGGGGACAAGCAGAGGGGCAAAAGGGTGGGGCGCCTGGCCAGTCGCCTGGTCAATCGCCTGGCCAGTCGCCTGGCCAATCGCCTGGTCAGCCCATGCCGGATATTTTTGCGCGGGATCTGCACAGCGCCGCGCTGGCCCTGTTGGAAATTTTTTGAAGGCTGCGGGGTTGCAAAGATGTTGCCTGAAAAAAAAATAAAAAGAATAGGCGTCTGGAACACGGCCTTTTTGGGTGATGCCCTGTTGACCTTGCCTTTGCTGCAAAATTTGCGTCTGGCCTTCCCGGATGCGGAACTGGATTTTTACGTGCGGCGCGGCTTTGCCCCCCTGTTTGCCGCCAACCCCATTTTACGCGCGGTGTACGAATACGACAAGCGCGGGGCGGAAAAAGGCCTGGGCGCGTTGTGGCGCAAGGGGGCGGAAATTCGCTCGCGCGGGTATGATTTGTGGGTGTGCGCCCATTCCAGCGCGCGCAGCGCGGCCCTGGCGCGTTTAAGCGGCGCGCCGCTACGGGTGGGCTATTCCGGCCCTTGGCATGACGCGGCCTACAATTTGAAAACACCGCGCCGTTTTGCGGAACTGGAAGAAGTGGAGCGGCTATTGCAACTTTTGCGCCCGTTGGATATACAGGCGCATGACCTGTGGCCGGAACTTGTCTTGCCGCCGGAAGCCCTTAAGCGGGCAGATGAATATTTCACGCAACAGGTGCGCAAAGATTTTAGCGGCCCCGTACTGGGGTTGCACCCCGGTTCCGTATGGGGCACCAAGCGCTGGCCGGAAGAAAATTTCGCGGCCATTGCCCTGCGGGCCTTGCAGGCCGGGGCGCAAACCCTGCTTTTTGCCGGGCCGGGTGAAGAAGAAATGGCCGCGCGGGTAGCGCGGGCAGTGCGGGACGGCATGGGTGAAGAAGCTTTGCAAGGGCGCTTTTTTGACCTTTCCGGTAAACTTTCTTTGCCGGAACTTGGGGCCTGGCTGGGCCGGCTGGATTGTTACCTGACCAATGATTCTGGCCCCATGCATCTGGCCTGGATGCAGCGTACCCCGGTTACGGCGCTTTTTGGGCCGACTGTGCGTTCTTTGGGCTTTTTCCCGCGCGGGGCCTGCGCCCAGGTGTTTGAAGCGGCGGTGGAATGCCGCCCCTGCGGGCTGCACGGGCCGCAACTGTGCCCCAAAGGGCACCATGCCTGCATGCGGGAAATTGACCTTGAAAAGGTATGGGCGGACGTAAACAGAAAATTATTTGCTAAATCACAAATAAAATGCTAGGTTTTTTGAAATATTTTGCTATTAAATAAAAAATAATTCATCACAACTGGGGCAATTTGCCGCGTTCATTGTGAAAGCTTGTGAGAATATTGCATAAAGAGGTTGTGTATGCCTAAAGTGCTGGTTGTTGATGATTCCGCTTTCATGCGCAAATCAATAGTCACCATTCTGGAAAAAGACCCTTCCATAACCGTAGTCGGCACAGCGGCAAACGGGGAAGAGGCCCTGAAGCTTATCCCCCAGCTTGACCCGGACGTGGTTACGCTGGATGTGGAAATGCCCAAAATGGACGGGCTTACCGTGTTGAAGCACATTATGGCGGAAATGCCGCGCCCGGTGCTTATGGTAAGTTCCATTACCTCCGAGGGGGCGGAAACCACCCTGAAGGCAATGGATGCCGGGGCTATGGATTTTATAGCCAAGCCGTCTTCCAACGTGTCTCTGGATATAATAAATATTGAAACGGAACTGCGTGAAAAGGTGAAGGCGGTTGCCAGAAGGCGGCCCTTCATGCGCGCCCGTCCCTTGCCCGGCGCGTCCGGTCCCGCCCCGGGCTTTGCCCGTCCGGCCACGCCCGGCCCCGGCGCAACGCCCGCTTCGGGCGCGGGCCGCCCGGCCGCCCCCGCGCTAACGCGCCCATCCGGGCCGCTTACCTTTAGCGGCGGCGCTTCGCGTGACCTTGTGGCCATAGGCGTTTCCACCGGCGGGCCCCCGGCCGTGCAAAAGGTGCTTTCTGCCCTGCCAAAGGAATTTCCGGTGCCCATTCTTATTGCCCAGCACATGCCGGCGGCCTTTACCGGGCCTTTTGCCCGCCGCCTGGACGGCATTTGCGCCATTTCTGTCAAAGAGGCGGAAAACGGCGAGCGCCTGCGCCCCGGCACGGCCTATGTGGCCCCCGGCGGCAAACATATTCGGCTGGAATCCCGCGCCGGGCTTTTAAATGTTTCAGTAAGCGAAGAACCGAAGGAAGCGCTGTACAAGCCTTCTGCCAACGTGCTTATGGAATCTGTGGGCAATGCCCTTGGCCGCCGCGCGTTGGGGGTTATCCTTACCGGCATGGGCAGTGACGGGCTTGAAGGCATAAAGGTTATGAAGCAGAAGGGCGGACGCGCCCTGGCCCAAAGCGAGGCCACCTGTGTTGTTTATGGCATGCCCAAGGCTATAGTTGACGCGCAACTGGCCGATGAGATTATTGATATTGACGATATGGCGGCGGCCATAATGCAAAACATGCAGCGTTAAACAGGTGTTAAACCGGCCTGTTGCGGCCAGTTGCGGCCTGTCGCGGCATGTTGGGGCCTGTAGCGCTATTTTTGGCGCTTGAAGCCGGGCCGGAATTTTGCGGCCTTGCGCCTTGTAATTGTGTCTTCTTGCCTTGCCGCTGTTTTTGAAGTAAGAATAAAATTAAAGTTTCCTGCGTAACCGGAACAGCCTGCCGTGGCGGGCCATATAACTTAACCGTAGTGGTTTGTCGGATTCGGAGTAAGATTATGTTGCCAAAAGATCAAATTCTGGCCCTGTTGCAAAGCGAAGACCCGGACGAAGCCCGCGAAGGCGCCTACCTGGCCGGTAAAGAAAGGCTGCTTGAAGCTGTAGGCCCGTTGGCCAAACTTGTAAGCAGCCCGAACATGGGCGTGCAGGAAGCGGCGGAAAGGGCCCTGGAAAAAATAGGCGGCGTCCCCGTGCTGGAAGCCATGCTTCCCCTGCTGCGGTCTGACGACAGCCCGGTGCGCAACATAGCCATGGATTTGCTCCGCAAGGTAAGCTCCAGCGACGTACAGGCCATTTGCGCCCAGTTGCAGGATTCCGACCCGGATGTGCGCATTTTTATTTCCGATATCCTGGGTTCAAGCGGCAGCCTTATGGCGGTAGCCCCCCTGTGCGCGGCCATGCTGCGCGACCCGGAAGTAAACGTGCGTTACCAGGCGGCCATAAGCCTTGGCAGCCTTGGCTTTCAGGAAGCGGAAAAATGCCTTGTTCAGGGCCTTAAAGATGAGGAATGGGTACAATTCGCGGTTATAGACGCGCTTGCCAGGCTGCGTTCCGAAGGTTCGGTTGTGGCCCTTACCAAGGCCCTTGCCACCAGTTCCGACCTTGTGGCCTCCATGATTGTGGAAGCCCTTGGGGTTATGGGCAACATCAAATCCGTGCCCTTGCTTATCAAGCACCTTAACAATTCCCCATCCGCGCTTTGCAACAAAATAGTCAAGGCCGTGGTAAATATTCTTAGCGGGCCTTCCATCAGCCTTTTGGGCCGTCAGGAAGGGGAAAGGCTGCGCGCCTATATGCTGAACGCCCTGAATGACGAGGACGTGGAAGTGCAGGATGCCGCCATTTCCGGCCTGGCCTACCTTGGCGGCAGCGACGCCTTTGCGGGTATTTTTTCCATAGCCGCCGGCCTTGTGCCGGAACGGGATACGGAACGCCTTTCCGCCATCGTGCACAAGCTGGCCTCCATAGGTTACGACCCGGTGCTGGAAAAGGCCATGACCAGCGGCAACGAGCAAACCATGTTCATTGCCATTGCGGTGCTTAACGCCCTGCAAGATGAACGGGCTGTAAAGCTTATGAAAGAAAGCTTTGAACATTGCCCGCGTGACGTCCAGCGCGCCATAATAAACAGCCTGGCCGGAAAATGCGGCCCGGATGACCAGGACTTTTTCCTTGAAGTGGCCAACAATTGCACGGACGGCACCATTCTTAAAGCCGCCCTGCGCTTCCTGGGCCACAGCGCGGACCCGGCCGTGGCCGCCCCTGTTATCATCCACGCGCTGGAACACCAGTACATAGACGTGAAAAAGGTGGCCCTTGAAGCCTGCCTTGAACTGCGCCTGCCGGAAATAAACACCCATTTCCGCAAAATGTATGAAAGGCCGGAAATGATAAACCGCGTTATGTCCATTTACGGCATGGGACATTACAGCGTGGATGAAAATGAAGACCTGCTTCTGTCCGCCCTTGGCGACCATGAACCGGACGTGCGCAAAATGGCCATTGAGGCCCTTGCTTCATCCTGCCCCTTGCCGGAACACCGCGTAAGCCGCATTCGCCCGGCCCTGAATGATGAACAGCGTGAAGTGCGCCTTAGCGCCATAGACGCCCTTGGGATGTGCCCGGATGAAACCATGCGGGACTACCTGAAAAACTGCCTTAAAGACCCGGATCCGCTTGTCCGTGGGCGTTGTATGGAAAATTTGGCCCGGCACATTACAGAAGAAAGCTTCCCGCTTATTGTCGATATGCTGTATGATGAAAACCAGTTTGTTGTGATCAAGGCGGTTGAAGTGCTTGCCGGCCTGGGCGGCGAACTTGCCTTCAGGGCGTTGTTGCCCCTGATTGATCACCCAGAACCGGATATTCAGCGAGTGGTCGAAGAGGCCATTGCCAAAATCCGAGAGGAAGCCGGGGTATAACAATGTCATCTTTATTCTTCAAGAACGGCGGCAACACACCAGACCAGCAGTCCAGCGCATCACCGGGGGGGCAAAGCTCCTTCACCGCCAGGCCATTTAGCGGGGAACAGGGCGCGGCGGGCGCCAAAAGCCCCTTTGGCGGGCAAAGCGCCCCGGCTGGTAAAAGCCTTTTCGGCGGGCAAAATGCGCCGGGCGGGGCAAGTTCGTTCGCCAGCCAGGCTACGCAAAGCGGGCAAAGCGGGCAAGGCGGGCAAAGTTCCTTCGGTCCCAGACCGCCCTTTGGCGGGGAAGCGGGCGCGGCAAAGCCGCTGACCGGGCTGGATAAAAGCGGCCTTAGCAGCGTAAGCGTGCGGGTTACAGATGAAGAATTTGTTCAGCTAAGGGATTTTATCTACCAGCAAAGCGGCATATTTATTGCGGAAAACCGCAAATATCTTATTGAGAACCGGCTTACCAACCGCATCAAAGACCTGAACCTGAAAAACTTCAGCGAATACTACTACTATCTGCGCTTTGACGCGAACCGCAAGGCGGAACTGACCAGGCTTTTTGAAGCCATTACCACTAATGAAACCAGCTTTTACCGCAACCCGCCCCAGCTTGAAGTGTTCCAAAACGTCATTTTGAAGCGGGTTATAGAGGCGGAACGCAAAAAAGGGCAACGCAAATTGCGCATATGGTCCGCCGGTTGTTCCACCGGAGAGGAACCCTACACCCTGGCGATAATGATCCATGAAGTGCTGAAAAGTGAAATCGCCAGCTGGGACATACGCATAACCGCCAATGACCTTTCAGAGGCCGTGCTTGCCTCGGCCCGCAAGGGGGTTTATACGGAATATGCCCTGCGCACCACGCCAAAAGATATTATTGACCGTTACTTTGTCAAGGAAGGCGTGCAGTTCGCAATCAAGCCGGAATTGAAAAAAATTATCTCGTTCGGCAGCATAAACCTTAGCGACCGCGCCCAGGCCAAACGGCTGGAACGTTCGCAAATAGTGTTCTGCCGCAACGTAATCATCTATTTTGATGATGAAATGAAGCGCCAGGTTATTGAATCTTTTTATGATAACCTGCTGCCGGGCGGTTATTTGTTCATTGGGCACTCGGAATCGCTGCACAATATTTCACGCAGCTTTATACCGGAACATCATGCCGGGGCCATAGTCTATTGCAAGCAGGCGTAACAACATGCAGGAAGAAGCGCAATCAGAAGGCAAAAATACCCGCATAATAGCGGTGGCCAACCAAAAGGGCGGGGTAGGCAAAACCACAACCAGCGTAACGCTGGCGGCGGCTCTTGCGCGCTATGGGCAAAAAGTCCTGATGGTAGACCTTGACCCGCACGCTTGCGCGTCCGTGCATATGCGTTTTTACCCGGATGAAAGCGCCCTTACCGTGTACGATATTTTTATGAGCGAAGGCAAAGACCTGCGCCCGCTTTGGCATAAAATACGCTTTCGGCGTGAAGGCCAGTCCTTTGACGTGGTTCCCGCCAATATCCGCCTTTCAGAGCTGGAAAACGACCTGCGCGGACGCAGCGGCAAAGGGGCGATTTTACAGCAGGCGCTGGACGTAATCAAAGATGAATACGATTTCATAATAGTAGATTGCCCCCCGCATGTGGGGGTGTTGCTGGTAAATGCCCTGGTGGCTTCCAACCTGCTTATCATACCCATTCAAACAGATTTTTTGGCCCTGCACGGCCTTAAACTGCTTTTTGACACCATCAAGGTGCTGAACAAGGTGTTGCCGGTGCCCATATGCTACCGGGCCCTGCCCACTATGTATGACCGTCGCGCCAAGGCCTGCCAGCGCGTGCTGGAACTTATGACGGCCAAAATGGGCGACCGCATGTTTAAAACCTCTATAGGCATAGATACGCGCTTCAGAGAAGCCAGCGCCCAGGGCCGGGTAATTTATGAACTGGCCCCGGATAGCCGGGGGGCTGTCGAATATGAAGAGCTTGCCAGGGAGATACTTGAACTATGACCAAATCTCCGGAAGAATATTTTCAGGAACAGGACTTTGATGTGGCCCCCCGCAAAGGGGATGCCTTCAGCCCGGCGGAACAGGCCTTTATTGAAAAATATATGGGGCTTGAAGGTTCTTCCATGCTCAGCAAGCTGGGCGTTGGCGGCAAGGCCCAGGCCACGCCGGACGCGCATGAGGAAATGGCAAGCGAGCAATCCATAGAGCATATTCTGCGCAATGAGCCGGAATTGCAAATGGTGGGCTTTTTTCTTGGCGCGCAGGAATTTACCGTGCCCACCATAGCCGTGCAGGAAGTTATACGGTATGAGGCCCCTTCACGCTTGCCGGCTTCTCCGGCGCAAATAGCCGGGGTTATAAATTTGCGCGGCAAGGTTACGCCGCTGGTGCACTTGCGCGACCTGCTTGAGGTAAGCGCCCCGCGCCAGGGGGAAGACCGCTTCATTATAGTGTGCCGCCGCCTTGGCCTGCAACTGGGCCTTATTATTGAGCGGGTGCATACCATGTACCGGGTGCCGCAAAAGGACATAGACTGGGGTATTGAAGCGCACCTTGGCATAAATGTGGATTTTGTCTCCGGCTTGCTGAAGCTTAATGACAAACTTGTGGGCATAGTATCTGTGGATAAAATTATCCAGGCCATGCTGGCAAAATAACTGGCGCAATAATACGGGTATTTATATAAGGAGTCGTTATGAGCAAGCACATATTGGTCGTTGATGATTCAAAGACCGTGCGGAACCTGGTTTCCTTTATCCTGAAAAAAGAAGGATACAAGGTAACTATGGCGGAAGACGGCATAGACGGGCTGGAAAAGCTCTACTCGGCGGAAAAGGTAGACCTTATCATTTCCGACATCAACATGCCGCGCATGGACGGCTTCAAGTTCATAAGCAATGTGCGTGAACAGGAAGCCTACCGCGACCTGCCCATTGTGGTGCTTTCCACCGAAGGGCAAGAAAAGGACATTCAGCAGGGCATAAGCCTTGGGGCCAACTTGTACATGGTTAAACCGGCCCAGCCGGATAAAATGCTTAAAAACATAAAAATGCTGCTTGGTTAAGCGTTGTCTTGACCTGGTGGGGGCATAAATTTACGCAGCATGGCTGAACGAGGTGGGTATGAGCCAAGAATTTTCAGATCCGGAAATATTTGCGGATTTTATCATAGAATCTAAAGAGCACCTGGAAACTATTGAACCAAACCTGCTAGAGCTGGAAAAAGCCCCAGACAACCTTGGCCTGCTTAATGAAATTTTCCGCCCCATGCATTCGCTAAAGGGGGCGTCCGGTTTTTTGGGCCTTAACCGCATAAACGGGCTGGCCCACCGCGCGGAAAATATTCTGGACGAGCTGCGCAAAGGCACCATGGGCATTACCCCGGAAATTATGGACGTTATCCTTGCGTCCACCGATGCCTTGCGCCAAATGATTGAAAACCTTGAGCGCACAGGCGGGGAAGGCGATGTGGATACCGCCCCCCTGATAGCCACAATAGACGCCATTATGGCCGGGGAACAGCCCGCGCCGCTGAACGTGGGCAAAACCCTGGCAGCGGAGACCGCCGCGCCCGCCGATGTGCCCGCCGATGTGCCAAACAGCGGGCCGGGCAGCGGGCCGGATTCCGCGCCCGCGGCCCCAGCCTCCGCCCCTGTTCCGGAAATTCAGCCCCTGCGGGCGCAGATAGATACCAGTGAATGGATACACACCCTGCCGCCCCTGCCCACCTACGCCCTTACCGCGTTTGGTGAAGCCCACTTGCGTGATTTTATTGAAGAAGCCAGAGAAAACACCGCTAATATCAGCGATGGGCTGCTCACGCTGGAAAAAAACCCGGAAGCCGCCCACGGCGACCTTGTAAACGATATTTTCCGCTATTTTCACAACCTCAAGGGGAACAGCGGCATCATAGGCTACCATGAGCTGAACGGCCTTACCCACGAGGCGGAAACCCTGCTTAACCTGGTGCGCCACAATGAAATGCAGGTAAGCCGCCCCCTGGTGGATATTCTGCTTCTGGTTGTGGATATGCTGGAAGCCCTGATAGGCCGCATAGATTCCGCCACCGGCAACGCCACCCCCTTCAGTTGTGAGGAACTGCTGGTAAAACTGCGCCAGGCCATTTCCGGCGGGGCCATAGAACTGCCGGACAGCCTGGTTTCCCGCCAAAAGGAAGCCGCCCCGGCGGAAGAGGCCGCGCCCGCCGCCCCGGTTTCTGATGAAGAAGATATAGATATTTTTAAAGATACCGTGCGCCAGCAAATGGCCAATATCAGCATTGCCCTTGAAGGCATGGCGCAAGACGGCTTTAATCAGGAATTTCCCAATGCCGTTTTCCGCAGCCTGGGCACTTTGCAGAACAGTTCCGGCTACATGGGGCTGGACGACATAAAAAATTACGCCCAGCTTACAGCGGGCATTGTAGACCAGGGCCGCAAGGCCGGGGGTATGGATTTCAGCCTTATGGTAGACCTGCTGCGGCAGGAATGCAGCATCATAGGCGACATGCTTCAGGCCGCCCTTGTGCGTCTGGAAGAAGCCGCCAAGGCCCCGGCCCCCGCCCCCGCTTCAGCCCCGGCCCCGGCCCCGGCAGGCAAACCCGTTGTTCCGGCCGCTCCGGCCGCCCCGGCCGCCCAGAAGCCAGAAGCGCCCAAAGAGGCCGCCCCCAAGGCGCAAGCGCCCAAAACCGATGCGGCCAAAACCGATGCCCCCAAAGCGGATGCGGCCAGGCCCGCGCCGGCTTCCGCTGCCCCGGCCGCAAGCGCCCCCAAAGCGGAAGCCCCCAAGCCCGCTTCGGGCCAAGCTCCGTCCGCCCCAGGCGCTGGCGGGGCAGGCAAACCCGCCCCGGCCAAGAATGAAGAGGCCCCCAAAAGCTCATCCACCATCCGCGTTGACCATGAAAAGCTTGACCACCTTATGAACCTGATAGGCGAGCTTATCATCAACCGCAACCGCTATTCCATGCTGGCCCGCCATTTGGAAGAAAATACCAACGTGGACGTAACCAAGGTGGCGCAAGACCTTTCAGAAACCACTTACGCCATGGCCCGCATTTCAGACGACTTGCAAGATACCATCATGAAAGTGCGCATGGTGCCGGTTTCTTCCGTGTTTTCCCGCTTCCCGCGCCTGGTGCGCGACCTTTCCCGCAAAAGCGGCAAGGAAGTGGACCTGATTCTGGAAGGTGAAGAAACTGAACTGGATAAAAGCGTGGTGGAAGTTATCGGCGACCCGCTGGTTCACCTTATACGCAACTCTGTAGACCACGGCATTGAAGAAGAAGCCGTGCGGCGTGAACGCGGCAAAGACCCTAAAGGACGGGTGTGCCTGCGCGCCTACCACAAGGGCAACTCCGTAGCCATTGAAGTGGAAGACGACGGCAAGGGCATAGACCCGGAAAAAATGCGCGAGGTTGCCGTGCGCAAAGGCGTAATAAGCCAGGATGAAGCCCGCGCCCTTGATGACCGGGAAGCCATGGAGCTTATCTTCGCCCCCGGCTTCTCGTCTGCGGAAACCATTACGGATATCTCTGGGCGCGGCGTGGGCATGGACGTGGTGCGCACCAACATAAAAAGCCTGAAGGGCAGCATAAATATCACTTCTGAAGTGGGCAAGGGCACCAAGTTCACCCTTTCCCTGCCCCTTACCCTGGCGATTATTGACGCGCTTATGGTGAATGTGGATGAAGAAATGTTCGCCATACCGCTGGACGCGGTTTCAGAAACTACCAAAATAGAAGCCGTGCGCCTTACAGACGTAAAGGGCCGCAAGGCCGTTACCCTGCGCGGGGAAGTGCTGGGCATAATCAGCCTGGCGGAACTCTTCGGCCTGCCCTGCCATATGGCGGAACAAGACGTGCTCTCTGTCGTGGTAATACACGACAACGACCGCCGCCTGGGACTGGTGGTTGACCGCCTGCTGGAACGGCAGGAAATAGTCATAAAACCCCTGGGCAGCTACCTGGGCGACCTTAAAGGCATTTCCGGCGCAACCATCATGGGCGACGGCAGCGTAATACTCATACTTGACCCGCACGAAATCTACATGCTGGCAACATCAAAGGCGTTGTAGCAAATACGCTGGGGTAGGGAACCGTAAGGGCTTCAAGCCCTTATGGCTTCCTACCCCAGACCCCCATCTTCCTTATCCCCGTTATGGGGCTGCAAATTATGGGGATTCCAAAGGGCATCATGCCCTTTGGCGGGGGGTGCAGGGGGGCAGCGCCCACCTGCCCGCCGGAGGCAAGGCGCTTATGAAAGAGGAATTTTTGTTATGAACCCGTCAACGCGTTTTCTGCAAGGCTTGGCAATTTGCCTGGCCCTTTTTTTATGCCCGGCCTTCGCGCTTCCTGCGGAAGCGGCGCCCGAAGGCGCACTTCCCGAAGGCGTGGGTTTTGAAGACGCGCTATCGAAAATGGTGCGGCAAGCCCTGCCGGAAGAAATGCGGCAGCCCCGGCCCTATTCCCATAAAGGTATGGAACTGGGGGAGGTCATAAAGCTGTTTATGCCGGGTGCAAGCGCCCCGGCGGCCGCGTCCAAGTCCTGGGCGAATTTACCCAAACACCCGCGCATAACGTGGTTGCCAAAAATTAAGGTTGCAGGCAAAACCGCAACCATGGCCTATGTTTTTATTGAGGCCAATGGTCATAAATATACGCGGCTGCGCCGGCGCAAGGAACTGGTGCCCTGGGAAATAACGGTTATTGGCACCCCGGATGAAATTGAACAAGTAGAAATCCAGCCCGGCCGGGACAGTTGGGGCAGCCTTGGTTCAGATACCATACTGGACTTCCCCAAAGTGCTGCGCAAGGCCGGAATTTCCGCCACTGCCAAGGGGGAATTTGACCGCACCCTGTTCTATGCCTTGCGCGCGGACGGGAAAAAAGCGTTTAACCTGAACGCCATGTATGATTCCGGTTCCGGCGGGGAGACATCATGGGCGCTTTTTAATTCTGAAAATACCTTTGTTAAGGAATATGCAAGCTTGCACTATGAAGTGCTAAGCCGCTATCAGCAACTGCAAGGCCCGGCGGCGGAAAGGCCCCCGGCAGGTAAAACGCTTGTGGCGCAAGAACTGCGCGGCTCTCTGGATTTTGGGCAGTTTCTCCGCGCGGTTGGTGAAGCATTTGGGCAGGCTGATGATTGGCCGGGCTTTGAACTGGAATCGGAAAATCCCTTCATTGCCTGGCAAACGGACGGCAAGGAAGGGGAGTGGGGCAGTCATTACGACCTGCGCACCGGCCTAAGCCGTCTGGAATTGACGGACAGGCCCGGCGTGGCGGAATCCGCCCAAAACCCTCTGCCCTGGCGCATTGCCCTTTGGGGCTGGAAAAACAGCCTTTATGAAATATGGCTGGTGCCGGAACACACGCAAGCGGCAGCCCCGCTGAAAAAAGCCGCCCCACCCTGGCAAGATGCCGCAAAAAAGTCCGGGGTCAAATTGAAAAAGCTGCATGAATGGGAAGACGGCCAAGGGCAACACGCCGCTTACCTATGCACAGTTGGCAAGAAAAATATTTTCTGGCTGGGGCGCAACATTGTTAAGGGAAGCGGCGAGCAACATTTTTTTCTCTGGTTCGGCAAGCCCAAAGATTTCCCGGCCACGCCTGAAGAATGGGAGGAATGGGGCATGTCAATCAGGGATTATGGGCAAAATCAGCTTTTTGATGTTTCCCCCCATGAAGACACAGCGCCGCAAAGCCCGGCGGAAAAAGCCGCCACAAGGCATTAGGCATGGTGAAAGAAAAACTGTGTGATGGCCCGGAAGCAATGCTGAACGGCCTTCCCGTAAACCGGGTTATGGGCTTTGACAATGCGCATTTAAGCCGGAATTTGGCCTTGAACCCGCTGCCCCGGCTTCCGCTTGTCACCCCAAAGGGCAAGCCGCCCCCGCGGCGCGGTTTGCCGGAAAACTGATGAGACCATTGCGCAATGGCCTAAATTTTAACCTTAAGGCAAGGAGCCACCCGTGCCCAGGCATTTTACCCCGTTCCTGTTCGCAATTCTGCTTGTGGCCCTGTTTGCCGCGCCAGTGGCCCCGGCAGCCCGGCAAGAGGCAATAGACGCAAGTTTTGCCGCCAAATTGGCGTATCAATATCTTTATGGCGGCAAACAGGGCAAGGCCCTTGCGTTGGAAACCCTGAACAACTTTAGCGAAGAAGAATTGCGCAAGCTCAAGGGGTTTGCGGAAAAAGGCATATCCACCCCCAAAGGGCAGTTCCCCATGGCGCTTTCTGATGAAGAAGCGGCGGACGCAAGCCTTGCGCCGGATGCCCCCACTGCCCGGAGTAGCGGTATGGCTACGGTTTTGCTATACGAAAACGGCGTTTTTAAAAAAGAAGAAAAATTGGAAGACCTGCCGGTCAGCATGCGCTCATTCCCGGTGAAGAAAACGGACAGCCATGGGAAAGTTACAACTGAAAATATTCCCCCGGCAAAGATAGAATATTTCTCTATTGGCAAGGACAAAAGCCTGTCGGAAGAACAAGCGGCAAAAATTCACATCACTATTTATGCCGCGAATGGTGAAGTTCTTCAGCGTGTGTACGGGGTTACGAAACCGCTAATCGGCAAGACAAATAAGTGATGATTGCCGCGCATTCAACTGGATAATTATATGAAGTGGCTAGCTGTTTTTACTGTGGCCGCGCTGTTGTCCTGTTCACCCATGGCTTGGGCGGCAGATGCGAACACTGTTGATCAAAATTTCGCGCGGTCTTTGGTGAAAGATAATTTGGATCATGGTGATTACCAATTCCTTGCAACGCGTTTGCAGGGGCTTGACCGCAACAGCCTGGCCGAATTGAGGCAATGGCTGAAGGAAAACCAAAAAACGCTGGTGGAACCGGAATATTCCATTTTCGCGCACTGGTCTTTTTACCAGATTATTTATTACATTGACGACCAGCTTGGCGAACTGAAATACGATTTTGTCTTGGAAGGAACGCTTGGCGACCTGCTTGAAACGTTGTTCGGCTGCGGTTATTACACCTTCAGATTACCCGGAGAACCAGCGGCAATTGTGTTTATTACCCCGGCCACCCTTTATCCGGATGGCTATGATGCCGACAGCCCGGGCAAGTCACGCGTTTTCATACGGCAACTCCCGGCCACCCAAAATGCGCCACTGCGCAATGAAGTTGTCAAGTTTGAAAAAGTGCCGGAGGGCAGGGAACTGAACAAAAAATAGCCGTTACAAACAAGCGCGGGGGAAACCTCCCGATGTCTCCTGGCGTCTCCTGGCGCCTCCTGGAGTCTCTTGGCCTTCGGGCAAAAAAAATCCCTCTCATACCCTCTCATATCAGGGTAAGGGAGGGGGCGTGGGGGAACCCGCAGGGCCAAATGCCCGGTTTGTTTCCCCACAGACACATTCTGAGGCCGTTGCATAATGGCCTTTTTGCCCTTTTAGAGTGGTTTACGCTTGAAATAGTCGCTTAAAGGCGAGCCAAGCTAGCCTACGACTATTCCGCGGCAAGGATTTGAAGACAAATCCTTGCTGAGCAATTCACTCATTTCAATCGTAAATTGCTCTA
>JAVBMP010000133.1:0-4276 GCA_031552315.1 Desulfovibrionaceae bacterium | reverse complement strand
GAGGCTGTTGCACAATGGCCTTTTTGCCCTTTTACTGCGTCGTGCTTCGTCCCGCGCGAAGGTCATATATGCTTGAATATACTCCCTCCGCACGGAACTACGGAATAGGGGCACTCCTTGTAAAAGAACAAAAATTCTCATTGTGCAACGGCCTCATTCATAAAAAACTTTCTTACGCAGCCCAAAAGACGAAAGAGTTGCCGGGTTGTCCGGTTATTCACGTACCCAGATAACCTGTACATCGTCATCATCTTCCGGCTGAAAATCTTCAGCATCGTCTTCCTTAAAATGCACCAGAGGCGCGTTAAGGTCAAGGCTTTCTTGCAAGTTCCACATTTCTTTCCGCACCTCTTCCAGGCCTTCCCCGGTTTGGGCGGAAATGAAAAATATTTTGCGTTTTTTCTTTTTGGCCTGTTTTTTCAGCTTTTCCAAAAACTCCGCATCTGCAAGGTCAATTTTGTTTATTACTTCAATTTGCTTGCGTTCCGCCAGTTCCGGGTCAAACAGGTCAAGTTCGGCGTTTATAAGGTCAAAGCCCGCCCAGTACAGATCCGGGTCATCCGGTATGTCTTCAACGCTCAGGATATGCACAATGAAGCGGGTGCGTTCCACATGCTTCAAAAAACGGTGCCCCAGCCCCTGCCCTGTGTGAGCGCCTTCAATAAGGCCGGGTATGTCCGCAATGATCATGCGCCGGTCATAATTGTTGTCATCAAACATTACGCCCAGGTTGGGGGTAAGCGTGGTGAAGGGGTAAGCGGCGATCTTGGGCTTGGCGGCGGAAACCGCGGCTATAAAGGTGGATTTGCCCGCGTTGGGCAGGCCCACAAGGCCGCAATCCGCCAGCATTTTCAGTTCAAGCCGCAGGCGCTTTTCCTGGCCGGGTTCTCCGGGCTGGGCAAAACGCGGGGTGCGCATGGTGGATGTTTTGAAAAATTCATTCCCCTTGCCGCCCATGCCGCCCCTGGCTACCACAAATTCCACGCCTTCTTCCGGCAAATCGGCCAGCAGCTCTTCCCCTTCCGGCGTAACCTGATAAAGCTGGGTGCCCACCGGCAGTTCCACCACCAGGTCTTCACCCTTGCGGCCATGGCATTGGGAACCTTGGCCGGGGCGGCCGTTTTCCGCCTCATATATGCGCTTCAGGCGGAAGTCGTAAAGCGAGAGCAGGCGGGAAGAGGCCCGCAGAATGACGTTGCCGCCATCCCCGCCGTTGCCGCCGTCCGGCCCGCCATAAGGCACAAATTTTTCTCGGCGGAAAGAAACGCAACCGGAACCGCCCTTGCCGGAACGTACGGTTATTGTGGCTTCATCTACAAAACGCATTGGGAACCTGCTGAAAGATTGGAAGTTTATTTTTTTGCCTCCGGCGGGCCGGGGCGCTGCCCCCGGCACCCCCGCCAAAGGGCCGGGGGCCCTTTGGAAACCCCGGTATGTTTGGGCAGGGGGTGGGCCGGATATATATGAACAGGCTACAGCGCCTTTTTGAGCCATTCGCGCAAAAACAAAAAGGGCGAAGGCATTTTTGCCTTCGCCCGGAAAATAACAGTCTGTTTGAAAAAATGCCGCGCCGCACAGGGGCAAAACACCCGGCGGGCTGAAAAACTGGCGTAAGGCCCCGTTATTGACGGGGCTGGCAAAACAGCCTAGGCCTTTTCAGCCGGCACAACATGCACGCGGGTAAGCACGCGCTTTTTGCGCATATATTTTTCAAACTTGACCACGCCGTCACAAGTGGCAAAAATGGTGTAATCACGGCCCAGGCCAACGCCTGTGCCGGGGTGCACCTTGGTGCCTACCTGGCGCACAATGATGTTGCCCGCCACAACCGGCTGGCCGCCAAAACGCTTTATTCCGCGTCGTTGTCCTGCACTGTCGCGCCCGTTGCGGGAGCTACCGCCTGCTTTCTTATGTGCCATTTCGCAAACTCCCGCGTTTAAGCCACAATGGACTTGATGCTGAGGGTGGTGTAATCCTGACGGTGGCCGTGTTTGCTGCGTGAATCTTTACGGCGGCGCTTTTTAAAGGCAATAACCTTTTCGCCCCGGGTATGGTTCAACACTTCAGCGGTAACTTTGGCCCCGCTTACATAAGGAGTGCCGGCTGTGAACGTGCCACCGCCAAGCATAAGCACCTTATCAATAACAACTTCGTGGCCTACTTCAACCGCAAGCTTTTCAACACGAATCTTGCCGCCTTCTTCAACCCGAAACTGTTTTCCGCCGCTTTCAATTATTGCGTACATTATAAAACCTCCACAAAAGAGAAGAGGCATTTAGCCCCTTGCTCTGAAAAAGTCAAGAGAAAAAAACAAGTCTGGCGGGCCTAAATGGGCACAACGGCCTTAACGCCTTGAAAAAGCTTGGGCCTGCCAGAACATTGTTGCCGAACATTCGGCCTGGACATCAATGGTGATGTTCCAGGTGGTCGCCTTTTTTGGAACGGTAAATGGCTGTGCAGACAATCAGGGCAAAGTAGAAGAAAATAAGGCTCACGCCTACAAAACCCTGCGGGGTTGAGTGAAGGGCGTTTTCTACCAGCTCGCAAAGCATGTTGCCTAAATCACGCAAAGCATAAAACATGGTTTTACTCCAATGGTGTTTTGAGATTGTCTTTACTGGAAGGCAGACCTATATCAGCCTTTCAGATTTTTTTCAAGCAATTCATTTACCAGGGCCGGGTTGGCCTTGCCCTTTGTTTCTTTCATTACCTGCCCGACAAAAAAGGACAGGAGTTTCCCCTTGCCGGAACGGTAGCCTTCAGCCTCCGCCGGGTTGGCGGCAATGATTTTTTGCACCACGCCTTCCAGTTCGGAACTGTCTGAAAGCTGCGCCAGGCCGCGTTCTTGCGCCAGGGCTTGCGGGCTTTGGCCGCTGGTGAACAGTTCCGGAAAAATTTCATGCGCCATGCGTTGGCTTATAAGGCCCTTGTCTATTATGGACGCAAGTTCCCCCAGCCTGTCCGGGGTCATTTTGGCTTCTTGCGGTTCCATCCCCGCTTGCGCGCATTCACGTAAAAATTCGCCCAGCATAAGCCCGGCCAGGCGTTTGGGGGAACATTTTGTGGCGCAGGCCGCCTCAAAATAATCGGCAGCGCCCCGGTTGGAGGCCAGAATGCCGGCTTCTTCTTCCGCCAGGCCGTATTGTTGCATAAAGCGCTCGGTTCTGGGCCGGGGAAGTTCCGGCAGTTCGGCCCGCCAGCTTTCCAGTTCCGCATCTTCCACCCGCACCACGGGCAGATCCGGGTTGGGGAAATAGCGGTAGTCGTGCGCGTCTTCCTTGGAACGCATGGCCTGGGTTACCTGCTTTACGGAATCAAAAAGCCGGGTTTCCTGCCGCAGGGTTTTGCCGTCTTCAAGGTCGGCCTCTTGCCGGGAAATTTCATATTCAATGGCTTTTTGGATGTTGCGGAAAGAGTTGAGGTTTTTAATTTCCGCGCGGGTGCCCAGCGTGCTGGAACCCTTGGGGCGTATGGAAACGTTGGCGTCGCAACGCATGCTGCCTTCTTCCATATTGCCGTCTGTTATGCCCAGATAGACCAGAATGGTGTGCAGTTGCTTCATGTAGGTGGCGGCTTCTTCCGCGCTGCGCAAATCCGGCTCGCTTACAATTTCAATAAGCGGGGTGCCGGCCCGGTTAAGGTCAACCCAGGTTTCGCCCTGCGCGTGCACGCATTTGCCCGCGTCATCTTCAATGTGGATGCGCGTTATGCCTATGCGCGTGGTTTTGCCGTTTACCGTCACTTCCTGGTAGCCGTGTTCGCAAATGGGCGGGGTGAACTGCGAGGTTTGGAAGCCGCCCGGCAAATCCGGATAAAAGTAGTTTTTGCGCGAGAATATGGATTCTTTATTGATGCGGCAGTTCAGGGCCATGCCCGCTTTGGCGGCCAGTTCCACAGCCTTCTCATTCAGGCGGGGAAGGGCGCCCGGCATGCCGGAACAGACTTCGCAGACATTTTCATTCGGTTCCGCCCCGAATTTTGTGGAGCAGGAGCAAAAGAGTTTTGACCTGGTGTTCAGCTGAACATGCACTTCCAGGCCGATTACAGCCTCATAAGACGGCATAGTTGTTCCTTTAGTTGGAGGCCATTGCACAATGGCCTTTTTGCCCTTTTACTGCGTCGTGCTTCGTCCCGTGCGAAGGTCATATATGCTTGAATATACTCCCTCCGCACGGAACTCGCACTCCTTGTAAAGGAACAAAAATTCTCATTGTGCAACGGCCTCAAAATACTATTTGGATTTTTTCTGGCTTGCCACTGCCAGAATAACCCCCAG
>JAVBMP010000112.1:0-8135 GCA_031552315.1 Desulfovibrionaceae bacterium | reverse complement strand
TTGTAAAGGCACGCCCGCTTCGGCGCCTTACGGCGGCAATGAATGCCGCCTACGCCTGCGCGGCGGGCTGTTGACAAAGAGGACTTTGTCAACAGCCTCCGGCGAGCAAAGCTCGCCTATGACTATTTCGCGGCAAGGATTTGAAGACAAATCCTTGCTGAGCAATTCACTCATTTCAATCGTAAATTGCTCTAGTTTTATAAAATATTTATTCAGGGGGATTTTTTTTCATGTTACAACCCAAGCTCAGAAGCAAGATTCTTGTTCCTATCATACTTATTTTGCTTATTTTTGGTAGCCTTTCAGCCTTTTTCATTTACAAACAGGTTTCCGCGCTGGTGGAACAGTCGGTGCGTGAACGCATTTCTACAGAACTGCGCACGGTCACCGTGGGCCTGTACGGCATGCGTGACAGCATTTTGCAAGACCTTGAAGGCACCAGCATTATCCGCCCGGTGCGCCTGCTTACATCAGACACCCCGCCCCAGGGCGATGAACTGGTTGAAACCTTGCGGGTTATGAACTTTTCTTTGGCCACCAAACCCTTTGTAAAAAGCAAGCTCTTTCGCGTTGCCAACCTGCTTGACCGCAACGGCAACGTCATTATGAGCAATGACCCGGCGGCCATGGGCCTGGAAGCAAATTCCGCCATAGACATAAGCAAGGGGCAAGTGCCCGCTACCCCGGCGCAAACCAAAAGCCGCCCGCTTTTTGAACGCATGCAGCGTGAAGGCAAAACCGTTGTGGGCGAAGCGGTGGCCCTGTACCCCAATGAACCCAAACACGCCTTTGTGCCCTTTATGACCCCGGTAAAGGACAAAGACGGCAAAGTGGCAGGGGCCATTGAAGTCTATGTGGATTTTGTCATCATAGCCAAACAGTATGTGGAACCCACAAAAATCGGCAATGAAGGCATCGCCTTTATCGCCGGGCCGCGCGGGGTTGTATATTACCACCCCTCATCTACCTCTATAATGCAGGAACCGAAGGCCGGCTTCCTTACGCCCAAACTGGTGCAAATGCAAAACGGCAACCACCGCTATTTCTTTGAAAATACATACTGGACAGCGGAATTTGTAACAGACCCGTTTACCCAGTGGACAAGCATAGTAAAGGTGAAAGACGCGGAAGTTTACGCCTCGATTGAAACGCTTAAAAACGTACTGCTTATCGCCAACTGCGTCTATATTGTTCTGGTAATCATCACCGTTTTCATTGTCATCAGCCTGGTTGTAAGAATGCTTAACCGCACCCTGGCCTTTGCCACCCGCGTAAGCAACGGCGAACTTGACAAGCACATTGAAGTGAAAGACGCGGATGAAGTGGGCCTGCTTTGCCGTGAACTGAACACCATGGTCGATTCCTTCAAAACCATGCTCCAAACCAGTGAAGACCAGGCCGAAGAAGCCCGGCGCCAAACCCAGCGCGCCGAACAGGCCGTGCGTGAAGCGGAAGAAAGCCAGCGTGAGGCGGAAAAGGCCAAGCGTGAGGGCATTCGCCATGCCGCGGCCCAGCTTTCAGACGCGGTGGACAGCCTTACCCGGTACAGCATGCGCTTACAGCAAAGCATCCATGAAGTGGCGCGCGGGGCAGAAAGCCAGCGCCAACAGTCTGAACGCAACTCCAGCGCGCTGGAAGCCCTTAACCGCGGCCTGATGAAGGTGGACGCAAGCGCCGTTTCCGCATCTGCCAGCGCGCAAGAAGCCCACACCATGGCGGCAAACGGGGCCAAGGCGGTTGAAAACGTCGCCAATTCCATTCAGGAAGTGAACACCCAGGCCAATATGCTTAAAAACAGCCTGCATGAGCTTGGCGGCAAGGCCGAAGGCATTACCAACCTTATGACCGTAATTTCCGACATTGCCGACCAAACCAACCTGCTGGCCCTGAACGCCGCCATTGAAGCGGCCCGCGCCGGTGAAGCCGGGCGCGGCTTTGCCGTGGTGGCCGATGAAGTGCGGAAGCTGGCGGAAAAAACCATGCTGGCCACCCGCGACGTTGGCGTAACCGTTACAGAAATTCAAAACGCCACTCGCAACAACATAAACCTTATGGATGAAACGTCCCGTACCGTTGACCACACCAGCGCCCTGGCCGGAGACGCCGGCGGCTCTTTGGTCAACATAGTAAGCGCGGTCAAAACCAACGCGGAACACGTTGCAACCATCCAGGCCGCCAGCCGGGAACAGACGGAACACAGCCGCCACATTACCGCCGGGGTAGAGGCTATTGATTCCATTTCAATTTCCGCCGCCACGCTTATGGAAGAAGCCGGGCAAAACCTGCAGGCCGTGGCGGAAGCCATTGAAACCCTGCGCACCCAGCTGGAAGAATTGAGGAAGTAACCACACCAGGCCATTAAACCGAGGCCATTGCATAATGAGAATTTTTGTTCTTTTACAAGGAATGCGAGTTCTGCGCGGAGGGAGTATATTCAAGCATATATGACCTTCGCGCGGGACTACGAAACATGGGCATGACACAGTAAAAGGGCAAAAAGGCCATTATGCAACGGCCTCAAACCTGGCGCAGGCGGGCAACCCACGCCTGCGCCAGATTGATGACAACCCCGCAAAGCCGGGGTTTGTAAAGACACGCTCACTCCGGCGCTTTACGGCGGCAATGAATGCCGCCCGCGCCAGGTTCAAAACACCCAAACTTTTAACTTATCCCACACCTGTGGTGGGGCCGGGGGTAAATCATTTCACGGCGCGGGGTTCTGGGGAAACGCCCCTGATCGCCGAAGGCATCCCCCCAGGCAACCCCACAATTTTATAAAGGAAAAGCCTTTGCCCCCTGTTGGCCATGATGAAATTTTTGCCGCCCTGTCCGCGCTTTTTGGCTACCGCAGCTTCCGCCCGTTTCAGGAAGATATTGTCCGCGCCACCCTGGCCGGGCGCGATTCCTTCACCGTTATGCCCACAGGCGGCGGCAAGTCCCTTTGTTACCAGCTTCCGGCCCACATTTTGCCGGGCACCTGCGTGGTCATAAGCCCGCTTATCGCCCTGATGAAAGACCAGGTGGACGGGGCGCGCGCCACGGGCCTTAGCGCGGCGGCCTTAAACAGCTCCAGCCCCCCGGCGGAACAGTTTGCCATTCGCCGCGCGTTGGAACAGGGCCAGCTTGACTTGCTTTATGTTTCACCGGAACGCATGGGCATGCCGGATTTTATAGCCTATTTGCAGCAACAGCGCCTTTCTTTCTTCGCCATTGATGAAGCGCACTGCATATCGGAATGGGGGCACGACTTCCGGCCGGATTATCTTTTGCTTTCCAACCTTGTCAAATACTTCCCCCAGCTGCCGATAGCGGCCTTTACGGCCACGGCCACCCGCCAGGTGGCAACGGATATTGTGGAACGCCTTGGCCTGCGCAACCCCTTTTCCACCCGCGCCTCCTTCAACCGCCCCAATCTTTTTTATCAGGTGTTCCCCAAGGAAGACCTGCACCCGCAACTTTTGGAATTTTTGGCCGAATTTCCTGCGGAATCCGGCATAATCTACCGCAATACCCGCAAAAATGTGGAAGATACCGCCAAATTCCTGCAAAGTTCCGGCATAAAGGCCAGGGCCTACCACGCCGGGCTGCCCCAACAGGAACGCAGCGCCGCCCAGGACGCCTTCAACCGGGATGAATGCCGCGTGATTGTGGCAACCATAGCCTTTGGCATGGGCATAGACAAATCCAATGTGCGTTTTGTGGCGCACGGCGACCTGCCCAAAAACCTTGAAGGGTACTATCAGGAAACCGGGCGGGCCGGGCGGGACGGCGTGCCTTCGCACTGCGCGCTTTTTTATGACCGCAAGGACGGCAACCACATCTTGCGCCTTACGCACACCATAACAGACCCCGTTGCGCGGGACGTGGCCCTGAAGCAGTTTTACAAAATGCAGGATTTCGCCACATCCGGCCTGTGCCGCCGCCGCTATTTGCTGAATTATTTTGGTGAAAGGCTAGAGGAAGGCAAATGCGGCGGCTGCGACATCTGCATGGGTGAAGTGGAACGCGAAGACGCCACAATCAACGCCCAAAAGGCCCTTTCCGCCATGGTAAGAACCAAGGGAATCTTCGGGGCAAGCCACATCACAAACATCCTGACCGGCTGCGCCAACAAGGAAATATCAGACCACGGGCACGACAAACTCCCCACCTTCGGCGTGGGCGCGGACAAAGACGCCAGCTACTGGCTGGGCCTTATCAACGCGCTGTGCGCCCAGGGCATGGCCGTGGCGTCGCCCCCGCAGCCCGGCGGCCAATCCGAAGCGCAATCTGGCGGAAAAATTGGCGGCCAAACTGGCGGGCAAACTGGCGGGAATTTTAGCGGGCAATCCCCGGAATCTCTCGCGGGCCAGCCCCGCGAATACCCCGCCCGGCGGCCCGGCTTTGCCCCAACGGAAAAAGGCTGGCGCGTGCTGCGCGGGCAAGAAACCTTCCACATTCTGCGCCAGCTGGGCGGCAAACAGCGCCTTGGCGCGGGCTTCTGGGGCGCCAAACCGGAAAAGGCCGCAAAGGTCAAAAAAAGCAGGGACAACGCCGGGCAGGCCTTGCCCGCCGCTTCTTCCGGCGCTTTCGGGGCGGCTTTCGAAGGCGCTTCCGCCGGGGCCGGAAAAAAAGCGGCTTCCGCCCCAAACGTATCGGGAGCCGCCAAATTCGTACCGGAAGCCGCCACACCCATGATGGAAGCCCTGCCCTTTTCCGCCGGGCTTTTTGAGGCCCTGCGGGAAGAACGCGCCCGCATGGCGGCCCAGGGCAAGGTGCCGCCCTTTGTCATATTTTCCGACAAAACCCTGCAAGAAATCGCCGGGCGCTTCCCGGATACCCCGGAGCTTCTGCTGGGCATAGGCGGCGTGGGTGAACACAAGTTGCAGGCCTATGGTGAACCCGTGCTGGCCGTGGTGCGCGCTTATGCCAAGGCCCACCCGGAAGAGCTGCCGCCCGATGAAATACGCCTTGCGCTGGCCGCTTCAGCCCGCCCGGAAGGGAAAAGGGCCAAAGGGCGCAAGCCCGCGCCGGAAATAAACCCGGAAGAAGTAAAAAAACAGCTTGGGGAAACCGCGCAGGAAACCTTGCGCCTGTTCGAACAGGGGCAAGGCCTGAACCAAATAGCTGAAACGCGCGGCCTGAAACCCCGCACCATAATAGCCCATCTGGAAAGTTTGTCCAAACAGGGGCACAAGTTCCCACCGGAACGCTTTTTTACGCCCAAAGAACTTGAACTGTGGCAAACCGCCTTTGCGCGGGCGGCAGAAAATGGGCAAAGCTTTTTCCTGCGCCCGGCAGTGGAATATTATCTTGCGCAACAGCCAAAAAGAACGCCGCAAAAAGCCGCCGGAAACGGTGTGGAAAAAGACGCGCGGGCCAGTGATATGCGGGCCAATGATATGCAGCCCAATGACGAGCAGGAAGAACTTTACGCGCAAGCAAGCCTGGCCCGCCTTGTGCTGCGCGGCATGGACAAGGGCGCGCCATGACAAATATCGTTTGGGTGGGCAACCCGTTTTTTTATGACCGCCTGGCAAAGTTCGGCTGCGCGGTTTCTTTTTTGCCTGTCACGCCGGGCAACATCCTTGGCTGGGCGGATATTTTGAAGGCAAACAACGGGGCAACGCCAGACGCCGTAATTGTGGCGGACATGAGCCTGCCCCCCTTTGTGCTTGGGCTTGAAGACTTCCCCTGCCTGACCATTTTTTACGCCATTGATACCCACATTCACAGCTGGTTCCCTTTTTATGCCCAGGCCTTTGATTTGTGCCTGGTCAGCCTGAAAGACCATTTAAGCAAATTCAAGGGCATGCGCCTTAAAGATGAGCAAATAATCTGGATGCCGCCCTTCGCGCCAGACCTTGAAGGGCCGTTGCCGCCGGTTACCGGGGAATGGAACCTGCTTTTCGCCGGGCGGGTGGACAGGGCAGTAAACCCGGCGCGGGTGGACTTTATGGAGGCCCTGGCCGCGCTTTTGCCGGATTTGCGCCTGGCCTCCGGCAATTTTGCGGAACTTTTCCCCAAAGCCAAGCTGGCGCTGAACCACAGCATAGATAATGATTTGAATTTTCGGGTGTTTGAAGCGCCGGGGCTTGGGGCCTGCCTGCTTACCCCAAGGGTTGGGCACGGCCTGGAAGAACTGTTCACAGACCGCCGCGACCTGTACATATATGACCAGTCCAACCTGCCGGGGCTGGCCACCCTGGTAAGGGAACTGCTGGACAAACCGGCGGAAGTGGCGCAAACGCGGGCCAACGGCCTGGCAGTAATAGACGCCCACCACAGGGCCAGCCACCGGGCCAAATTCGTGGCCCGGCTTGTGCAGGATTTGCATGCGCCCGGACAGGGCAGACAGACAAAACAGCCAGGGCAACAAACCGGACAGGCGGCGGAACTTGTCCGCGCCCGCCGCGCCGGCAAGCAGGCCCTGCATGAGGCCTATCTGCGTTTTCTATACCTGCTGCATGCCGAAAGCCAGCAAATTCCCGCCCTGCGCCGGGCCTATCTGCACGCGGCGCAAACCCCCGCGCAACTGTAAAATGAGGCCGTTGCACAACGGCCTCAAAATGCGCGGGGTTCCCCCAAGGGCCAGAATAAACTGAAGCCCTTGGGGAAACCCCGTAAAAAGGCGTAAACCGTTCTAGATATAGCTCAAGTCACTCATTTCAAGCGTAAACCACTCTAGAGCAATTTACGATTGAAATGAGTGAATTGCTCAGCAAGGATTTGTCTTCAAAGCCTTGCCGCAAAATAGTCGCAGGCGAGCTTTGCTCGCCGTTAAGCGACTATTTCAAGCGTAAACCACTCTAGCAGGTGCGCAGTTCGCCCATGAACTCGCGAAGCTGATCCCAAAGCTTTTTCGCGGTGTCCGGGTGCTTGTCTATGATGTTGTTAAGCTGGAACAGGTCTTTGGTGCGGTCATAAAGTTCATCTTTTTCCGGCACGCTGGATGTGCTGTCCGGGGTGCAAGTCCACTGGTCCGCGCCATCGCGGCTGGCAAAGGCCTTGTGTTCGGCCTGCACATCGTTCAGCGCTTCGCCGTGTCCCGCGCCCTTTACAATGGCCTGGGCGGCCGCGCCGTAGAAGTCCATAACCGCGTCATGGGCCTGTTTGGAATTTTCCACAGTGTGCAGCCAGTGAATGAATGACCATTCATGGGTGATGATGGACCAGGAATATTTGTGGTAACCGGCAATGGCGAAGTCACGCACTTTTTCCACCTGCCCAAAGGCAACGGGCAGCAGGCTTTTGCCCTGATGGAAGTCACGCACGCCAAGGCCCAGCCAGTCGCACACCGTGGGGGCCACATCGCAAGACTGCGCAAAGGCCTTGGTGCGCTGATTGGCCTTTATGCCGGGGCCTTTAAGCATCATTATGCCGTGGGCCAGTTCTTCATAGGGCCAGGGGCGGCTTTTGCGCATAATGCCGTGGCCGTGTTCACCGTAACCCATGGGTTCACCGTGGTCGTTCACCACCATAAACAGGGTGTCTTTTTCCAGGCCCAGGCGCTTGGCGTTATCCATAAAATAACCCAGCCATTTGTCGCATACGGTTATTTTTTCCGCATACAGCATGCGGATGTGGTGCAGTTCCCTTTCAGTATAGAACTGGCTTACGTCATCGGCAATGGGCAGGAAGATTTCCGGCCCTTCATAATCCGGGTCATAGGGGCACTTCATGTCCGGGTCGTACACGGAAGGGGAATCCCACGGTTCATGCGGGTCAAAGTTGTCTATGAACAGGAAAAAGGGCTTGTTTTTGTCGCGGCCTTCCAGGTACTTCACTGCGTTTTTCATAACATGGGCCACGTTCTGGTCTTCATCAGTCTTCCAGTACTGGCGGTGGCGCAAATAGTCTTCAGTTTCCTTCAGGTGGGATTCCGGGCTGTGGCCGTAGGCTTCCATATACGCGTTAAGGCTTTTTTTGGTGTGGAAGTCTTCGGCCTTGTAGTGGATAAGGTCGTCCTTGCGGTAAAAGGCGTGGTCAGCTTCATGCCCGTGGGTGAACCATACCTTGTCAAAGCCGCGGGTGTAGCCGAACTTGCTAAGGCGGTACATGGGGCAGTCAAACACCAGCGCGGTATCAATGTTGGAACCCCAGCACAGGTCGGCTATGGTGGTATCTTCCATGGTAAGCGGGCTCCAGCCGTTTAC
>JAVBMP010000108.1:0-14377 GCA_031552315.1 Desulfovibrionaceae bacterium | reverse complement strand
CGGCAGGAATCGAACCTGCGGCCTCTGCCTTAGGAGGGCGGCGCTCTATCCAACTGAGCTACGAGGACACTTTGCCTGTCCAGGGGACGCCGAAGCCCCAACAGGGGGGCGCAAAAAGGCCAGACAACCGTCCGTATAAAGGAAAATGCGCGGGAAGGCAAGGCAAAAACACGGAATAGCGCAATGGCCTCCAGATATTTTTAAAAGCCACGACATGGAAAATGCTATTGGCGTGCTTAGAAAAGGGGCTGCCATGAATGGAAGAAGGTGCTTTTTACTGCTGTACTACATATATTCTCAGGGAGCTTACGGGCAAGAGAAAGACGTGAACTATGCTAATCTCTTTAGTAACCACACGAATACCATGGATAATTACGACCCGCCGCAACCAGTAAAAGACTTTGACAAGCGTTTTCCGTCAAAGCCTGTGTTGCCTTATAAAGCAGAAAAATCTCCGGCCAAGCCCAAATAACGTATTCCTTTCATCTTTTTAAGAAAAAATACCCAAAAATAAAAAATGCAATTCAAAAAAATTATTAGACCGCTTTGCGATGGAGTTGCGCAATGGCCTCTAATATGAAATTTGCTTACAAATTATTGCATACAGGAAAAATAACATGCCCCCTAAGTTAAGCGACGCCACCGCCACGGAAAAAATACTTGGCCTTTATACCACCTTGCTGCTTTCCAACCGGGAATGGTCGTTGACGGAACTGGCCCGGCAGTTTGGCTGTTCCAAGCCAACCATAACGCGGCTTTTGGAAAAAATCGCCGGGCAGGAAGGCGTAAAGCTGCGCAGCGCCCGGCGGCCGGAAGAACGCAACGCCATGTACTACTGGCTGGAACGCCAGCCGGAAAATGTGGAAAGGCGCGGCCTGGCCCTGCAAGGCAAAGATGTGCGCCTGTTGGCCTTTTACCGGGACATTGTGGCCCCGCTGGTGCCCGCTTCTATCGCCCGGCAGATGGATGACGCCATTCGCCGCGCCGCCCTGCCGCTGGCAGAGGCGGAACGCCCCAAGGAATATGCCGGCGCGGCGGTGCAGGCCGCCCTTGTGGGCAATATAGATTACACCCCCCAGCGGGAAATTTTGCAAACCCTGCTGCAAGCCATTGCGGAAAAAAGCGTATGCGAAATTGCCTACACCGCCCCCGGCAAGGCCAAGCGCACGCACGACATGGCGGTTACCAGCCTGATAAGCGGCAATCAGGCGCTTTACGCCAGGGGCTGGCTGGTAGAAGCACGGGGCAAGCCGGAAGCGCGTTATCCAACCTTGCTGGCCGTACACCGCATAAATGAAGCGCATTTGACCAAAAGAAAGCACAAGCTTGAAGCCCCGCCGGATGAAGACGGCTTCGGTATAATAAATGAAGAAGCCTTCACCGTGCGCACGCACATTGCGCCGGAACTGGCCATTTTTATGCAAGAACGCAACTGGGGGCCAGACCAGACTTTTGAAGCGGATGCGGTTGTTGAAGCTGGTCAGCTTGTTGAAGCGGGCGCGGCGGGAACAGAGGCCACAGAAGGGGCCGGAAACGCGGCAAATACGCCGAATGCGGAAAATGCGGGCGCAACACCCGCAACGCCGGCGGGCGGCATACTTTCCTTCACCGCCCGCAGCTATGCGGAGGTAATAACCTGGACGCTAAGCCACGGCAGCAAACTGCGCTTGCTGGAACCGCAATGCCTGGTGGAAGCCGTGCAAAGGGAACTGCGGGCCGCGCTGAAGGGGTATGAGTAGTAAAAAATCAACAAGACAAACTGGTTGCCGCAACTGTTACGAAGCGGCAACCAGTCTGGGCATAACTTTGTTATTCCAGTGGCGTTTTATTTGCACACTCTTCAATTACCGCTGAAAACTGCGTGCAACATTCAACCAATGTGTCCGCCAGGCCCGTGAAGGTATTTGTTACAGGAAGTGTTCCTTGCGGCCACCCCAAAGCTGAAACCGCAAGGTTGGTCAAATGCTCTGGGTTGTTCCAGTTAAATTTTTCAAAGGATGGCGGGATCCCCTGCCAAAGAAGTCCATGGGGTTTTCCTGTTACCTTCTTCATAGCAAAAATGTTCTGTAACTCCTCTTTGTATTTTGTCTCTCCATTAAAATATGCATAAAAATAAATTAGTAGTTCGCCTTTGTGATACGCGTCCAAGTAAACGCTTGCCGTACATGGTTCACCAAACATAGTGCAGTTTTTTTGCAGCCCAATCACGAGCCGCATACCCTCGGACAGATCGGGTCTCGGTTCCTGAGCTTCCCAGCCTGTTTTTTTCGCGGCCTCTTCCGCCGTTTTCAAAAAGATTTCCTGCAAGGTGGCATCTTGTATTTTGTTAATAATTGTCCCCAAACTTAAGGTAACAAGCAGGTTGTCGGCATTTTTTTCTTGAATGGTATTACGCAACACAGTGTTTTCTATTGCTTTCTGCAACATGATTACCTCTAATATTGTAGCACATTATAAAATACCCAATTTTCAAAATCGCCAATAAAATGCCTGACTTTATCTGCCTGGCAATTTTTTTGGCATTCTTGCAGCCAGGAAAAAAAAGAACTTCTTGCGTGGTCAGGCGCTTTTTCCGGCTCATCTGTATCATTAAAATACCAGATACAAAATTTTTCTTTATCCAATGCCGTGTGCTCTGCCTGAATTTTCCATAGTGGGGCCAGTAATACCAAAAATGGAGCCTTATCTGCGCAGGCGCATCTTCTTTCAATATCTAGCAAATAATCCTGGCATTGTTTTGGCTGATGCACCGCATTGGGCTTGTTTTCTATGCCGCAAACAAAGCGCTTGCCTTCAATCAGTATATCAATGCGGCGTTGCTCATTTCCCGCCAAATTCACAGTTGGCGCCTCACACCGCACGGTTGCGCCGGAAAGTTCAAGGTCATTCCGCCCCAGCACCTGCTGGGCAAACAGGCGCAAAAAGGTTTCACCCTGGCCGTGATTCCCGCGTGGGTCAAGCAAATACGCAATAATGCGCGACATGGTGTTTTCATTTGGCGTGGTAAAATCAAGGCAATTAAACAGATGTCCGGTTTTGCGGTTAATTTCCTGCTCGGCATTCAGTCTGTTTTTAACGTCATGCAATATGTGGCTGTAAAAAGTTTGCACGGCTTTTTTGATATTACTTTCATCAAAAAACGCACCTGGTTCATTGCTCATATATGTTCCTTGCGGCAAAATAATTTGAAATACTATTAGATAAGTAATAAGATATCAAGAAATTATTTGCATATAATGCTTGCGGCCACCCCGGGCCTTCCCAATAAAACGGCCAGCGGAATTATTTGGCGAAAGGGTTTTTATGGTTGCCCTGAAATTTACGCAGGCGAATTTCATATTCTGAAACGCCATGCGCATAGCCTGTGAACCGGACGGCGTGACAAAGCGGCGGGATATTGTAAAAAACCTTGTTTTTTTGCGTCTATATGCAGCGGATATTAAAATAATCGAATTAACAATTTAAACAGTTGGAGAATTTTATGGCAACATTTTATTGTGAATATTGCGGCAAAGAAGCCAGCAGCGTCACTTCACTTACCAGCTTAACCTGCTTAAACCACCCTGCCGGTAAAAACAAGGGCAAGCACAAGTTGTATGAAGGCAGCATAAAAAGCAAATATGTTTGCAAATATTGCGGCAAAGAAGCCAGCAGCATCAGTTCACTTACCAGCTTAACCTGCTTAAACCACCCTGCCGGCAAGCGCAATGGCAACCATTCACCCGCCCTGTAAATGAGACCGCCCGGCGCAAGCGTTTCATGCCAATAGAGGCCGTTGCATAATGAGAATTTTTGTTCTTTTACAAGGAATGCCCCTATTACGTGGCCCGTGCGGAGGGAGTATATTCAAGCATATATGACCTTCGCGCGGGACTACGAAATATGGGCATGACGCAGTAAAAGGGCAAAAAGGCTATTATGCAACGGCCTCAATATGCGCCGGGCCGGTTTATAAGGCATGGCCCGGTGTTTCCGGCAGGGCGGGGCGGTTCTGCGCCCGGATACCCGGCCAAATACTCTGGCCAAATACTCTGGGCCGGCATGCATTACGAGGCCGTTGTGCAATGGCCTTATTACCGGAAAAATTCTTCCGGGCAGCGTTCCTTCAACAGCGACATGGCCGCAAGGCCCATTGGGGTCATGGTGCCCCAGGCCAGATATATTTTGCGCAATTCTTCCGTGCTTTGCCCGCGCAGTTCATCAATATGGCTCAGCACCTGTTTGTCCGGCCTGAGTTCGTCAATCAGGTGCAGGTTGCCTGTATCGCGTAAAACATCTTGAAATCCCACGTATTTTCTCCGTTTTTTCATAGGCGGCGCGTTTGCCGTCCAAGTTATTTTTACCATGTAATGCGCGGCAGCGCAAATTTCAAGTGCCCCGGGCCGCCCGGCGCGGCCTTCTTTCATGGCTTGACCTTACCCCGGCGCATAGCGTATTTAACAAAAGCATATTATATATAATGCGCTGGAGTAAATTGTGACGGAAGAGTACAGGCACAAGCTGCCGGAACATATAGCTATTATTATGGACGGCAATGGACGCTGGGCCACTTCTCGCGGGCTGGACCGCAGCGCCGGGCACAAGGCCGGCAGTGATACCGTGCGCAAAATAGTTACAGAATGCCGCCGTATTGGCATAAAGCACCTTACCTTGTATGCGTTTTCGCGTGAAAACTGGTCCCGCCCGCAAACAGAGGTAAAATTTCTGTTTGAAATGCTGGTGCTTTTTTTAAAGCAGGAACTTGCCACCCTGCAAAAGCAGGATATACGCCTGCATCTGTTCGGGGAAATGGCCGACCTGCCCCTGGCCTCACGCAAGGGCTTGAATTATGCCATGAAAAAGACGGAAAAGTGCCAGAGCATGCACCTTAACCTGGCAATAAACTATTCCGGGCGGCAGGAAATTGTCATGGCCTGTTCGCGCTTTATGCAAAGCGGGCGCAAGGTGGAAGAGCTTACGGCTGAAACGCTGGCGGAATACCTTTACAGCGCCGGGCAGCCGGATCCGGATCTGGTCATACGCACCAGTGGTGAACAGCGCATCAGCAACTTTTTGCTTTTTCAAAGCGCATATGCGGAATATCATTTTACCCCGGTGCTCTGGCCGGATTTTACAGAGCAGGATTTGTGCCGGGCCCTGGACGACTTTGCCGGGCGCGCCCGGCGTTTTGGCAAATAGGTTGGCCTTGCGGCCATTTTGTTCCAATATTTTCCGCTTGACGTTTTTGCTTGTTGAACCTGACAAGCAATACAAAATATAGAGGTTAGCGCTATGGCCCTTGGCTCATCACATAAATCGCGGGTTTATACCGGCCTTGTTTTGGCCGCCCTTGTCATTTTGTGCCTTGTTTTTGGCGGCGCGCCCTTGCGCCTTTTGCTTGCCGTAACCGCTGTGGCCGCGCTGTATGAATTTTATAATATGTTCTGGCCCGGTTTTTCACATTTGGGCAGCAAGGTTGTGGGGCTTGGCGTGGGGCTTGGTGTGGTGCTGTTTGCCCGGCCCGGCGGTGAAGGCATGGCGCTGTTTTTTGCCCTGCTTGGCCTGGCCTGGTTTTTCACCGCCATGAAGTTTCTGTTCAGCTACGGCACGGGCAATGACGAGGCCCGGCTGGAACAGTACGCCATAATGCCGGTGGGCATCCTTTATATTCCGCTTACCCTGCAAATAGTGCTGCACCTTACGGTGTATGAACAGCTTATTGTGCTGCTGGCCGCTGTGGCCTCCGACGTGGGGGCCTATTATGCCGGAAGCCTTCTGGGCAAAACAAAACTGTGGCCGAAAATAAGCCCTAATAAAAGCCGGGAAGGCGCGGTGGGCGGCCTTTTATGCTGCGTTGCGCTGGTAACCGCGCTGGGGTTGACCCTGCCCATGCCGGAAGCGGTGCGGGGCGCCGGGATTTTTACCTGGATAGCGCTGGCCATTGCCCTTAACCTGGCCTCACTGTTTGGCGACCTGTTTGAATCTGCCCTGAAGCGCGTGTTGCAGGTTAAAGATTCCAGCAACCTGCTGCCCGGTCACGGTGGCGTGCTGGACAGGGTGGACAGCCTGATTTTTGTGTTGCCGGTGTATGCCTTTTTCCGTTTTTTTATATTTTAGGAACTTGCACCCAAAATAAAGTGAACCCCCTGTGATCAATTACATTTCCAAACTTCCCAGACCGGAATACGCCAATGTGCAGCCGCGTACTGTAAGCCTTATGGGCTGCACCGGTTCCATAGGGCGCAGCGCCCTGGCCCTGATGGCGGAACAGCCGGAACGCTTTAAGGTTGTGGCCCTGGCCGGGGGGGATAACATACGCCTGCTGGCGGAACAAGCCGCGCAATGGCGCCCGCCCTACCTTGGCCTGCGCCACGCGGAAGCGCGAAAGGAACTGGAAGGCCTGCTGCCCGCCGGGTACAAGCCGGAAATTCTGGCCGGGCAAGAGGCCTACACCACGCTTGCCGCCCTGCCGGAGGTAAGCACCGTGCTTTCCGCCCAGGTGGGGGCCGCCGGTTTGCGGGCCACAGCCGCCGCCGCCGCTTCCGGCAAGGTTATAGCGCTGGCGAACAAGGAATCTTTGGTGCTGGCCGGGCCGCTGTTGCGTGATCTTTGCGCTGCCAGCGGGGCCGCCATTTTGCCGGTGGATTCCGAACATAACGCCATTTTCCAGTGCCTGCTTTCCGTGCTTTACCCGTATTATATTTCTGGCCGGGGGCAAGGGCGGGGTGCCGCGCCCGGTTCCACCACGTCTGTTAAAAAGCTGGTGCTTACGGCCTCTGGCGGGCCATTCCGCGGCAAGGACGCGGAATATTTGAAAACGGTTACCCGGGCCCAGGCTTTGGATCACCCGCGTTGGAAAATGGGGCCAAAAATCACTGTGGATTCCGCCACCCTTATGAACAAGGGGCTGGAGGTCATTGAGGCCTGCCGCCTGTACGGGCTGGAACAAAATTTGGTGGAAGTGCTTGTGCACCCGCAATCAGTGGTGCATTCGCTGGTGGAATTTTCTGACAGTTCCGTGCTGGCCCAGCTTGGCCCGGCGGATATGCGCGTGCCTTTGGCGCACTGTCTGGGCTGGCCGTACCGCATCAACAGCGGGGTAAACCCCCTGAACCTGCTGCAAACCGGCACGCTGGAATTTGAAGCGCCGGATCTGGACGCCTTCCCCGCGCTGGATTTGTGCCGCATGGCCCTGCGCCAGGGCAGGGGGGCCACAATTTCTTTGAACGCGGCCAATGAAGTGGCGGTGGAACTGTTTTTGGAAGAAAAGCTGCACTTCACCGGCATAGCGGAACTGGTGGAAAAAACCCTTGTCTGGCACAGTTATGACAAAGAGCCGGAAACACTTGAAGATGTGCTGGAACTTGATCTGGAAGCGCGCCGCTATGCCTGTTCCGCCGCCGCTTGCCGAAAGACATTTAGTGCTTATGATTAACGAGACTGTTGCACAATGTCCTTTTTGCCCTTTTACTGCGTCGTGCCCATGTTTAATAGTCCCGCGCGAAGGTCATATATGCCTGAATATACTCCCTCCGTACGGAACTACGGGATAGGGGCACTCCTTGTAAAAGAACAAAAATTCTCATTGTGCAATCGCCTCTAACCTGTTCCGCCCGTATGCAAGGGCGCGAAACTGTTCCCGGCGGCAAGCGCCGGATTGTGCCCGCGCGTATGGGCGTCATGGCATTTTCAAAATGCCCGATATGTTTTAAAGGACTAAAATGACCGGAACTATTGCTATTATTGTTGTTTTGGGCGGGTTGATATTTTTTCATGAACTGGGGCACTTTTTGGCTGCCCGCGCCCTTAAGATAGGGGTAAAAAAGTTTTCCATAGGCTTTGGGCCAAAGCTTTTCGGCATTCAGGGCAAACAGACCTTGTACCAGGTGGCCCTGGTGCCCTTGGGCGGTTTTGTTTCTTTGGTGGGTGAAAACGGCAAGGATGAAGAAATACCCGCGCCTTTCACGCCGGGGCAAAGCTTCAGCCTGCGCCCCCCGCTGCACCGTCTGCTTGTGGTGCTGGCCGGGCCGTTTTTCAACCTGCTTATGGCCTGGTTTATTTACAGCGCCCTGTTCCTTGGCGGGCAAATGATCATACCGGAAGTGGGCAAGGTTGCGCCGGAATCTCCCGCCGCCCTGGCCGGAATTGTGCCCGGTGAACGCATTGTCGCCATTAACGGACGGCAAATTGGCCGCTGGGACGATATACGCATGCGCGTGAATATGGGGAGCATGGGCGCCGCGCAACCCCTGCTTGTGGAAGTGGAAAATGGCGGCGCTTCAAGAGAACTGGAAATAACCCCGGCCGTAACAACGTTTACGGATAAAAGCGGCAAGGAATTTTCCTTGCGCCAGCTTGGGCTGCTTTCCGCCGGGGCGCCATATGAAGGCGGTTTTTTTGCCTCGCTGCTTGAAGGGGCGCGGGAAACCTGGCGCGGGGTGCTGTTCATAGGTGACACCCTGTTCATGCTCGGGCGCGGCGAGGTGCCGGTAAAAGACATGGGCGGGCCAATATTCATAGGGCAAATTGTGCATGAACAGGCCAGCAACAGCGCCTGGTTGCCCCTGCTTACCTTCGCCGCCCTGCTCAGCCTGAACCTGGCCCTGTTGAACCTCTTGCCCATTCCGGCGCTGGATGGCGGGCATGTGTTTTTCAACCTGATAGAACTGATATTCCGCCGCCCCGTGCCGGAAAAGGTGCAGGCTTACGGCACGGCCGCCGGGCTTGCCCTGGTGCTGCTTCTGTCGGTTTTTCTGGTGTTTAACGACATTGGCCGCCTGCTGAAGTTTTGGGGCTAGCATGAAGGGGCACACTGCGGCACAAGGGCTTACTCTGGCCCTGAACGCGGCGGAAGGCCGCCTGCAACTTGCCCTTGGCTGTGTGGCCTCTTTGCCCGCAGCGGAAACCGTAGCCGTCAAAGAAAGCGCGGCAAAAGAAGCTGCAACAGAAGCCGCAACAAAAGAAACCGCAAGGGGCGGGCGGGCCACCCAGCTCTATTTTGCCGGGGAATGGGCTGCCCAGTCGCAAGGGGCGGAAATTTTGATCCCGGCCCTGCAAGCCGCGCTGGGGCAACTTAAGCTTGAACCAACGGCCATTGGCCGCGTGGCCGTGGTGAACGGGCCGGGCGGCTTTACCGGGTTGCGCCTGGCCCTGTCCAGCGCGGCGGCCTTAAGCCGGGCCCTGGGCGCTACCCAGGCCGGTCTTGCCTATTTGCCGCTGCTGGCGCGTAATGTTCAGGCCGTTCATGGCCTCCGACTTGATCGTGTTGACGCTGTTGATTTTGTTGAGCTTGCTGGTGTTGCCGGCGTCGCGGCAAAGGGTGAAAAGTCCCCCGCCTTCGGCGGCCCCGGAAGCTGCGCCCCCGGAAGCTGTGCCCCCGGAAGCTGTGCGTCAGAAAGCGGCGGCGCTTGCGGCACCCTGGCCGTGCTTACCCATGCCCGCAGCAGGCTTGTTTATGTGCAGCTTTTTCCTTTGCGCCCCGGCACGCGAGGGATGGAACCCATTTCCAACTTGCTGGCTCTGGAATTGAAAGAATTGCCGGATTTTTTGCGCCGCGCGCCGGGGCCGTTTTTCCTCGCGGGCAGCGGGGCCAGCCGTAACAGGGCCGCCCTGGCCGCCCTGTTGGCGGAAGCGGGCCTTGCGGCCAGTTTTGCCAGCGCGTACTACGACCACGTTCCACCAGCCCTGTTGCTGGAAGCCGCGCTTGATTTGCCGGATGAAGCCTACGGCATGGCGGACATTGAACCATTGTACCTGCGGGCCAGCGATGCGGAAGAAGGGCTGGAGGACATTGCCCGCAAACTGGGGCACAACCCGAAGGAATCACGGGCGCGGCTGAACAGCCTTATGCACGAAGCCCCGGATAATGCGCCGGAAAATGTTCCGGGCAACGCCCCGGATAATGCGCCGGGCAAAGCGCCGGGCAATGCGCACAGCCGCCAGTCTGCCGGCCCGCCGGAAAATCCGGATGCTTGAAGCCAAAGAAATCACGGTCGCGTACGGGCTCAAGGCCGCCCCTGTATTGCGCGGCTTAAGCTTTCAGGCCTTGCCGGGGCGGCTTACCGGGTTGCTGGGGCCGAACGGCAGCGGCAAAAGCACCATGCTTTTGGCCTTGGGCGGTCTTTTGCCGCCCCGGGCCGGTTCTGTGCGCTGGCAGGGGGAAGATATTTACCGGCTTGCAACCCGGCAGAGGGCGCAAACCATAGCCGCAGTGGCGCAACGCCCGGAAAGTTCCGACCTTTGCGTTTTTGATTTTACCCTTATGGGGCGTTACGCCCATGCAAACGATAGCGGCGGGTTATCCGGCTTTTTCCGTGCTTTGGGCGGGTATGGGGCACAAGACAGGCAAGCGGCCCTTGATGCTTTGCGGGCGGTAGAGGCGGAAGACCTGGCCGCGAGGCCCCTTAGCGGGCTTTCCGGCGGCGAGGCCCAGCGGGTGTTTGTCGCCCGCGCCCTTGCGCAGGAAGCCCCGGTATTGTTGCTGGATGAACCCAGCAGTAACCTTGACCCGGGGCACGGGGCGGCCCTGTTCGGCCTGCTGCGGCGTCTGGCGCGTGAACGCGGCGTCGCTGTGGTGGCGGCCCTGCACGATATAAATTTGGCCGCGCTGTTTTGCGATTCTCTGGCCCTTTTGCGTGGCGGCTGCCTTGAAGCCTTTGGCAAGCCTTGTGATGTGCTGCAAAAGGATGTTTTGGAAAAAGTGTACCAAACAACTCTTGCTATGGTTGCGCATCCGGAATATAATGTTCCGCAAGTTTTGCCTGTTTTGCCCGAATAATTCCAAAGCATTTGAACAGGCGGCCCCCAGAATTGACGTAAGATTTACGCAAGATTCACCCAGATTTACCCTGTTTCAGCCGGTTTGCCTTGCCTGGCGGCCCGGCAAAGGCGGAACATGACGGAAATAGTCTTGATTTGCATAGCCGTGGTTATGGGCATAGGCGCGGTTATGGTATTGCGCAACCCAAGGCTTAAACGGTATAAGGCCATACTGGCGGAACGGGAACGGGCGGCGAATGAAGATTTTGACACCCGTTTTTTCGGGCTTCGCAAGGAAAAGCTTGGCCCCGTGCTGGAAGCTCTGGACAATTTGCGGGACAGCCTTCCGGTGGAACATGCCAGCCTGTTGGAATGGGATGACCGTGGCGATAAAATCATCTTGTATGTCGTAAAGCAAGATGGCGTTGGCCCTGCACGTTCAGAACCCGCCTTTGCCCCTTCAGCACCAAATTCCAATGGCGCGGGCGCTGAAGACGCGGAAGGCCGGGAAAACCCGGAAGGCCCAGACGGATCTGGCGGGTCCGGAGAATCTGGCGGTTACGGTTACTCCAAGCCTTCTTGGCCGGCCCTGATATTAAGCTGGCGGCCCACGCAGCCATCGGGCTGGTACACGCTGGAATGGAGTGACGGATCCGTTACCAGCGAGCAGGAACTTACGGCCTTTTTGGTGCTGGTTTCACGCGTTGTTAAAGAACGCTTGTCATAAAGCGCGTTGCGCCGCCACGCGCGGCAAGGCCCACAAGCCCGGCAAGATTGAAACAGGCGGGCCTGTTCCTTTTGCCAAACGGTAATTTTAAAGTGAAAATGTCATATATGCGACAATCTTAAAGTGAAAATCTCATAATAGAGTGGGTTACGCTTGAAATGGTCGTTTAACGGCGGCAATGAATGCCTATGATTTAGCGGCAAGGATTTGAAGACAAACCCTTGCCGAGCAATTCATTCATTTCAACCGTAAATTGCTCTGGAATAGTAAATTAAAATTTGAATGGAGATGCCCCTTGAATATTCCCGCGGATAAAATACTTGTTTTCAGCCTTACCACCTGCCCCTACTGCAAGGCCGTGCGCAGGTTTTTGAAGGAACATAATGCGGACTTCCTTTATATTGAGGTTGATGACCTTAGTGATGACGATTACGCCCAGGCAATGGAAATTGTGATAAAACACAACCCGAAAAAATCTTTTCCCACAATTGTGTTTGGCAAAACCGGTGAAGCTGTGATAGGGCTTGAAAAAGAACACTTGGCGGAAGCCTTGCAAAAAATGCAGGGCTAAGGCCAGGTTGCGCGGCAATTATATAAACTTGCCGCCGGGCCTGGCACTGGCAAGCCGGGCCTGCGGTGGAATAAACGCGCTGGGCTGTTTGCCGCGCTATTGCTGCGGTGTTTGCCGCGCTGCCGCCGGGGTAGCATGCCTTTGAGGCTGTTGCAGAATGGCCTTTTTGCCTTTAAAAATGCCTTTGAAGCGTATAGTTTCAAAGTTAATATGTCCTAACTGGAGGCATCACCATGTCACAACCTTGTAAAATATCTTTTTACGGTATTTCAACCTGCCCGCATTGCCGCCGGGCCAAAGAGCTGCTTGAAAGCAAAAACCTTGACTTCAAGTGTACTTACATAGACCTGCTCGAAGGCGCGGAACGGGAAGCGGTGGCTAACCGGGTTAAGGAACATAACCCGCGTTTCTCTTTTCCCACTATGGTCTTTTTTCATAATACGGAAGATGATGCGGATAAAGTGGTAGTGGTTGGCTTTAAAGAAGATGAAATAAACAAGGCGTTAGAAAAATGAGCGAAAACAAAACACCCGCCCAGGCTCTTTATGATACCTTGAAGCCCATTCAGGAAGCCAAGGGGTATTATTTCAACCCGGATCACGATTTTACCATGGAAGTGCTTACCCAGCTGCTTGAGGTAAAATCCCGCCACGGCTACATGGCTTGCCCCTGCCGCCTTTCTTCCGGTGACCGGGAAAAAGACAAAGATATTTTGTGCCCCTGCGTTTACCGCCCCGATGATGTCAAGGAATATGATTCCTGCTACTGCGGGCTGTACGTAAGCAAAGAGGTAGCCGAAGGCAAGCGCAAAAAGCAAATTGCCCCGGAACGCCGCCCTCTGGAAAAGTTTTTTGCGTGAAATGGGCCGCTTTTCCTTGTCCGCGCCGGGTAAGGCCTTAAGGCTGGCCTGGCGCGGACATTTTATTACAGATTTTTTGCTCTACCTGCTGGTGTGCGCCGCCATAGTCTGGTGCATTTTACGCGGGGCCATGGCCAGTGGGCAAAACTGGCAATGGGGCAGGGTGCTGGATGGCTTTGGCGTCTTCACGGCGGAAGGCTTCAAGGCCGGGCCCCTGCTATTGGGCCTTTTATGCACGCTGAAAATCTGTCTGTTCGGCATGGTTCTGGCCGTATGCAGCGGCCTTGCCGCAACATCCATGCGCCTTTTTGGCGGGCCGGGCGCGCGTTTTTTGGCAACCGCCTATATTCAGCTTATTCGTAACACCCCACTTTTAGTCCACATTTTTCTTACCTATTTTTTTCTTGCCCTCTATTTTGATTTCAGCGCCTTTGCGTCCGCCGTCTTCGCCCTCGGGCTTTTTGAAGGGGCCTACATGGCGGAAATCTTCCGCGCCGGCATTCTGGCCGTGCCCAAAGAACAGGTGGAGGCCGCCAGAAGCCTTGGCCTTGGCAAGGGCCGCGCCTTTGCCCATATTGTGCTGCCCCAGGCCGTGCGCCACGTAATGCCGCCGCTGGTAAGCCAAAGCATTTCTTTGGTCAAAGACAGCTCCCTGGCCGGGGCCATTGCCCTGGTGGAACTTACCCAGGCCGGACGGCTTATCATAGACGCGCAATTCACAGTGTTTGAAACCTGGACAGTGGTGGCGGCCACATACCTTGGGCTGGCCCTGCTGCTCTCCGCCATTTCCAACCGCTTGCGCCGCAGGCGCGGTTAAAATATGAAAATACGCCTCCGGCGGGCAGGGCGCTGCCCTGCACCCGCCAAGGGCCTTAGGCCCTTGGAACCCCAATTATGAGTTAAAACGGCGCGTTCTGCCAAAGCAGAACTCGCCGTTTTAACTCATAATTTTGTCGAGGGGGTCTGGGGGAAATCATTTGAGACCATTGCGCAATGAGATTTTTTGTTCTTTCACAAGGAGTGCCCCTGTCCCGTGGCCCGTGCGGAGGGAGTATATTCAAGCATATATGTCGCGCGGGACTGGAGCATGGGCATGATGCGGTAAAAGGGCAAAAGGCCATTGTGCAATAGTCCAAATGGGTTCCAAGGGCCTCAGGCCCTTGGCGGGGTGGGGGGGGCCGGGCGCCCCAGCCCCCACCGACCCCACGAAATAATAATAAAAAAAAAATTGAAATAAGGAAATGTTATATATGCAACTCAGATATATTAATAGAAAACACGTTTAACAACATATTTAAGGGAATAACAGCTGAGAAAGGCTTTATCTGCAGGCAATGTTATGTCAAATGATTAGAGAAATTGACATTGAAGCAAAAGTGATGTATGCAATACAAAATATGAATAGAAATCATGATTAAAAACAATTAAGTAAATAACTGCTGAATTAAGCATTATGTGCAGTTAGAAGAATGTTAAATGAATT
>JAVBMP010000011.1:0-32925 GCA_031552315.1 Desulfovibrionaceae bacterium | reverse complement strand
CGGATGAACAGGTA
Source organism: Desulfovibrionaceae bacterium (assembly GCA_031552315.1). Taxonomy (GTDB): domain Bacteria; phylum Desulfobacterota; class Desulfovibrionia; order Desulfovibrionales; family Desulfovibrionaceae; genus JAVBMP01. The sequence continues at coordinate 32,911 of JAVBMP010000011.1, read as the reverse complement.
ATCGCCGGAATTCAGGTTATCGATGAATCTTTCAATAAAATTCACGTCCGGGAAATCGCCGTACCATTTCATCCAGTCCCAATGATAGGCCACGGTTCCGCTGTCGTTGGTGTGGAATGTGGCTTCGCTTAGTAAATCTTGCACTTCCGTTTTGACGCTTTCGTTCTGTTCCGCCTGGACGGCTGCCTGCAACTGTTCGTAGCCTTCCGGGGTAAGGCAGAGGCCGATTTCTGAATAGTATCCCATGTGGTTTGCTCCTTTTGGTTTTGGGTGAAACAAAAAAATCCGCCTGTGCGTTGGCACAGACGGACTTTTGATGGCATTGCTTTACTGAAATATTAATGCTTGGCAAGCTTGTCGGCCAGTTTTACCAGCTTGACAAATTCATTTTTGTACCCTCCGGGGTCTGTTCCAACAGCTTCTTGCGCCAGGGCGGCTATTTGCGGCCAGGAAGTTTCCGCCAGGGCCGGGTTGTTGCGCAATTTTTGCCCAAAAGCGGCTACGGCGGCGATAAAACGGGAATCCGCATTGGCCTGGGAAATTTCTGCATGCAGGTGTTTATGAAAAACCGGCCAGGCGGTAAGGGTGCTGTTTTTTGCCTCCGGGGCCTTCCAGCGCAATTTTACAAAGGCCAGCTCATCGGCAAAGTTTACTTCTGCCGCTTCACCGGAACCGTTGCCCCCATTCGCTTCTCCATTTTTTGCTGAAGAGGCGTCCTTTTTTGCTTCATCTGTTGGCGTGGCATAGCGTAACGGATCAACAGAGGTTTTTTGTCCGACCAGGGTAAGCTCATAAAGCGCATTCACCAATTTGCCGGAGCCTATAAAACCGCCTTCCCTGTTATCGTCATTAAATTCCGCCGCCTCAAGCTGGCGTGTATCATAGCCTATTTGCCGGTATTCCTTCACCAGAACCGGGTTGAATTCAATTTGCGCCTTCACGTCTTTGGCCACGGTGGTCAGGGTAGCGCGCAGCTCTTCTGTGAAAACTTTGTGGGCTTCGGAAAGTGAATCAATATAGCTGTAGTTGCCATTGCCTTTATCAGCCACCTGTACCATCATGGAATCATTCAGGTTATATCCGCCGAAACCCAAAATGGAAAGGGTTATGCCGGTATCACGCTTGCGGGCCACCAGGGCTGTAAGTTCCGCATTGCTGGAAACGCCGACATTGAAATCACCGTCTGTGAACATAAGAATGCGATTGACGCCGTTTTTCACAAAGCCCCTCTTCGCTTGCTCGTAGGCCAGCTTCATCGCTTCACCGCCAGCCGTGCAACCGCTGGCGATCAGGCTGTTTATGGCTGCGCGCATTTCTACTTTTTGATCGCCGGAAAAATTGCTGAAAGGAATGGATACAGTACCGGAGTAAGTGACCAGGGAAACCTTGTCTGCCGGGCGCAATTCATCAATTAACAGATTCAGGCCGGCCTTGACCAGGGCCAGGCGATCCGAACCTTCCATGGAACCGGACGTATCTACCAGAAAAACCAGGTTGCAGGGCGGAATTTCATCTTCAACCCGGCCTTCGAACGTATTTTCCCCTTCCGCCAGCAAGGCAAGGTGCATCAGCACACGTTCACTGTTCCAGGGACAGGGAAAAAGGGAATAATAGCCATAGAACGGGCTGTTTTCCATTTTGGCAAAATTATTGCCCCGGTTGGCGGGGAAGTAGTTAAGCAACTCTTCCACCCGTACCGCATCCGGGTTGGGCAATGAGCCGGAATTCAAAAAACGGCGCACATTGGCGTAACTGGCGGTGCCGACATTCAGGCTGAAGGTTGAAAGGCTTTCTTTAGTGGTTTCTGTTAGCGCGTTGTCCTCATAACCAAGATAACGGGCCTCACTGGTGGCGTTAGCCAAGTTTTTAGAATAGAAAGCAGGGGTGGGCATTGCATTCTGCATTTTGGCACTAATACCGGATGGCGCTGCGAACGCTACGCAACCTATCATGAGAGGGATATGTGAAAGAATGCCGGATAGGCCAGTTGTTCCGCCAGCGGATGAAAAAACTGTAGGATTGCTCCAGTGTTTTTCACAAAACTCAAGCAGTTTGTCTTGAATTTCCCGCGTTATAATACTGTTGGCGGCTAAAATTTTGCATAGGGCCAAAGCCATAGCAATATCATAGGGGCCGCAACCGGTCAGTTCCGGCAAGGTATTGTCCAGCAGACCGGCCAGTTCGGCTTTGGCCTGCGGCAGCGCGACATCACGGTACCGGGCCGTGTGCAAGCGTGTTGTGGTTTGAACAATTTCCATGATGCGCAAAGCATGTTCGCCAAGGCCATGCTTTTCAATCAATTCCTGCATGGCGGCTTCTTCCGTCAAAACGGGAGAGCTTGCCTGTTCAACAAGAAACTTTGTAATGCTGTCAGCTTGGCTGTTTTTGCTGTGTTGGGAATTGGCATTCGAATCTGTGTTGCTCATGATTTTATCCTTCCTTACCAGGGCGTTATCTGTTTTTGTTCTTTGTTTTCTCTGTTTTCCGCCATCAACGCCCTTACCCCGCGAAAGGCGCAATACCAGAACACCACCAGAAAGCCCGCCCCAAGCAGAGGGCCAAGCACGGGCCAGAAAACTGAAACAATGATCAGCCCGATAACAATCTTGGCCGTGCTGAAAAACAGGTGCAAGATGCGCCACATGAAAACCAGGGCGATTATGGAGGCAATAAGATAAACAACTTGCATAATTGGCTCCTTTACATTTCTTTAGCCCGTTATATATGCCTGAAGATTTTTGGCTGACGCTTCAAGTGGGCGTTGAGGCAAGGATAGCGCGGCAAGGCTCCAGATTATGAAGCGTTGCGAAAAAATGGGGTGGTTTGTTGTACCACCTCATTTTTTGCCAGTTGTAGCAGGCAATTGTGATGCTGTGCCACCGTCACGAATTTTACTTTTGAAACTTCCGTTTAAACCAAATTACCACGCTGTACCAAAATGCCACCAAGAATATTATTGCGGCCAGCGGCGGAAATACAACAAGGAGTATCCCTGTTAAAACTGTTGCCGTAATTATTTTGTTGGTACTGAACTTCGTGCGCAGAACGCCCCACATGAAGTACAGCATAAAACCTGCTACAATCAGGGAAATAAGGCCCATGGCCGCGGCTATTACCGGCATAAGTTATTCCTTTTCTATTGTTTATTTTTTCCATGTTACAGTGACAGTGTTTGTTGCGATGTTTCGGCCGATTTCATAATCAGGGTTCAACGTTGCAGCGTTGTGTATAATTGTTCCCAACACGCCGGCAACGCCGAAGACAGCGCCAGCCACACGCCCTTTGGTGTAGACCCGGCACGTCATGCCTGCACCTTCAATCAGTCGTTCAATTTTTGCGCAAGCCTTCATTAGATCGCCCCGGTCAACATCCATCACAAAATTTTTATGTGAGGTTACAAGAGACGTAATGAACCCTTCGGTAGCAGTGTTGAAGTGAATTTTGATTTCATTTGCCATATACTTTACCTTTTGTGGGCAGTGAGAATTATAAGGGGTGTAGGTACAGGCTGATTTTTCAACCTGTACCTACGGAGGTATATCTTGTTGCGACTTTGCAGACTAATCAAACTCCGCCGTAACAGCTGTGAACATGCCTTTTGCTGCAGGTTCAAGCCCGCCATCCGCATTCAAAATTGGGGTATCAATTACTGCTTTTACCAGTTGGGCATATTTTACGCTTTTGAAGACACGTTCTTTACCTTCTTGGGAAAATTTGGCGAAATCTGTGCCTTCTTTGGCAATGGTCAATCTGAACAGGTTATTCGCGCTGCGCATACGGCTACGCAGGTTTGAAAGTGTTTCACTTGCCAGTGTGGTCACTTCAGAAATCATTTCAAGCTTTTGGCAAACGCCATCTACTTCTTTGTCGTAGTTACGGGCAATTTCCATATTTGAGCGGGCTTCATCAAGTTTTTTGGATGCGCTTGCCCCCAATACGCTGCCAAAAATGAGCAATGCCGGGCCGGCTACCAAACTGCCAAGCACCATAACCCCGCCTGCTACACCATAGCCACCGGCGGCAAGGGCTCCTCCGCCCAACCAGGCCAGGGTGGCATTGGTGGCAGCTACGCCGGAAAGGGCGGTAATGGCCGTGCCGGTTCCGGCGCTGGCCAGTGTCATGGTAGCGCCATAGGCGCCAAAAGCGGCCATGGCCCCGCCGGCGGCCCCACTAGCCAGGCTTTTGGCGCTGCTGGCCAGCATAGAACATTCATTCTTCAATTCATTCACTGTTACGGCTGTAAATTTTCCCAATTTCAGGTTTTGCAATTCAGCGCTGTTGGCAAGTTCTATGTTGCTTAACTGTTCATAAAGCTCTACAAATTTTCTAATGTTGTGCTCAAAAGCCCCCATTTTTTGTTGGCCATACCCCGCAAGCTTTTTGTTGGTTGCGTTTTTGGCGTTATTAAGCCTATTTTCACTGCTATTTAGTTTGGCTTTGGCGAAACTGTCTATTTCTTTGGCCTTATTGGTATCCATTACAGCCTTGACGGCCTTTTTCCCGCCCCAAAGCGCTGTACCTCCGGCGATTATCACCGGAATCAACAGAGGAAGAGCCATGTTATTTTCTCCTTTTTTATTCGTTCAAAAGTTCGGAGGCTTGGGCGTACAGCATTCTGAAACTGGCCGTCAGGCCGACAAAATCATCCAGCAGTCCAGGGTATATGTTGAACTTTTTGTAAAGCTGAAGCTGAAACTGCTTTTCCACCTCGGAACAATCTCCGTCAGCATTGGCCATTGCCGCAAGTTCCAGCAGAATGGTTTTCTTTTTTAACATTGAAAGGTTTTGGGGCAGTTCTTTCCACACATCTTCCAGTGCGCCCAATACGCAGTTCATTTTTGCCTCGCTGCTTAAACGCGACGCTGACGGAAAAGTTTCCATGCGTCCTCTCAAAATATGGCCTATTGGATAAACGGAATCTTTAGGCACTGTTGTCGGGATGCACGTCCATTGCTCTTCCCATGCACAGCCCGGATTCCAATCTGTAAGACCCATTTCAGTTGCAAAGGCGCACAGGGCAAAAAATTCTTGCGGGTCCATCGAAAAACCAGGCTCAAGCCACATGGCGGAAACATCTCGCAGCGCTTTTTCCGCTTCAGCCAGGCCCGTGCCAACTTCATCTTTTGGGGTATAGTCTTCCACCACTGCCAGCAGGTAGGCCAGGTTCATAAAAAAATTTTGTTCAGCCGTTTCGGTCAAATTAAATAAAAACATACTATCTCCTTGCTAACGTTAAAGAATCAGTGTTGCGCCAGAGGCCATGAAATTTTCAAATTCATTCATCGTTTCAAACTGCAGACTCTTGCCCATAAGGGAACCCAGCTGATTGGCAGCGGCGGCAAAATCTGTCATGTTGCCGCCGGAAGATGCCTGATCCAACTGCGCGAAGCATTGCGCCAATTCCTCGCTGGTGTGTTGCATGTGCGCATCAAACAGGGCTTGCAATTCCGCCTGGTAGGCTTCCATTTGCCTGCGCGCTTCTTCACTTTGCGCTTTGAAGCGCAGATAATTTTCTTTGGCTTCACGCGCTTCTTTAAACGCCGCCAGGCTAGTTTTGTAAAAAATGGAGCTCATGGTGTAGCCCACCATACCGCCAACAAGCGCTCCAACAACCGGAATGGGAATGGCTATTTGCCCCAGCGTGGCCATCATGCCGCTGGCCAGAAGGCCGGAGCCGCGTTCGCCCAGTTCTTCCATGAACTGCACGGTATCAATTTCCCCTTTGGCATAGCGTTGAACGCAAGAACCGACCTCAATGCACACCGTCACTGCCAAAGTGGGGAGCGACGTTTTTGAAAGCTGGCGCACGGTTGATTTTGACGATTGCTGCATAACGCTTTTTATTGCCGAACCGGCAACTGCGCTTCCATAGCCCAGGGCCACAGACTTGCCGGTATCTATGGCTGCATCTTGTAGCGCCGTTGAAACATCCTTGTCATCTTGCAGTACGGCTACAATATTTTTTACAACGCTGATGCTGCCGCCTATGACCAAGCCGCATTTTGCGCCTTCAAGGCCGGCCTTGTGGCTGGTACGGCCTATGTCCAGAGCTGTTGCAAGCGTTGGGTGTTCACGGTAAAAGCGGGCCTCGGCTGCGGTAAGGCCGCTATCTTGAATATTGTTTTTTAGTTTTTCATAGTTTTCAGCCTGCTGCCGCTTTTTGGCGGCCAATTCCAAGTTTCCCTTTGTTTCTTGAGTGTTAGCTTCATCGCGCAATGTTGTCGCCTGGGTTTCACAGTATTTTTTTGCCGCTTCAACTTTATCTGTTGGAAGATCCAGTTTTGCATCCTGATAGCGGGACAAATCATTCTTCCCGCCGCCTTCACCCTTGGCGATTTTGTCAAGCAGCCTCTCATTGTTTTTAACAAACTTCATCTGGGAGCCGGAACCGTCAACAACCTGCCCGTCAAGTATTTCCACATGGTCATAGACCGGGTGGTTAAGACCATAATCAGGATGATCATCAGTGCGGATAGTGCGCTTTCCGGTTTTACCTATGATGTTTTGCGCATTATCCCGGCTGGTTTTGGCAACTTCAGCGGAGAACCCGGCTTGCTGGTTCAGGTTGTTTTCCGCATATTTCGGGTTCACTTTATATTCAGAAATACCTTTCAGCCCGCGTGTGAGTTGTTGGCCGGTTTCATTACTCACCCCACGGTAACCAACCAAAAATTCCGCATTTGCATCGCCATAACGCCCGGTAATTTCACTATCGCCCAAGGCGACAGCAATATTATCCATGGTACGTTTTTTTTCCTTCTGCTCGTCATCGTGCTTGTCAGTCATATTTTTCTCCGTCATTCCAATATCCGCGCCTTGTCTCCAAAGCCCAACACCCAGGATGTAACTTCCTTTTCGCTTCGGGTGGTTATTTCAAGAACCAGGCTGCCGTCTGCCTGTTCTTCCAGCGTTTGTTCATCAGACCAGATGCGTTCGCGGACATAGTCGGATGTTGCGCCCGGTTCAAACCAGATGCGGAGCTTTTTCGCCTCATGCCAGGGCAGGCCGAACTTTCCGGTATCCGGTTCCGGCAACTCAAAGCTGATGCGCTTGTCTGTAAGGGTTACGTCCTGAATGCGGTGCACGGCAAAGTTGCTGGCGCGGCGGTAGCTTGTCATATCATCTTCCAGCCCGGCCCCAATGACGTAAAAGGCGTTATTCATGGCGGCAATGTACCCGGGCGCGAAGCGGTGTTCACGGGCCACGGCCTGGACGGGGGCTTTATAACGTATAAGGCAGGCCAGTTTTTCTTCCGCCGCCTTTATAAGCTTGCCCAGGGCCGCGATGTGCGGGCGGTAATCAATGCGGCCTTTGGGGAAAAAGGCCAGTTGGCGTTTTTGCGCGTTACCCCGGTTATTGTATTCCTGCCCTTCCAGCAGAAGGGAAAATTGAAAAATGGATTCATCCACGCGCTTCAAAACCTGTTCCGGCAAGGTTGAGGACGCCAAATCACGGCAAATGCTCAGAAAGCGTATTTCCTCAAGCTTTACCGGCAGAGGGTAGCGTTCCCGTATGGGCATGAGCCGGTACCATATTTTGCGGTCTTCAACGCCCGTTTCAAGGCTGGTTCCCAGTACCCCTTCCAGCGTGCAAAGCGTTGTTGTCATGGCGTGGCGTGAGCAGTTGAACTGTTCCGCCAAATCAACCAGATAATGGCGCTTGCCATCCGCCATAAACTTCAAAAAAAGACGCAAGGCCCGCTCGGTTGCGGTAATACTTTTGTCTTTCTTTTCGTTCTGGCCGCGTTTGCGGAGAGGTTTTTCTTTCAGTTCCATGGCGTATCCCGCATTCTTATAAAAAATATTGCGTAATGTTTTGAGACCTACTCGAAGAACCTCCCACTTTTTGAACAGTTGAGAAAATTTGATAAAGTTTTTCTGAAAAAATCTTGCCTGGAGGAAATTTTTTCTCCGAACCCTGCAATGACGCGCTATAAGCCTGAACTTGTGGCTGACTGCAAATTGTGCATAGCAGTTATGCCGTTTTAACAGATTTCACTAATAATGCAATATATTCATTTTAACAATGTTTTTGCGAACTCCGAATTGTGAGAGCATTCCCCAAACGCACAAGCCAGAAGGGGAACCTATGCCAGAACGCGATCTTTCCAAAATACTTGGAGAAAACATACTGAAACGCCGCCGCAAACTTGGCCTGACCCAAGCCCAGCTTGCCGAACGCCTGGACATAGGCTCCAACGCCCTTTCCAGCATGGAAAAGGGCCTTATCTCGCCAAAAGTAAGCCGCCTGCAAGACATGGCCGCCGCCCTTCAATGCAGCGTACCAGCCCTGTTTAGAGACCCGGATGCCGATTATGATGAACGGGCCTTGATGATAGCCGAACTGATACGCCCCCTGAGCCCAAAGGCCCAGGAGGCGGTATTGCGCGTGGTGGAGGAGATGGTTGGGGTTGCGGGGATGGGGTAGTGTCCGTTAATATCCTACTTTTTCCCATCCCGTAGTCGCATTTTTAATTAACTCTGTCGGTGACACTGTTTTTTTATTCTGCGGGATTTGCGGTATATTCTTGGCACAAGTTCATGAATGCTTCAGCCTGTTCATCTTTTTTGATAAATTCCAATCGATCAAATTCATAAAATTTTTCTTTAGCGACCTTATAATATTTTTCTAAGTAGCACTTGCTTTTGTCGGCATACTCCTTGCTTTTTTTCTTGTCTTTCTCTTCTTTTCCAGCAATAAAATATGCATAACATATGGGTAATAAAGATTTTTCCCTATCGAATGCGATGGCCTTGTGTAAATGGTTGATTACATCGTTCACAGAGATCTTGCATGGATCAAAAAACCTCCAAGCTCGTTCACAAACATTATTTAAGCTAATTAGGCGCAATTCAAGTATACCCAACGCGATTAGTGGGCGAGAATCTGTTTCACGTCCATCCTCGATCGCTCTTATATATTCTTCTTTAGCCTGATTCAAACAATCGCGGGCTTCTGATTTGTCTTTTAATGTTTTAGACAAGATCATATCAGCCAAATCATATAAGAATGAACCGTAATAGTACCTAAACTCAGCCCGTTTCACAGGACATTTTTCAGCTCCTATGGCTTCAGAAAATAGTTTTTTGATTTTTATATACATCTCTTTTTGAGTTATCTCGTCAAGAAACTTTGCGTGATTTTTTAGTGCTATAGCCCAGTCTATTTTCCATGAAATTTCTTCTGGTTTTTCAACTGATGCCACACGGTAGTATTGCTCTACCTCTGCCCACAATCTTTCTTGTTCATCTTTAGCATGCAAAGATACACTTTTTTCTTTTAAGCGTCCCAAGCACCAAAGGGCTTCCGGTGAACTATCTGACGTGTAAAAAAGTTGAGCGTATGCTTCAGCATTTTTAAATTTTTCTAAATCTTTTTCATCCCAAGCAAAATTGTAGCCCGTAAGCGTTGCGCAAAAAAGAGCGAATCTATTCTGAGAGTAGTAATTGACAAAGCCATTCCAAAAATAATATGCTGAAGCCCATTTCTTTTTTGAAAGTTCTAAAACTGCGCAACCCCATACGGCTTCTGCTCCGCGTCCATTACGCAATGCATTTTCAGCAGTAGCAAATGTTTCTGAGTCTATACCCTGTAACAATATGTCAAGGTAAGGTTTTTTTGCAATGCTGTATGAAAAAACTTCTTTGCCACTTTCCACCAAATTATTGAGCTTGCCCGCCAATGTGAAGCCATTATGCTGCTGAATGGCAGCTTGCGCTATTTGCTCAGTTCTCATAGCTGTATGCTGCAGTAACATATTCAATTCTTTTCTATAGGAATCTATTGTTTCTTGTCCTTTTTCTGTCAGCCTGGTTTGTTTCTTTGCCTCAGCAGCGTTAACTACTGCCACCATAATGAATAGCATGGCTGAAAAGGCAGCAAAATAATATAATGCATGCTCATGTAAAACTGCATTGGATATTATGCTGTCGATAGCTTCTTTTTTAAAATCAATAAGTTGTTCCTTGGCGCTATCTGTCGCCTGTTCATCCACTTGGCTTATGACAGCAGATGCCTCGTAAGGATAGGGGATATACACGGTAGTAACAAACAATAAGCCTAAGAATAGTAATCGTTTTATACGCATAGTTTCTCCTTGACGTAGGCTTATTTTATATATTAATAAATAAAAAAACAAGGAATCACTATGCAAAACCTGTTTTTAAATGAGGGTCAAACCCAAGCCTTAAATCAAGCCATCTTGGAACTGGAAGAAGTGTTCGGCGCTGAATACACGTATGCTCCTGAAGTAAATGAATTTTCTTGCAAGTGTTCTGGGCCTGCGCAGTCTTGCGCCTGGCATTGAACTGTTACAATTAATTTCTTTGATTTTGGTATCAATAGGGTGGCTGTATATTATTACCGCCACCCTATTTTTTGCCAGAAGGAAAACGAATTATGTCAAACCCAAAACGGATCATGTTGCTGCTCACGGAGGCCTGCAACCTTGCCTGCGTATATTGTTATGAGCAACGCAAGACCACGTCCAAAATGTCGTTTGAAACGGCAAAATCTATATTGAGTAGCGAGCTGGCCGAGATTGCCCCTGGCAAGACGATAGTCTTAGAGTTGTTTGGCGGGGAGGCATTTGCGAATTTTCCACTAATGAAGCAAATTGACGAATACCTTGTGACCAACTACCAACAGCTTGACATAAAGTATGAAACAACGACCAATGGTACACTTGTGCACGGGAACATTCAACAATGGTTGTATGAACGCAAGGATCGTTTTTTTATCGCACTGAGCCTAGATGGTACGCCTGCCATGCATGACCAAAACAGAGTCTTTATAGGTGGGGGCGGCACATATGATTCAATTGATATTGATTTTTTCTCTACAACTTGGCCGGGTTGTCCAGCAAAGATGACTGTGTCGAGAAAAACGCTATCGGACTTGGCACAGGGAGTTGAGCACATTGAAAACCTTGGCTTCAAATGCGATGCGACCCTTTCAACTGGCATAGACTGGGACTATGAAGAAAATACCCACATTTTAGTCCGTGAGTTGGACAAGTTGGTCAAGCATTACATGACGCACTCAAACAGCAGCTTGTGCACCATGCTAAACTTGGATCTACGGCAAATATTTACCCCCATAGACGAAAATTACCGTTTTTGTGGTGCTGGCTTGGACATGCTGTGTTTCGATACCTGTGGCCATGCTTACCCTTGCCAAGGCTTTGCGCCAATATCCATTGGTGATGAAGCGGGCGCATACCGCAACTTTGATGAAACAAAGTTCATGTTTACCAATGCCAACATCTGCAAACGTTGCCCATGGGTGCGGCTATGCCCGAATTGTTATGCTGCAAACTTGCAAAGCACAAAGAATATTCAACAAGTTGATCCTCATTTGTGCGCATTTTACAAGCTATGTATATTGGCTAGCGCCAAAATTCAATGCCTACGTATTTTGAATAAAGCGGAACGCACACATGACGACCAGCTTATCTTAAAGGCTGTCAGCCGGATACAAGCTGAGCTTGGGCACGAGTAAGCTATAGCTATGCCAACCGTGGAAGATTTTAGCCGGATTTTGTCTGCCTATGGGGTGTCTGCGCCCCTGATAAAAATGCAGCCACTACAACGCAGTGCGAATAGCCCAAACCTGTTACGCCTGATTTATCGGCTTGATACTGCTGACGGACACCAATGGGTTTGCCGGCTAACTCATGCCCCATCCCATCAGCTGGCCATAGCTGAACAGCAAGCTCTGTTCGCCATGCTTTTATATACGCACGGCATACCTACTCCCAGCAAGTTGCGTTGCAAAGGATCCTACTGTAGCGACCAACTCATGGATGAAAAAAAATTTTGCGTCACGCTGGAAAGCTACATGGGTATCGACCTGGAAATTGCAGATCTATACACATTCGACATGCTGGGGGAAATGATCGGACGAATACACATGGTTTCGCAAGAGCATCCAATCTACATTGGATTCAGCACTACGTTTCAAGAGATATCTACCGGTCAGGCCAGATACGCCAACATTCTTAGGCAAGCGCAACCAAAGCTTCCTCAAACTCCAGCCATAATGGAGGCGACACACCTTCACGATGGCCTAGTGGATATGTTGCGCCCTGTATGGAATACGCTGCCGCGAGGAGCCGTACACGGTGATTTAGGAATCTATAATAATTTTGTCGTCTCCAACACTGGACTCACTGTAATTGATTTTGATTTGGCCGGTGATGAGGTGTACTTGGGAGATTTACTCGCGGCCTATTATAGCTCCATTCACAAATACACATGGCAGGCACGCCTAGTAGGCATTGATCACACTATGGCAAAAGAGCGATTTTTAGAAAAGTATTCAGCTTGGCGTAAACTGGCAACGCTTGAGCAACAATACTTTCCTGTAGTATCAGCCCTATTCGACGGTTTATTTTATAGCAAGGCCGCTGTAGAACGTTGGAACAAGCACCCAACACCAGATGCTTTGGCATATTTTGAAAAAGCGCCTGCCCTTTTTTCCGCTGGCTTCAGTTGCATGGAATAACCAAGTGGTATAAAATGAATGATTGCTCAGATACATCGCGCATAGCCGACTCCATAGAGGCACAGTATCGTATTTTTTGCGCACAACACGACTACACTGTAGGCAACAACACAGTAGAATTTTTGGGCATTAATTTAAATGGCGGCCCAGAAGGCTTTTGTACATTTAAGCTTTACTATAACACAGCACAGAGCCTATATTTTACGCACCAGTTCATTGATGAGTTGCGAACACGAAACATGCTATCTGCCCTAAATCGTATTATTGACTCGGAGAGTGCTGAATGCATCCGCTATGAAATAGGGCTTGCCAACCGTACCAATGAAAACATGAATTGGTTGTTCTCTCGTTTGGCTGATGCTTGTGATGCAGCTACCCATGCCAGTATGATGCAGGCTATAAATGCGCTCTCTGAACTGCGTATTACCGATGATGAACGATACAGCAAAGCGGCAATGTACTTTTTAGGCTTTAAAGAACTGAAGTCGGAAGCCGAAAAATTCCATATTGATACACTGAAGTTGCATTATTTATTACGGCGTTGTTTAGACCCTGACACAATAGGCAAAAATTTTATTGTGGACAATGTAGCCTCTTTGCATCAACTGAAAACATCCGGCTTATTGCCTTTCGAGCGGCTGATAAATATTGCGCAGCCAATATCTGAGCTACCTGGGTGCGAGGTGTGGATGGCCGCAATCGATTTTTTTTCTGATGGGCGGCAAAAGCACAAAATTTATCTCAAAAAATGCGCCGCACACGGCTACGAAAAATTAGCTATGGAACTGATGCGCTGTGGTGCTTTCGCACTGGCGCAAATTGTACGAGGATATGAAAAATGGGTATCATTCCACCAAGAATTGGAACAGTACGGCTTGGCCGTATGCCTGGATTCTACCCAAAGATTAACAGTCAATTTTTATCATTGACGGTGCTGTAGTATGATTTATGATTACATGATTGTCGGAGCGGGCCCAGCAGGTTCTACGCTTGCATATTGCTTGCAACGCCAAGGAGCGAAGTGTCTTCTAGTAGAAAAACTGCCACGCAAGACTGAAAAAACTTGCGGTGGGTTGTTAACGCATACAGCTAGGCAACTTTTAGAAACAATTGGTATTGACTGCGCCCCATTATTGCAATCTGGCGGCAGAATGATACGCCGCTTTACTCTTAACAAGCCAATTTCCCAAGATCAGCACTGTTACCGAGAACACGAATATGGCATTGGCACAATGCGTCAAGTATTGGATAACTATTTATTGCAGGAAGCCATTGAAGCTGGAGCGCAATTAAGTTTCGGGGAGAAAATACAAACTCTACAGAAGAAGGATGATATCTTTATTGCAAACACCTATCGTGCTAAGCAGGTAGTGCTGGCAACCGGTGCCAATGGTCTGTTACCACCAAAGGCTAAGCGACTGCTCCATAGGCAGAGCTTTGGCATTTCGGCCCAAATTAATGCTGAAACAGACCTGCCGGATGATGAGGTAACTTTTTGGTACCCAGACAATGTGCTCCATTATTTTTGGATAATCCCCATTGGCAAAAAGCGATGGAATATTGGCGTATGGTTTCCGCAAATCCCACAGGATCCAATGTCGCTATTTCAAAAATATGTAGCCCGGTACGCCTTGGCACGCTTTACCTCAATACAATGCTTGTTACCGCCTCGTGGTGGCTATTGCGGCAATACGAACATATCAGATGAACTTGGCTTCCCCGGAGTGGGCGATGTTGCAGGCACCAACCGCCGTGACACCGGTGAAGGGTTACGCTATGCCATTGAATCCGCAATACAGCTCGCGATGCACTCACATCTTGCATGAATGCTACGTTGTACATGAACAGAAACATTATGATGTAGTTCATGTGATACATCCATGTTTTTCAAAAAAATCCCTTGGCAGCCCACCATGCCAAGGGATTTTATCATTTCTTTTTCCCAGCCCCCAGCCTCTGCAATGCCAGTTCCGCCGCAATAAAGTTCCTTTCAACCTCTGTGGGTTCCTGCAACAATTTTTGCTGATACTTTTCATATTCCGCGTGAGCTGTTTACACGGTAACCTACGGAAATTATGGCATCCAGATTGAAGTATTCAACATTCCGCGTAACCTTGCGTTCACCTTCCAACTGGACTGTCGCAAAATTTGCAACAGTTGCCTCACGCTGCAATTCCCCGCTTTCAAAAACATTTTTCAAATGGCGGGAAATGCCGGATTTATCCACCTGGAAAAGCTCGGCCATTTGCCCAAGGTTCAACCAGACGCTTTCATCGTACAGACACACTTCAAGGCGCGGCCCTTGGTCAGCGGCCTGATACAGCAGTAGCTCGCCCCGGAATGATTCTGTGCCCGGCTTTACTACCGCTTCCAACGTTAAGGGTTCGGCAGACCGAACTGGCGTTGACGCGGACGGCTTGGTTCTGGTGCTCTTGGTGGCTTTAGTTGTAGTCGTTTTGACGGCTTTGGCGGACTTGGCGCTATCTTTTTTCATAATCCGCTTTCTTGTCTATCTTCCCCTTCACAATCCCACCCCCCAACTTCGTCAAGATATAACGCTGGTTGCGGCTGGTTGGTTTACCTGGCAAGGTCATGGCGATTAGCCCGGCCTGGATGGCCGGGGTCAGGTATGTTTGGCTGAAGGATTTTCTGTCCTTCAAGCGCAGGGCCTGTTGCAGTTCCTCACGGGTCAGGCCGTTGGGCGTGCCGCTTGCCAGAGCCTCCAGCAGGGTCAGAACTTGCTTTGTGACTTGCGGGGTATCTTGCGGGGTATCATGGGGGGTGCTCAATTCCCGCATGGTGTCGCGAATTATTATCAGCATAAATTCTATGAAGGGGGCGCTTTGGCCCTGACGGGTGCTTTCGCGTATGGCCTGGTAATATTCCTGCTGATGGGCGTAGACCATGCTTTCAACCGGAATGCGGGCGAACATTGGGTTCCAGCTGGTCAGCAGCAGCGTTTGCCAAAGGCGGCCCGCGCGTCCGTTGCCGTCCGCAAAGGGGTGGATGAACTCAAATTCGTAGTGAAAGACCGGGCTTTTGATTAGCGGATGGTGGTCGGTTGTGGCCAGCCAGCCCAGCAAATCCGCCATGAGTTGCGGCACTCGTTTGGCTGGTGGGGCCATGTGCTCCAGCCCGGCCTTGCCCATAATGCCTACTCCGCTGTCGCGGTAGCGCCCGCTTTCCTCAAGCAGGCCCCGCGTGAGGGTGGCGTGGGCCGCCAGCAGGTCGCTTTCTTTGTGCGCCGTCCAATCTTCTAGACGGTCATAAGCGGCAATGGCGTTGTGCACTTCCTGTATTTCCCGAATGGGCGCAACCACGCGCTTGCCGTCCAGTATGGCGGTAATTTGCTCTTCGCTGAGGCTGTTGCCTTCAATCGCCAAAGAACCCTGAATGGTGCGGACGCGGTTTGCCTTGCGCAAATGGAACAAGGCCCCGCCTTCCTGCTGCGCGGAAAGACGCCCGACCATTTCGCTCACTTTGCCCACCAGGCGCAAGATTGCCGGGGTGACGGTAAAGGGCGGGCTATATGGGTTCGCGTTGGGCATTTGATAATCTCTTGCTGGCCGTTGAAAAATTAAGAAAATGACCTGGATTGCGAAATTACGGCAAGCGCCTCCGCCGCTTCGGCGGCAAGTTTCGCTGCTGCGGCAAGGCAAATTCTTTCTTCAATTTTTCTAGAGGAATACCGGAATAAAAGCAAGCTCCATGCAGACGCAGGCTACCGCATCTTAATTTGCGCTAACAAAATATTGTTCCATGAACTTCCAGTTCAGCCTGAGTTTCACTTTTGCGCGTTTTACGGTCATTTTTTCCAGCAGGCGCATTTTTACAAGGCTGAAGGCCAGTTGGCGAATCAGGGCGAGATTTTTTGGGGCATGGTCTTTGCGCGTGCGGGGGGGCGTCTTCGCCGTAGACATCAAGGCGCCAGCGCAAAGAATTTTCTATGCTCCGGTGGGTGCGCGCCGCGTGGGCGCAGGCGGCATTTATTGCCGCTGTAAGCGCCGAAGCGGGCGTGCCTTTACAAGTCCCGGCCTTGCGGGGTTTGTCATCAATCTGAGGCGAGCTTTGTTCGCCGTTAGGGGACTATTTCAAGCGTTAACCGCTTTAGCCGGAAAGTTCGCCAAGCTCTTGCAGGCGTTGTTCCACAAATTCCCAGCGTAGCAGGAGGTTTGTCTGTTCTGTTTCCAGCGCTACCAGGCGTTCTGTTGTGCGGGTGAACTCCGTTGGGTTTTGGGTGAACAGGTTTGGATCTTCCAGGGCGGCTTCCAGAGTTTTTTGTTCCTGTTCCAGGGCGTCCAGGCGTTCCGGCAGGTTTTCCAGTTCCTTTCCCAGCAGTTCAAATTCTCGCTGTTCCTTGAAGCTGCGGCGGCGGGGTTTGTCTGTTGCGGCCCGGCTTGGCTGTCCGCCTGGAAGCTGGCCCGCTTGCTGAAGGCCCTCGGCGTTTTTTCCTTTGGCGCCCTTCGCGTCTTGCGCGGATGCGGACGCCGGCGGGGCCGTCTTGCGCTGGCGCAGCCAGTCTGTGTAAGCGCCTATGTATTCATGCGCCATGCCGTCGCCTTCCAGCGCTATGACGCTGGTTACCAGGTTGTCCAAAAACACCCGGTCGTGGCTTACTATCAGCACGGTGCCGGAATAGTCGGCTATCAGTTCTTCCAGCAGTTCCAGCGTTTCCGCGTCCAGATCGTTGGTTGGTTCGTCCAGTACCAGCACATTTGACGGCCGGGTGAAGAGCTTGGCCAGAAGCAGGCGGTTGCGTTCCCCGCCGGAAAGGGCTTTTACCGGCAGGCGAAGGCGGTCCGGCGTAAAGAGGAAGTCTTGCAAATACCCGGCCACATGGCGCGTGCCGTTGCCCACGGTGACCACGTCGTTGCCTTCCGCCACGCTGTGCATGACGCTTTCTTCCGGGTTCAGGCTTGCGCGCAGTTGGTCAAAGTAGCTTACCTGCAAATTGGTGCCCTGGCGCACTGTGCCTTCAGCGGGCGGCAGTTCACCCAAAAGGACGCGCAGCAGCGTTGTTTTGCCGGTGCCGTTGTCCCCGATAAGGCCCACGCGGTCACCGCGCTGGATAATGGTGGAAAAGTTTTTGAAAAGCGGCGGCTTGCCGGGGTGGGCAAAGCTTATGTTGTCTGCTTCTATGACCAGTTTGCCGGAACGTTCCGCTTCTTGCGCGGCCATGCGCACGTTGCCCTGTTTGTCGCGCCGGGCAGCCCTTTCCACGCGCAGGGCTTCAAGGGCGCGTACCCGGCCCATGTTGCGGGTGCGCCGGGCCTTGATGCCCTGACGTACCCAGGCCTCTTCTTGCGCGAGTTTTTTGTCAAAAAGGGCGAAGGCGCGTTCCTCTATGGCCAGGCGTTCTTCCCGCCTTTCCGGGTAGCGGTCGAAGGTGCAGGAATAGCTGTGCAGCTTCCCCCGGTCAATTTCCACCACCCGGGTTGCCAGGCGTTTGGAAAAGGCCCGGTCGTGGCTTACAAAGATAAGGGTGCGGGCCTTGCGCAGCAAAAAATCCTCCAGCCAGGTGATGGTGGCAAGGTCCAGATGGTTGGTGGGTTCATCCAGAATAAGGTCTTCTGAACAAACAAGCGCCCTTGCCAGGGCCACCCGCCGCTTGGTACCGCCGGAAAGCGCGGTAAATTCCGCGTCCGGGTCAAGTTCCAGATGGTTTATTACGGCCAGCACGTCGCCGTAATGTTCCCAGCCGGATGCAAGGTGCTGCGCGGCTTCGGCTGAACCGGTTTGTGAAAGGGCTTTTGAAGGGCCTTCCGGCGCGGCTTTCAGGGCAGCGCCCAGGGCAGAGTCAGGGGCAGCGCCAGGGGCAGCTTCCGGGGCAGCTTCCGGCCCGGACGCCGCCGCAAGGTGGGCGGCGGCCAGGGCCTTGCCTTCCGCGCCAAGGGCCGCGGCCACCAGGGAAAAAACGGTGCCGCGCCAGTCTTCCGGCACATTTTGGGGCATTTGCCCAATTACGGTGCCGGGGCGGACAATTGTGCCGGAATCCGGCTGCATTTGCCCGCCAAGCAGCGCCAGCAGGGAAGATTTGCCCGCGCCGTTGCGGCCCGCCAGGCAGAGCCGGTCGCCAATTTCAACGGAAAGATCCGCCGCGTCCAGCAAGGGCTTGCCGCCAAGGTTCAGGGTAACGCCCTGCATACTTAAAAATGCCACAACATTTCTCCGCGCTATATTTTTTTGTTCCGGAAGGCATAATACTAGCTGTGACTTCGCTGTCAAGGCAGGACAGAAGGGCTTGCGTATAAACGAATTGAGACCATTGCGCAATGGCCTCCAACGGTCTCAATTCAGGCAGAATTTACGTTTTGCCTACAATGGCCTATCCTCTTGCGGCGCAAGGGGCAGGCACACGGTGAACAGGCTGCCCGGCCCGCCGTCTGTTGGGGCAAGGGCCTGAATGCTGCCGCCCAGGTTGTGGACTATGTGGCGGCAAATAGCCAGGCCAAGGCCAACGCTGCCGGAAGTTTTTCTTTTTTCTTCCCCGCTGGGGCGTTCAAGCCGGTAGAAGCGTTCAAAAATCCTTTCACGCCCGGCTTCAGGAATGCCCGCCCCGTAATCGCGCACATCCACCTGGGCCATGCCGTTGGCGTTGCGCGGGGTAATGCTTGCTTCCACCCGGCCCCCGCCGTATTTTATGGCGTTATCCAGCAGGTTGAAGAACACCTCATGCAGGCTGTCGGCATCGCCCCGCACCAGCAACGGGGCAGGGGGCACGCCAGGCTGCGCGTCCTGTGGCGTGCCTGGTGACGCGTTTTGGGACATGCCGGGGGAAATGCCCTGGGGTATGCGCAATTCAAGCCTTACGCCCTTTTCCGCCAGTTGGGGGGCAAATTCCCGGGCTGTGGCTTGCAGCGCATCCGCCAGGTCGGCGCTTTCAAGCCGGGGCCGGGCATTGGCGTGTTCCGCCCGCGCCAGGGTAAGCAGGCTGTCTGTCATGCGTGACATGTGCGCGGCGTTGCGGGCTATAATACCAAGAAATTCCATGCGTTTGTATTCCGGCAGGGTGGGGGTGTCCTGCATAAGTTCGGCATAACCGCGAATGTTGGTCAGGGGGGTGCGCAGTTCATGCGAGACATTGGCTACAAAGTCGCGGCGGATGGCGTCTACCCGTTCCCGTTCACTGATATCGGTGATTACCAGCATGGTTCGGGCCGGGCCGCCCTGAAGCCGCCCCTTGGAAAGGGCGGGGGGCATGCCGCCGGGCCGTTTTCCAGGCAGTGCATCGGGCAATTCACCGGGACGTTTGCCGGGCAGTGCACCGGGCAGTTTGCCGGGCATGCCGCCCGGTATTCCCGGCAAATCAAATGACAGATCCTCCGGCAAGGAAACAACCGCCACCGCGTAAGTTTTGCCATTGGCCGCGCTTATGACAAGGCTTTGGCTGTTTGCCGGCAAACCGGCGCAAGCGTCCGCATTGGCTTTGGGGGCCGCTTGCGCGTGTTCGTCTGCCATATTTTCACAGGGCGGCGTTTCATTTTGCGTTTGCCCGTTTTTTGCGGCCCCGCTTTCCGCCACGGCTTCGCGCAGGGCGTTGTTCATTATCACTTCCATAAGCAGCTTGCCGTCAATTGGGGACATACCCGGAAAAAGGCCGGCAGCCGCCGGGTTGGCCCGCACAATGCGTTCATGCGCATCCAGCAGCAATACCCCTTCATGCATGGCGTTCAGCACGGTTTCCAGCTGGCTTTTTTCCGCCCGGATAAGGCTTATTTGCTGTTCTATGTTGGCGGCCATGCCGTTAAGGGCTACCACAAAGGGCTGTAGTTCCCGGCAACGGGTATCCGGCATGCGGCGGGCATAGTTGCCTTGCCCTATTTCTGTGGCGCTGCGCGTAAGTCCGGCCAGGTAGCGGAACACGGCCAGCAGCAAAATGCCCACCAGGGCGCAACCGGCCAAAAAGGCCAGCGCGAAAATAAGGGCCAGGTCACGTTCAAGCCCGCTTAAACGGCCGGAAACTTCAAAGTCCGGCATGGCAATGCGCAGCACGCCCGCCTTTGCGCCGGGAATTTTGTTGGTGAACAGGGCGGCGTAGATGTAACGCTTGCCTACCGTGGTGCTGAAACGCGCGTCAACGCTGGTTTCTCCGCGTTGGGCGGCCAGCACTTCGGGCCGGGTGGAATGGTCGGCGGTTTCCGGCAATTTTGCGTAATCAAGCTGGGAATCCGCCGCCAACGCGCCGTCAACTATGTAGGAAACGCGCACGCCTGTTGCAACTTCATAGCCGTTAGCCCATTCATTCAGCTCTCGATATTCTTTGAAGGGCGCGTGTTGGGCAAGCGCCCATTCCACGCCGCGCAGCACGTTAAGGGCGGTTGCCCGCGCGTCATTTTCCGCTTCTGCCCGCAAGGTGTGAATGGCGTAAAGACCAGCCGGAAGCAGGGCCAGCAGCAGGATGCAGGCCATGCCCAGCAGTAGGCGTTTTTTTATTGAATACATGATCTTACCTTGTTTTGCGCAAATAACGGGATCGCAACCATATTGCCAAAGAATTCATACACAGAATAAGCGCCACCAGCACCAGGGCAGAACCATATTGCAAAGGGCGGGTTTTTTCAATATCCGTGCCTGCCGTTGCCAAAACATAAATGTGGGTGGGCAGGGCCATGACATTATCCAGCAAAGAATTGGGCAGCCCGGGTTTGTAAAAGACCGCGGCGGTAAACATAATGGCGGCTGTTTCACCCGCCGCGCGGGAAAGGCCCAGAATTGCCCCGGTAAGCATGCCCGGCGCCGCGCAGGGCAGCACCACGCGGCGTATGGTTTGCCATTTGCTTGCGCCAAGGCCGCATGAAGCTTGCCGGTAACTTTCCGGCACGGCCCTGATGGCCTCTTCCGCCGTGCCGATGATTACCGGCAGGGAAAGCACGGCCAGGGTAAGCGCGCCGGAAATTATGGAAACCCGCAAGCCCATAAAGGTTACAAAAAAGGCCAGGCCGAACAGGCCAAACACCACAGAAGGCACCCCGGCCAGGTTGTTCACCCCAAGGCGTATAAGGCTGGTCACCCTGCCGGGCCGGGCATATTCGGCAAGGTAGATGGCTGCCGCGCAGCCCAGGGGGAAGGCCAGGGCCATGGACAACAAAGAAAGCAGCAAGGTGCCCAGAATGGCCGGGAAAATCCCCCCGGCGGTCATGGAATCGCGCGGCATGGCGGCAAGAAATTCCCACGAAATGGCGGGCAGGCCCATAACCAGCAAAAAACCGCAAACTATAATGAACATCAGCCCGTTTACCAGGGCGGCAAGCCTTAGCAGGCTGAAGAAGAAGCCTTCAGTCAAGCGGCGCCCCAAAAGACTTTTTGGGGAAAGATTTTTTTGGGCAAGACTTTTTGACGAAAGGCTTTTGGGGGAAAGATTTTTTTTTGTCATAAACTTTCCGGGGCAGCTTACGGGGCGGAACGGTATTTGTTCGCCAGGCGGTTTGCCAGCAGGTTAAAGAAAAAGGTAAAAATGAACAGGGCAATGCCTATGGCGAACAGCGCGTGATAATGCGGGCTGCCCACGGCGGTTTCCGCCATTTCCGCTGCGATAGAGGCAGGCATGGGGCGCACCGGGTCAAAGATGGAAGTGGGCAGCATGGCCGCGCCGCCCGCCACCATAAGCGTGACCATGGTTTCACCTATGGCGCGTGACATGCCCAAAATAACCGCCGTGCTTATGCCGGAAAGGGCCGCCGGTACGGTTACCCGTACAAGGGTTTCCCACCGCGTGGCCCCAAGGGCCAGCGACGCGTTTTTCAAGCCTTGCGGCACGCTGCGCATGGCGTCTTCTGAAACGGAGCAGATGGCGGGCACGCTCATAAAGGCCAGTAAAATGGAAGCGGTGAACAGGTTAAGCCCCACCGGCACATCAAAATATTCCTGCAAAAGCGGGGCAAGCACCACCATGCCGAAAAAACCCATAATGACAGAGGGCAGGGCGGCCAGCATTTCCAGCAGGGGTTTTACCACGGCGCGGGTGCGCGGCCCGGCTATTTCCGCAAGATAAGCGGCGGTAAGCACCCCCAGCGGTACGGCCATGGCGGCGGAAAGCAGCGTTACCGCGGCGGAACCGGCTATCAGGGGCAGAATGCCAAATTCCGGCGGTTCAAACGTAGGGTACCAGGCCAGGCCAAAAAAGAAGTCTTTTGCCGGGTATTCCATGAACAGGGGCGCGCCTTCCCAAAACAGGTAAACGACAATCAGCCCCAGCGGTATGATTGAAGAGGCCGCCGCCAGGAAAAAAGCCAGGCGGATCAACCCCTCCTTCCATAAGCCGTTTTTTTGCGCTTTAAGCATGGCGTTGCCTTTGGCGTTCATTATTGAACCGGCACAATGCCGCAGCTTGTGATAATGGCCCGGCCTTCAGCGCTCATAATAAAGTTGATGAAGTCCGTTGCCGGGCCTTCTGCCGGATTTTTCGCCTTGGCCTCCGCTTTGCCGGCGGTAATTATCCACAACTTGCGGGCAACCGGGTAGGAGCCGTTGGCGGCGTTTTCCGGCGTGCCGGCAATGCCGTCCACCTTCAGGGCCTTTACACTGCTGTTCAGGTAGCCGTAGGAATCATAGCCTATGGCGTAGCGGTTTTTTGCCACAGCCTGCATCATGGCCCCGCTGGACGCGGAAAGCAGCGCCGCCGGGCTTACCTTTTGCCCCTGCATGATCAGTTCGCCCCAGGCCTCATAGGTGCCGGAAGATGTATCGCGAGAAACCGCAACAATCGGCCTGTCTTCCCCGCCCACTTCCTTCCAGTTTTTTATGGCCCCGGTGTAAATGGCGCGCAGTTCCGCCCGGGTAAGCCCGTTTACCGGGTTGCCGGGGTGCACAACCGGCAGCACGGCGTCAATGCCTATGGCCAGGGGCTGCGGGGCAAGGCCCCTTTCTTCCGCCAGCTTTTTTTCCGCCGGCTTCATTTCGCGTGACGACATGGCTATATCCGCGTTATTGTCCAGCAGGGCCTTTATGCCGTTGCCGGAACCGCCGCCGGAAACTGTAATGGCGGCCTCCGGCTTGACCTTCATGTAACTTTCCACCAGTTTTTGCATGACGGGCAGCACGGTGGTGGAACCGTTTACGCTTACAGCGGCGGCGTTGGCCGACATGGAGCTGAAGGCCAGGCTCAGCAAAAAGGATACGGAAAAAAGGGTTACTGCCGCGCCAATTTTTTTACACATGCTTTGCATAATTGCTCCAGGGTTTGGCCGCGCCTGGCGTTTTGCCTGGCGGCGTTTTCCGGTTGAAGCGCGGTTGCCCTTGGCTTTGCCTTCGGGTGTTCCGCTTCCGGGTTGGGTCTTTTATGCTCCGTGATTGTGGCGGCATTATGACAGGGCTGTGCTAAATCTGTTACAAATGTTATTGCCGCCCCGGCCTAGCGAAGCTTATATTTGTAACGCGCTTGTAACAATATGGTCACTTCTTCGGCATGAAAAAAATCCCTGACGGAGTATTGTGGCAAAAAACACGGAGATTTTAATGAACCCTGCATCCATACCGGCCATACCGCCCGCGCAGGACGTGCCCGCGCAACCGTTGCCCGCGCCGCTGGCCGTGCTGCTGGTGGAAGACGACCCGGACATTGCGGAACTTCTGGAATATGCCTTTGCGGCCAACGGCTTTGCGCCGGAACATTGCGCAAGCGGTGAAAAGGCGCTGGCAGCCTTGCAAGCGCGGCCTTATCCGCTGGTTATTCTGGACATAATGCTGCCCGGCATAAGCGGCGTGGATGTGCTGAAGGCCATAAGAAAAGATGCCGCCCTGGCCGACTGCGCGGTAATCATGCTTACGGCCCGGGGCGAGGAAATAGACCGCGTGGTGGGGTTGGAACTGGGCGCGGACGATTATGTGGTAAAGCCCTTTTCCACCCGGGAACTTTTGCTGCGGGCCAAGGGCTTGCTGGCCCGCCTGTCGCGGCCGGCCGGCGGGGCTGGCAGGCCGGGCGCGCAAACTGGCCATACTGGCCAGGCAGAATGGCCCGGCCAGGCGGGACAGACGGAATGGGCGGGCCATACAGGCCATACAGGGCATACAGGGCCGGCCGGCCCGGCTTCCCCGGAAGAAAGCTTCTTGCAGGGCGGCGGCCTGCGGCTGGACATCAGCGCGCACCGCGCCTTCAACGGGGAAGAGGAATTGCAGCTTACCGCAACGGAATTTCGCCTGTTGGCCGAACTTTTGCGCCACAAGGGGCGGGTGCTTTCACGCGAACGCCTGCTGGAATCCGTATGGGACTATTCCTTTGAAGGCTACGCCAGAACGGTGGATACCCACATCCGCAGGTTGCGCCAAAAAATAGGCCAGGCCGCGGAATATATTGAAACCCTGCGGAGCGTTGGCTACAGGTTCAAGGCATAAAAATTCCGCCATAAAACAAAGAGGTTACAAGTGCAAACCCAGTCAGATGAAATAACGCGGCAGGCTGCAAGCCCGTTGGCCGCGCTGCCCGGCAGCTATTCCGGCAACCATTCTTGCGCTGCCCCCGGCATTATAGAGGCGCGGGCCTTTCAGTTTTTTTACGGGCCAACCCAGGCCCTTAAAGATATAAATTTAAGTATCCCGCCGCGCCAGGTCATGGCCTTTATCGGCCCTTCCGGTTGCGGCAAAAGCACTTTTTTGCGTTGCCTTAACCGCATGAATGACCTTATCCCCGGCACGCGCACGCAAGGCGAACTGCTTTTGGAAGGGGAAGACCTTACCGCGCGGGGGCTGGACGTTACCAGCCTGCGCCGCCGGGTGGGCATGGTCTTTCAAACCCCCACGCCCTTCCCCAAAACCATCTTTGAAAATGTCGCCTACGGCCTGCGGATCAACGGCATGAAAAACCGGGGCGAAATAGCGGAACTGGTGGAACAAAGCCTGCGGCAGGCCGCCCTGTGGGACGATGTAAAAGACCGCCTGCACAGCTCTGGCCAGGGGCTTTCCGGCGGGCAGCAGCAACGCCTGTGCATTGCCAGGGCCCTGGCCGTAGGGCCGGACGTTCTGCTTATGGATGAACCGGCCTCGGCCCTTGACCCCATAGCCACGCAGAAAATTGAAGAGCTTATTCATGAACTGAAAAAGCGCGTCACCATAATCATAGTCACGCACAGCATGCAGCAGGCGGCCCGCGTTTCAGACAACACCGCCTTTTTTTACCTGGGCAGCCTGGTGGAAAGCGGCGGCACGGCGGATATTTTCACCCGCCCGCGCGACAAGCGCACGGAGAATTATATTAGCGGACAATTCGGCTAGGGCCTGCCGCCGCAACGGCCCCAATCACAAATAAAGGTAAAAATATGAGCACATTGCAGCAACAGCTTGATAACCTTACAACATCTTTTCTGGGCATGGCCGCCCTGACGGACGACATGCTGGCACTGGCCTTGCGGGCCTTTTTGCAGCGGGATGCGGAACTGGCCGGGGCAGTGGCCGCCAAAGATGACGCGGTGGATGCCCTGGACAACGCGCTGGATGAAATGTGCCTGCGCATTCTGGCCCTGGAGCACCCGGTGGCCGCGCATTTGCGCTATGTTGTGGCAATTATGCGCCTTACCGGAGAGGTGGAACGCATTGCCGATGAAGCCTGCAACATGGCGGAACATACCGTGGAACTGCGCACCTTGCCCCTAAGCGACCCGCACCCGGTAATGCGGGCCTTTGCCGAACACAGCCTGCAAATGTACCGTTCCGCCATAGAAGCCTTTCGCAGTCGCGACAGCGAACTTGCCATAAAAACCAGAGGCATGGAAGAGCTGGCCGATGAACTGCACATGCGGGCCGTGCAAACCTGCTTCGCGGAAATTTCCGGGCAGCAGCAAAGCGCGCAAAAGTCCTTGTTCCGCATTTTCATAGCCCGCGCCATGGAAAGAATTTGCGACCTTTCAACCAATATTTGTGAACTTACGGTCTTTGCCTGCGCCGGGGATGTAATAAAACACCGGTGGGTGTGAAGCGGGTTGCCGCGGCGCTGGCTGAACCCGGAAAAAGCGGCGCAAAAAATGTTTGACGGGTTACGGGCGCGGGCGCTAGACTGAAAACCTGGACGGCATCGCCAAAAGGCACCTTTGCCGCGCCCCAAATTATTCCGGTCAAACACCATTGGAAATAGCAATATAATGAAAGTTGAACAGGTTACGCCATATAATTCATCAGAAAACAAGGCCGCGCAAATTGAACGCATGTTCAATGAAATTGCGGAAAATTATGACACGCTTAACCAGACCCTTTCCATGGGCATTGACCGAAGCTGGCGGAAAAAGGGCCTGGCCTGCCTGAAAAGCGCCGCCCCGCAATGCCTGCTGGACGTGGCCACCGGCACCGGAGACCTGGCTTTGGAGGCCATGCGCGTTTTGAACCCGGCGGAAATAACAGGCATAGACCTTTCAGAAGAGATGATGAAAATTGCCGCGCAATAAGCGGCAAAGGCCGGGTTTGGCGGCCAGCCCGGCAATGAAAGCCAGCCCGGCAATGAAGGCCAGCCAGTTTCGGAAGGCCGGCCCGAACCGTGCCAGCAAGCGCAAGCCATGCCGGAAGCGCAAGCCGGGCCGCAAGGCCGGGCCGGGCGCATCCGCTTTGCAAAGGGCGACTGTTGCGCCCTGACATTTGCCGATAACAGTTTTGACGCCGTAACCGTGGGCTTTGGGGTGCGGAACTTTGAAAGCCTGAACAAGGGCCTGCAAGAAATTTTACGGGTGCTGAAGCCGGGTGGGCGCTTGATGATCCTGGAACTTTCCACCCCGGAAAACCCGTTGATGAAAGTTTTGTATAAAATCTATTCCCGTCTGGTAATCCCCGCCCTGGGGCGGCTTATGTCCAAAAGCCGCAAGGCTTACAGCTATTTGCCGGAATCTATCGCCGCCTTCCCGCAAAACAGGGAAATGACCGCCATTTTGGAAAGCAACGGCTTTCACAACGTAAGCTGCAAAAGTTTTACCTTTGGCATTTGCTCGCTGTATTTGGGTGAAAAACCTGTTGAAACATTACGTCTTCAAACATTACATCTAGGGGATAGCGCGCCTGGCTGCCCTGGTGCCTGAAATATTTTCGCTTTCAGTTTCTTGCCTGCCCGCCTGCCCGCCTGCCCGCCTGGCCGTCTGGCCGTCTGCCCGCCTGGCCGTGTGTGGGGGGGCGCGGCGCTACTGCCTTTTCCAGCCGCACAGGCGGGCTTCCGCCCGGTCTATGGCGAAAAACAGCAAAAAGCCCATCAGGGATAAAATGTATATTCCGGCATACATTTCATTGTAGGCCAGGCGCATCCAGGCATCCACAATATAAAATCCCATGCCGTATTCCGTGCCGTAGGTTTCTGTGAAAAACAGCACGGAAATTACCGTGCCGGTGGCCACGCGCAAGGATGTCAGTATTTCCGGCAGCGCCGCCGGGAAGGTGACCCAGCGCAACACCTGCAAGCGGCTGGCCCCAAGGGATGTCATCACGGCAAAGTCGTCTTTGGCGATGTTGCTTACGGCGTCCCGCGCGGCAAGGGTTATCTGGAACACCAGAATAAGCACAATCATAATTATTTTGGCGGCTTCTCCAATGCCGAACAGCAGCATTACCACGGGCAGCAGGGCCAGCTTGGGTATGGGGTAGGTAAAATAGAGCAAGGCCCCGCCCACTTTGTTCAGCCTTGGGTTGTTTGCCAGCAAAATGCCCGTGGGCACGCCCAGCGCCAAAGAAATAAACAGCCCTTCCAACACGCGCAGGAAGCTTGCGCCCATGTGTTCCCAAATTTGCATCTTGCCCAGCAGGGCGGCCAGGGTTTGGTACACCGGCAAAGGCCCGGCAAAAACGTCTGAATGTATGCCAAGGTCAAGCCCAAACCACAGCAGGTGGAAGGCCAAAAAGCCGTAAAGGAATATTTTGCGCTGGTCAGGCAAGGCGGGCCTCATTTGCGGCGGAGTGCGCGGACTTTATGCGCTGATTTAAAAGTAGTTCAAAATTCAGGTAGTCTACCTCCTCACGCCGCGCGCCGGGCGTAAAAAGCGGGTTTTCCACCACTTCCGGGGCGGCCCCGGCACTTGCGGAAAGTATTACGACAAAGCGGCCCATGCGCACGGCGTCGCGCAGGTTGTGCGTGACAAACAGGGTGGTTGTCTTGTGCGCCTTCCACAAGGCCAAAAAAAGGTCGCGCGATTTTTCCGCCGTGGATTGATCCAGGGCGGAAAATGGCTCGTCCATCAGCAATATTTCCGGGTTAAGCAGCCAGGCCCGGGCCAGGGCGGCCCGCTGTTGCTGGCCGCCGCTAAGTTCCTTCGGGTAGCGGCGCAAAAGTTCCTTCAGCCCCAGGTGCTCAATAACCTTTTCCGCATGGGGTGAATTTGTTTTGCGAATGTTTTCAGGCAGGTATATGTTCTGTTCAATGGTCAGCCAGTCCAGCAGGCCGTAGTTTTGCGGGCTGTAACCCAGGGCGTGGCGTTTTGGGTCAACCGCTTGCCCGTTCAGCAGCACAGCGCCGGAGCGCGGCTTCACAATACCGGCAATCGCCTTTAAAAGCGTGGACTTGCCGCAGCCGGAAGGGCCAATTACGGAATAGACGCTGCCTTTTTCAAGCTCCAGGCTGAAGCCGCGAAGCACCGGGTTTTCCGCATAGGCGACCGTAAGGCCCTGAATGCTTAAAAAAGACATGCCGCGTTGCCCTATTGTTTCACAAAGCGGCTTTCCAGCAGATCCGCGGCCCTGAAGCCGGGCTGGACAAGCTTTTTGCCTTCAAGCCAGTCAATGGCGGCCTGAACATCCATTGTTTTGGGCATTTGCGCCTTGCTGTACTTTGGCAGCTTCACTTTTTCCACCAGCGCTTCAGGGAAGCCCATATCCCGCACCAGCAGGGGCTTAAGTTCCGCTACCGAACTGTTTTCTATGCGTTCCACCGCGTCATTGTAGGCGCGGTAAAAGGCCTGCAATTCGTTGGGGTGCTGTTCTATGGCCGGGCCGGTAAAGACAAAGCCGGTTACGGCGTAGCCAAGGTCTTCCATGCAGGCGATAATTTTTGCCCCCTTGGCCTCGGCAATGGTAATGAAGGGGTCGGGCAGGGCGGTGGCGTCTGTTTGCCCGCCAAGTAGCATTTCAAGCCGCAGGGGTATTTTGTTTATTTCCTGCTTTTCAACGGCGGATGAACCAAGCCCGGCGGATTGCAGGGCCTTTTCTATGCAAAAATCAATAACCGTATTGCGGGAAACCGCCACCTTTTTGCCTTGCAGGTCTTCCGGCGTTTTTATGCCGCTGTTTGGGCCGGTCATGATGCAAAAACGCGCGTTGCAGGCGGAAGTTATTTTAATATCCAGCCCGCCGGATTTTTGCAGCACAGCGCCGGTGTAGTCCGTTACCGTGCCGTCTATGTTGCCGCTTTGCAGGGCGGCATCGCGGTCATTGGCGGAATAGAATTTGATGATTTTGACAGAAACGCCATGCTTTGCAAAAAGCCCTTCATGCTGGGCCACAACCAGAGGCAGAAAATCCATGGATGACATGGCCCCTATGCGCAGTTCATAAGAGCTTTTTGTTTCAGCCGGGCTACAGGCGCTTAAAGAAAACAGGGCCACAAAAAGACATAGCAAACGGTGCATCATGCTGAAATTCCTGTGTTAAAAGCGTATCAAAATGCCAAGCGCAAGCAAAACGCCAAATATTACCAGATTCCTTGCGCTTTTTCCCAAAATCGCATTCAGGGCCTTGCCCTGGTGTATGCGGCGCATTTCCTTCCATACGGCAAGGTGCGGCGCAAGGTACAGCAGGGGCAAAAGGGCCGCGCCTTTCAACCCGGCAAGCCAGAAGGCCTGACAAAGCAATGCGGCGGAAAGCCCGTTGAACAAATAAAAATATTCGCCGAATTTTTCCCCAAACAGAACAACACTGGTGTTTTTACCGGAAATTTTGTCCTGTTCCCTGTCACGGTAATTGTTGGCTACCAGTATGTTTATGGAAACAAAACCCAGGGCCAGGCCGGCAAGCGCCACAGTATAATTCCAGTCAAGGGCCTGAACATAATAGGTAAAAATGACGGGGACAAGGCCATAAAACACCAGCACGCAAACATCGCCAAGCCCATGGTACGCCAAAGGGTAGGGCCCGGATGAATAGGCAAACACCCCAAGGCAAACGCCAAGGCCCACAAAAATCAACTGCCAGCCCGCGTAAAACATAAGCGAACAACCCAGCAAAAAGGCCAGGGCCAAAAGGGCAATAGAAACCTTAAGCATTTTATCCGGGGCTATCCAGCCTTGGGCAACCGCCCTTTGCGGGCCAAGGCGGTCGCTGCGGTCCGCGCCTTTTTTGAAGTCGTAATAGTCGTTCAGGTAATTGGAAATTATTTGCGCCAGCAAGGCGAAAACCAGGCAAATAATGGCCGGAACCGGTGAAAAAACGCCATATCTTACGGCCAGGGCGCAAGCAACGCCAACCGGAATGACAGAGGCGGCCAAAGTTTTGGGGCGGGCGGCAAGCGCCCAGTGTTTCAATCGCATTCGGTTCTTTGCCTGTTCAGGTGACGGGAAATATAATTGTAAACGAATGGTTGCGTGTGAAAAAGCCGTGGTTGAAGCCCTTGTCCTTTAATTTATACAGAATTTTAAGGGGCCAGTCAATTCCGCCCGTTGTTTTTGTCCGCTTTTTATTGCGGCATGCCGCGCCATGCGGGTAAAAGGCATATCAGGGCACAAAGGTTTGAATAAACGCGCTTGTTGTTGCCTAACCCCGCTTTATGCTGTAATAACCGAACCATATTGGATGGTGTCGTCAAACCGGGAGCATTGCTATCAAACGCCCAACAGGACAACGGTTGTGAATGAAAAGAATGAATATAATGTGAAAATAGGGCGCGCCATTGCCAGGCAGCGCAAAAAGCTTGGCCTTAGCCAAAGCCGGGTGGCCGAATTTCTG
Source organism: Desulfovibrionaceae bacterium (assembly GCA_031552315.1). Taxonomy (GTDB): domain Bacteria; phylum Desulfobacterota; class Desulfovibrionia; order Desulfovibrionales; family Desulfovibrionaceae; genus JAVBMP01. The sequence goes on along the minus strand of JAVBMP010000011.1, from coordinate 1,576 downwards.
CAAGTTAAAAAAGGCACCATTTCCCGTATTGAAAATGGCGTTACCGGAATAGACATAAAAAAAATTTACCAGTTGCATGAACTTTTTAATTGCCGCATTGGGTATTTTTTTGTGCAAGACGGCAATGAGCTGGAAACCCATATTCTTGAAGCGGCAGACATTCTGGCCGTGCTGCCCAAAGACAAACAGGCGGAAGTAATTGACCTGTTCAGAATGCTGGCCATGAATATAACGCGGAATCAGGAAGCCGGGGCAAGCCATGAGTAAAGCAAACCTGAAAGGGCTTGGTTCCGCCATTGCCCGGCAAAGGAAAAAGGCGGGGTTTACCCAGGCCGCTGTGGCGGAACGGCTTGGCTTGAAGGCTGAAACCATTTCCCGCATTGAAACCGGGGCCATTACCGTAACCGTGTTACGCCTGTTGGAAATGGGCGAGCTGTTCAACTGCGGGCTAAGCCTTTTTTTTGACTATGAAGACCCGAACAATGAACAAAACACTGTAAAACTTTATGAAATAATTTATCTTTTCCCCCTGGACAAACGCAAGCACGCTGTAAGTCTGCTGGCCAGCCTGGTGGAACTTTACAAATAATTTTTTAACATCATCAAAATCAAGGCTGTTCAGTTTCAACCCCTGAACAGCCTTGATTTTTTTATGCGTTTTTTTGCAATAGTCATTTATATGATTACAAAAGCTTTTTAAGGCATCTTTTAATGTTGAAATTGGGCTTGACAATTTTTTTGCTGGCATTAATATGCGTTTATCTTTCAGTTAAGAAATCATTTAAGGCAAATTTTTGCCGCACATTTAAAGGAGAGCTTACATGTACCCATCAGTAAAAAATGCTATTGTCATTATGTTTGACAGCCTGCAGTACAACTATCTTGGCTGCAACGGCAATGACTGGATAAAAACCCCCAACTTTGACCGCTTTGCGCGTGAAAGCATGGTGTTTGACGAATGCTACATTGAAGGGCTGCCCACCATACCCTGCCGCCGCGCCATGCACACCGGGCGTTTTACCCTGCCTTACAGCGGCTGGTCCCCGCTTACCATGGAAGATACCACCATTGCCGACCTGTGCTGGGGCAGCAACATAGACACCGCCTTCATTTTTGACAGCCCGCCGAACCGCTTGCCCAAGTTCGGCTACAGCCGCGGCTTTGACAAGGTGTGGTTTCTGCATGGGCATGAACTTGACCAAAACTACTACGCCAAAGACGACCTTATTCACCTTGACCCCAAAGATTTCATGGAAGATGTGGTCTTGAAAAACGGCGACCGCCTGGTAGGCGACGGCGTTGTCGCGCTTAACCTGAAGGAAATGGATCACTACTTCCGGCAGCGCCAGTACTGGAAGACCGATGAAGACCAGAACGTGGCCAAGGTAATGAAGCAAGCGGTCAAGTACCTTGACGACCGCGACCCGAACAAGCCCTTCTTCCTGTTCATAGACAGCTTTGACCCGCATGAGCCGTGGGACAGCCCGTCCATGTACGACCCGGAAAGAAAGTGCCCCTACAACCCGGACTACAAGGGCAAAGACCAGTTCCTGCCCCTTATGGGCGCGGTTGAAGG
>JAVBMP010000020.1:0-12642 GCA_031552315.1 Desulfovibrionaceae bacterium | reverse complement strand
CTGTGAGAAAATATTAAAGATTTTTTTGGGGTAAGTCACGTCCCCCAAACCCCCACATAAAGTAGCACCGCGCGAATTCTTATTAAAATTGTTCGTATATATGACAGGCCGTCCTGAATCCGAATGGATTCAGGACGGCCTGTCATATATACCGGGGTTTCCCAAGGGGGTCACCCCCTTTGGCCGCCGGAGGCATCATTCTTTAAAGCATCAAGTCCCACACCTGTCCGGCCGGGGTATCTCTTGCTTCCACCCCCAATTCGGCCAGGGCCTGGCGGATATTGTCCGAAGCGGCAAAGTCTTTTGCGGCCTTGGCGTCCAGCCGGTCTTGCAGCAGTTTTTCCACCTGGGCCAGGTCTATGCCTTTGCGGCGTATGCCCTGCTCTTTGAGTTCCTGCAAAAATTCCTGCGGGTTGCGTGTAAACAGGCCCAGCACTTCGCCCCATTCCGCAAAGCAGGCCTTTATGCCCTGCATCAGTTCCTGCCCGCTGGCGCTTTTGCGCAGGGCTTTATCTTCCAGCAGGCGCTTGGCAAAGCGGGCCAGGCTGTTTATGTGCCCGATTGCCGCGGCGGTGTTCAGGTCATCGGCCATGCTTTCGGCCAGGCTGTTTGTCAGGCCGGTCAGTTCTTCCTTAAGGGGCGCTGTGGTTTTTTCCGGCAGGGGGGCGGCCCAGTTGCTCTTTTCCAGTTCCGCATCCAGTTGCAGAAGGCTTTCATAGATGCGCTTCAGGTTTTTTTCCGCATCATCCATGCTGTCATAGGTGAAGTCTATGGGGCTGCGGTAATGGCGGGTAAGCAGGAAAAAGCGCAGAACTTCCGGCAGATAGTTGCCCAAAATATCGCGAATTGTTTTGAAGTTGCCAAGCGATTTGGACATTTTTTCCGCGTCAACCTGCACAAAGCCGTTATGCACCCAGTATTTGCTAAGGGGTTTGCCAAGCGCGGCCTCGCTTTGCGCGATTTCATTTTCATGGTGGGGAAAAATCAGGTCTTGCCCGCCGCCGTGAATATCCAAAGGCAGGGTCATATGTTTTTCGCTCATGGCGGAACATTCAATATGCCAGCCGGGGCGGCCGGGGCCCCAGGGGCTTGGCCAGGAAGGTTCACCGGGTTTTGCGCCCTTCCACAGGGCGAAGTCCAGCGGGTCTTCCTTTTCCTCACCGGGGGCGACGCGCGCGCCGGACTGCAATTCATCTATGCTGCGGCCGGAAAGTTTGCCGTATTCCGCAAAGGCCCGCACGCGGAAGTATACGTCGCCGGAAGGGGTGGAATAGGCCTTGCCGTCCGCGATCAGCTTTTCACACAGACCTATCATATCCGGGATATGTTCTGTGGCTTTGGGTTCAAGATCCGCCCGCAGCACGCCAAGTTTGTCCATGTCTTCATAAAAGGCCTGAATGTATTTTTCCGCCACGGCCTGGCTGGAAATGCCTTCCTGATTCGCCTTGTTGATGATTTTGTCGTCAACGTCGGTAAAATTGCGGGCAAATGTCAGCTTCAGCCCGCTGTGGCGCAAATAACGGGCCAGCACGTCAAACACCACGGCGGAACGCGCGTGCCCTATGTGGCAAAGGTCATAGGCTGTAATACCGCATACATACATGCTTACCCGGCCTGGGTTGACTGGTTCAAACACTTCCTTGCGGCGGGTAAGGGAATTATAAAGCTGCATGAAAACTCCGTATTAAATGAATATTTTTTATAAAATAAATGGCGGCCTGGTCAGATGGTGCCGGCAACAGGCGCTTTTTTCTGAACAATTTTGCGGGCCGGGCTTATTCCACTTCAATTTTATTAATCCGGCCAAGGTGGCGGCCACCTTCAAATTCCGTTTCCAGAAATATTTTCAGCAGTTCACAGGCCAGTCCGGGCGCGGTCACCCGTTCACCCAGGCATAAAACGTTCGCGTTGTTGTGGGCGCGGGTGGCCCGGGCATGAAATTCATGCGTGCACAGGGCCGCGCGTATGCCGGGTATGCGGTTGGCCGCCATGGACATGCCTATGCCGGTGCCGCACACCAGCACCCCAAAGCTTTCCGGGTTGGCAAGCACGGCGCGGCATACCTTGTGGGCAAAATCCGGGTAGTCGCAACTGGCTTCAGTGTAGGCCCCGTAATCTTCCAGCGCGTAGCCTTCCTTCTGCAAATATTCTGAAAGGCGGTTTTTCAGGGCCAGACCAGCGTGGTCAGAGGCAATAAATATCTGTTTTTTTTGCATGTTTATTCCTGTTTATTACTTATTTTTATTGAAAAAATTTTGCTTTGGGCTGCTGGTCCGGCAGGCCAAGAACTTCAGTGGAGGCATGAAAAGCGGCCCAGGCAAACCACATCGCGTCTACGGCCAGCACCGGCTTGAGTTTTTCCGTGCCATAATGCCCGCGCGCGCAACTGCCGTCTGGCAGCCATTCACTGCGGGTTTGTTCGTCAATGTATTTACCTTCAAACAGCTTGAAGGTCAAAACCTCCGGCTGCGGTGCCTGCCCGCGCGGCGGAACGGCAACCCGTTCATAAACCCGCACCGTGTCAAGAAGCGGGTCATAAAAGGCCACAATTGGCGTAAGGCCCACGGTAAAATTCATTACCTGGTGCAACTTTACGGCGTCTTTATCAACCGCCGCGTAACGGTCGCCCAGTTCCAGCCCCAGTATGCGCTTTTTGGGGGGCAGGCGCGTATCAAAATGCCGCAAGGGGAAAAGCAGGCGCGTGTCATCATAATAACTGCCCGGTTCAATGTAGGAACCGTACGGATCTTGCCCATAGCGGCGCTTTATGCCGGTGGAACGGGAAAGCACCTGAGCGTTGGGAAAGGCCTTGCGCGCCCCGCCCCAAAGCCCCCAGAGCACCGGCACCCGTTCCAGCCTTTTACCTTTAAGCGGGCCGTTTATGCCCACGGCCAGCAGTTGAGACCAGGTGCTGCCGGTCATGCTGTCATAAAGCAGGGTGTTGGCGTCAAGCAGCGCCCCGGTGGCCCCAAAGGTGCTGGGGTAACGCCCGGCAAGGCTTTTGAAGGCCACAACGCAGCCGGTAAGCGGGCTGTAGGTAAGGGTGTAGGTTTCACCCGCGGGCTGGGCATCCCCGGCCTGGCGGCCTTCCACCAGCTGGCCCGCGTCGCCGTACTGCCCGGCCTGGCCAAGCTGGCGGGCGCGGGTATAGGCGTCTGGCAGCACGTCATTTACCACCTCGTGCCATACCATGATGCGCTGCGGATAAATACGCACCGTGCCGTCCGGGTACTGTACTATGAACACATGTTCCCGGTCATCCATGGAAAGGCTGGCGTCTGAAACAGTAAGGAAGGCCGGGCGGGTTATGGCCGGTATGCTGCCCGGGTTCACCCCGGTTTTATGTATCTGGTCATAAAGCTTGTCTATGTCGTCTGTGGTATAACCCGGCACGGCGGAAGGCTTGGGGGCGGGGGGCGCCTGGGCGGCAAAGGCCGCGCCGGGCAAAGGCAAAAAATCACGGGGCAAGAAATCACGAGACAAGAAATCACGAGGCAAGAAATCACGGGGCAAGAAACCAGGCGACAAGACACAAAGCGGCAAGGCAAAAAATAACAGGGCGCAAAAAAAACCGGCCCGCCGCAACCCCAAGGGGGTATAAATTTTATTTTCCGCCCGCTTTGGCATTTTCTTCAACCATGTTATGTGTTAGGGTGCCGCATTCCGCGCAAGCGCCGGGCGCTGCCCGGCTGATTATGGCATAACCCGGTATTACGGTAAAGTTTTTTTACGCCCGTTTTTTTTATATACGCGGGCCTGTGGCCGCCAGTTTGGGCTGGCCGGGCCACCGCGACAAAGTAGAGGTAAAATGCGTTCTCGTTCTTGCGGTGTGCTTTTGCACATTTCTTCCCTGCCTTCAGCTTTCGGCATTGGCGACCTTGGCCCGGCGGCCCACAACTTCGCCCGCCTGCTTGCGGAAAGCGGCCTTACGCACTGGCAATTTTTACCGCTTACGCCAACTTCCACCTTCATAGGCAACTCGCCCTATTCCAGCCCTTCGGCCTTTGCCGGGAACCCGCTTTTCATCAGCCCGGAACTGCTGGCCGAAGACGGTTTTATCAGCTTCAGCGACCTTGATTCCCTTGATGTCAGGCCCGCCCCGCACACGGGCCACAACCCCGCCGGGGTGGATTTTGAAGCAGTAAGCATGCAGCGCGAGGGCCTGCTGAATTTGGCCTTTGCGCGTAACCAGCCGCAGTTGCGCCATTCTGAAGGCTACAAGATGTTTTGTTCCAACCATGCGCGCTGGCTGGACGATTACGCCCTGTTTATGAGCATAAAGGAACAGTTTGGCGGCAAACTTTGGACAGACTGGCCGGAAGATCTGAAAAACCGGCATGAGGCCAGCCTGGCCGCCTGGCAGGAAGAGCATTTTGCCAAGGTGGAACGGCATAAGTTTATCCAATATCTGTTTTTTCGCCAATGGGACAAACTGCACCGCCTGTGCAGGCTGCTGGGCCTGCGCCTGGTGGGCGACCTGCCCATTTATGTAACCCATGACAGCGTTGATGTTTGGGCCAACCCCGCCCTGTTTGACCTGAACGGCAAAGGCCTGCCCAACAACGTGGCCGGGGTGCCGCCGGATTATTTCAGCGCAACCGGGCAACGCTGGGGCAACCCGGTTTACCGGTGGGAAGCCATGCAGGCGGACAGTTTTGCCTGGTGGCGCAAGCGCCTTGAACATAACCTGATTTTGGCCGACATGATACGGCTTGACCATTTTCGCGGCTTTGCCGGTTACTGGGAAATACCCGCCACGGAAGAAACAGCGGTGCATGGCCGCTGGAAGGACGCGCCGGGGCAGGCGCTTTTCCGTTCCGCAACCCGCCATCTGGGCCAATTGCAGGCCATTGCGGAAGACCTTGGGGTTATAACATCTGACGTGCGTGAACTTATGTTTCAGTTCCAACTGCCCGGCATGCGCGTGCTGCAATTCGCCTTTGGGCATGACATGAGTGAAAGCGTGCACATTCCCTTCAACTATAGCCAGAACACCGTTGTTTACACCGGCACGCACGACAACCAGACCAGCCGCCAGTGGTTTGCGGAAACATCGGAATTTGAGCGCAACAACCTGCGCCGTTACGCGGGCTGTGACGTGCACAACGACAACGCGCATATCATGCTGGCCCGCCTGGCCCTTTCCAGCCCGGCGGATCTGGCCGTGCTGCCCATGCAGGATATTTTGGGCCTGGGGGCCGAAGGCCGCATGAACACCCCTTCAACCAGCAAAAACAACTGGGGCTGGCGCATGAAGCCGGAAGAGGCCGTGGGAGAAAGCTTTGCCTGGCTGCGGGAACTGTGCCGGATTTATGGCCGGGCGTAGGCAGTGTCGTCACGAGGTGCCTTTTGCCCTCTGCCTGCGTCAGAGAACAAAATTCACGCTCGTGACGACACTGCCTAGGTGGCTGTTTTATAAAAATTTTTATTTGGAGACAGCCCATTCCCCGCCCATAGCCCCTCAAAATAAAAAGTGGCCCGTTTTTGTGTGGAAACAGTACTGCTGCCGTACCTGACCAGAACAAAACGGGCCACTTGCCTATTAAAAACAACTTGGGTCAAAACAATCCGGGTCAAACATTCGGGACAATTTCCCGGCAAGGCCGCGCCTTGCGCCTGTTCAGGCTAACGCTTGTTCTTGCCCCAGAAGGTGTGCACTTCTGTTCCATCCGCGCCTACAGAAATATCATGCGGCTTGGTGAACATTTCGCCGGGTACAAATTCCCGCACTGTTACCTTGTTCAGCAATTCCGGAGAAAAATTGGAATTGGCGGCCCTGGCGCGCAAATCTTCAATTGAAGGCTTGGTTATGTAAAAGCGCAGATATTCCACCGGACAAGCCCATTCCCAGGTATCCAGTTCATTGTCGTTCGCGTTTTTGTTGAAGCGTTCATACCCGCGGCCATAATCATCCAAAAATACCTGTTGGGTAGCCACCTTGGCCTTGTTCACCACGTCGCAGCTGCCAAGGCCCACTTCTGCCCTTATGGCCGGCGCAAGGACAACTTCATCATAACCTACGGTCAGGCTGCCGGTCTGGCCGGAATCCTTCAGGTCATAGCGCGTTTGGTAATAGCTGGGGATGTCGTCAATATTCACGACAGCCTCAAGGTTGTACTTGTCCACCACAACCTTTTTGTCCGGGGTCTTGAACAACTTGGCGGTGCCAAGGTTGGAGCGGAAAGTGGTTTGCGCCTCTGACGGGGCATTATCCGCCCGGGCGGGCACGGTGTAGACAACCGCCGCCATGGAATACTGGCCCGGCTCCAGTTCCGCTACCTGATACTTGCCGCTGCTTGCGGAATTGGGGGCAAGAGAGCCGTAATAGACAAGCGGGGTTTTACCGCGCCAAAAAACGGAATTGTCTGTTTTGGGGGTTATTATGATGGCCTTGCCGGTTTTACCGGCATCCGCCGCCAGTTCCTTGACCGTGGGGCCGCAAGAAGGCAGCATAAGAAGAACCAGCCCCAACAGCATGGCTACCCCGGTTTTGATGGCAAAATCGCCAAACGTCGGCCGCTTGGACACAGAGCATGGCCGCTTGATATACATTGGAACAGAGCGTGATTGATAGGTACGCATAGCAAGCCTCCCTGGTTGCAATTCACTTGGTGCCTTCCCGCTTTTGCATAAACTTCACGCTGAAGCTTATGCAAAGGGGGATACTTAATTGTATATTCTTTCAGCCCCATGAAGTCAATCAAAAATAATTACTAATTACTATAAGACAGAAAAAAACGCCCCGGTCAACCCGAAGCGTTTTTATTTTAATAAGTTAAAGACAGTTGGCGCAATAAAGAATTTTGTTTGCCGCCGCAGCCGGAAGGCAAAATTGCCAGTTGCGTCTATGTGGCGTTTCTGTTGCGTCTATGTTCCGTCTATGTTGCGTTTATTCCGGCAAATCTTCTTCCTTCAAGCTTTCCGCGCGTTGCAGCAGTTCTTCCAACTGGATATCCGCGGCGATTACCCCGGTAATTTCGTCATTACTGTCCGTTACCACGGTGGAAACCGTAAGGATAAGTTTGTCGGTAAAATGCGACTGGTAAATATCCGTTATATGCAACTTACCGGTTTTCATCGGGTTTATGAACCATTCGCGGGCAGAAAAGTCAAAACCCAAGGGCAGGCGGTTATACCTTTCCTTGTACGTTGGGTCGGTAATGGCGGCAGAAAGCAAAATGCCCTTGGTATCCGTAAGGTGCAGGTACTGAATAAAGGGGTATTCCCGCACAAAATCCTGCATGCAGGGGTAATAGTCTATGCCGCTGCCCACAACGATGCAGTCGTTCGCCAATTTAAGGATGATGCCGGCGGCCAGTTCACGCGCGATCTGCTTCAGCCGGACGAACTCGGAAGCGAACATTTCCGGCAAATAGCGGCGCACCAGGGCCTGCATTTCCTTGTGGGAAAAAGAAGTGGTGCGGCCCTGTTCATAGGCCTGCATGATGCGCTGGTGGATTTGCCCGACCTGCGGATGGCTTTTGTTGATTTTTTTATCTTCCGCCAGGTTCAGCTCGCTGTTTATCCAGTAGGCCACACCGGCCCGGCCGGATTTATCTGTAATTATAATGGGCACCTTGCGGTCAAGAATGGCTTCCGTATCAAAAATGTTGTATATTTCCTCATTCTTGGCAATGCCGTCAACGTGAATGCCCGCGCTGGTGGCGTTAAAATCACGCCCCACAAAGGGATAGTTGGCGGGAATTTCATATTCCAGCTCTGACGCGAAGTAGCCGGCTATTTTGGTAATAACCTTGGTGTTTGCCGCGTCGTCATCGCCGGTAAGGGAAATATATTCCATAATCAGGGCTTCCAGCGGGGTATTGCCGGTGCGTTCACCAAAGCCCAGCAAGGTGGAATTTATGCCGCTGCATCCATAAAGCCAGGCGGTTACGCCGTTCACCAGCACCTTGTGGAAGTCGTTGTGCCCATGCCATTCCAGCCATTCACCGGGCACGCCGGCTTCATCCGTAAAGGCGCGCACCAGACGGGGCACGGAACGCGGCAAGGAAGCGCCGGGGTACGGCACGCCGTAACCCATGGTGTCACAAAGGCGTATTTTTATGGGTAGGCCGCTTTCTTTGGACATTTCCATAAGACGGGTGGCCAGCGGAATGCAAAAACCGTAAATATCCGCGCGGGTTACATCTTCAAAATGGCAACGCGGCGCAATGCCCCATTCCAAGGCCTGGGCCACAATGGCGGTGTAATTTTCAAAGGCCTTTTTTCTGTCCCAGCCCAGCTTAAGGTAAATGTGGTAGTCTGAAACGCTGGTCAAAAGGCCAACTTCATCAAACTCCATGGTCTTGGCCAATTTCAGGTCTTCCACATTGGCGCGTATCCAGCCGGTTATGCGGGGGAACTTGTAGTCTCTGGCCCGGCAAAGTTCAATGCATTTGCGGTCTTTTTCCGAATACATGAAAAATTCCGAGGCCCGGATAAGCCCGCTGCGTCCGCCCAGTTCATGCAGCATATCAAAAATTTCCTGCACCTGCCTGGGGGTGTAGGGCGGGCGGGCCTGCTGCCCGTCACGGAAGGTGGTATCTGTAATGAACATGGGGGTAGCCGGGCGCGGCATGACGTAAACATCGTCAAAGGTGATGCGGCTGACCCGGCTGTAGGGAAAAGATTCCCGGTACAGCTCCGGTTCCTCGCGGTTTTGCAGCGTATAGGCAAAAGGCGCGTTTTTAGCGGTTATTAAAGACATGCTATTCTCCGGTGGAGCTTTTTATTGTTTTTAAAAGTTCCTGAGCCGCCTTTTCATCGGGGGCCAGTTTCAACGCTTCATTGGCCGGGGGCAGGGCTTTTTCATAACTGCCGGCTTCCGCAAAGGCCCGCGCGGCTTGCAGGGGCAGCAGGTATTGCCTGTCCCCGTAAATCATGCGCAACAGTTCATCATTATTACTGTGGAAGGTGGCCCGCACCAGATCCGCCCTTTCATATAAAAAACGCGCCAGGTAAAGATTGTTCCAGTCCCCGGCCAGGTAATGCGCAAAAAGGCGGCGGGCCTGCTGTAAAAGCCGCCCTACCCGTTCCGCTTCCCGCCGCAGGCTAAGGCGGCTTTCTTCAATAATCGGTTCAAGCTCACGCTGCGCGGAAGGGCAAACGGAACAACTGCGCCCGGACTGAAGGCAATTTTTGGGCAGACGCGGCCCGTAATGTTGCAGCTGGTAGGCGTCTTCCGTCATTTTTACGCATTCATGGAACACGTAGCCTATTGTCCAGTCCAGCAGAAGCCCGGCTTCTTCCTTTTCAGCCGATCCCGCTTCCGAAGCGGCATCCCCTTTCTGGCCGGGCTCAAACTTCTGGGCGGGCTCAAATTTCTGGCCGGGCCCCATGCTTTGGCCGGGTGCGCCTTGCGCGGGCATGTCATGCCCCTGCCGGGCGTATGACCCCTGGCGCATGCCGGATGGAACAGCTGTGGCATGGGCGGATGCGCTGCCAAAAAGGTGGTGCGAGGTATCCTTCAAACGCCAAAGCGACCCCTTGCTTACCGCGTCGCCCACCAATGAACGCAAAAGGGCGAAAGAAAGCCGTCCGCCCGCTTCCAGCCTTGCGAACTGGGCTTCCAGTTCCTTACAGGCCAGACAAAAGTCGCGCAAAATATCCCGCTTCAGGCGGTCACGCTCTTCTACCCTTCTTGCTTTCATGCCGGATTGGCCTTTGAAACCCCTTATGTTGATAAAATAATACAGCTTGCGAAATTCTCAAGCTGAAACGATTGCGCGATGACCGCAAAATAATAAAACGCGCAAATTTAGCCCGGCTGCCAGAGGCTTAGAGCTGCGCGGCTTCCTTCAGCAAGGCCCGCGCCACGTTTATGTCGTAAAGGCGCAGGGGGTCGGCGTCCGGACTGCGTTCCTTGTACATTTCCGCGGCGGCCTCTATTACGCTGTACGGCAGCCAGCCGTGCTTTTCCCACACATCCGGCATTTCAGACCGCCACAGGCGAAATTCCGGGCCAAAGTCCCCTTCACGCACATAAACCCTGGTGGTTACTTCGTCCGGCTTTGGATAGTAATATAACCCTAAAGAATCTTTCATACAAGCACCTTTGTTTCAGTTTGCCCGTGGAGGACATTGTGCAATGGCCTCAGGCTGTTGACAAAGTCCCCTTTGTCAACAGCCCGCCGCATAGGCGCAGGCGGCATTCATTGCCGCCGTAAAGCGCCGGAGCGGGCGTGCCTTTACAAACCCCGTCCTTGCGGGGTTTGTCATCAATCTGGGGCCATTGTGCAATGGCCTCCCGTGGGGTTGCCGGCGCGGCCTCCGTGGGGTTGCCGGCGCGGCGGCCTGCCCAGAGCGCTTTACGCCGTAGCCTGGCCTAGACGTGAAGCGTCCCCGATGCAGTCCCTGATGTGCCTCCGGGCGCGCCTCCGGATGCAGCTCCGGGCGCGTCTCCGGATGCAGCTCCGGGCGCGTCAGCCTCAACTTTTCTGAACAGCGCGAAGGCCCCCGGCAAGTGGTCATGATCCGCAAACACATAGGCGATGTCGCCGGGCGCGAAGCAGTAATCCGCCCCCGGGTTGGCAATGGTTTCCGCCCCGCGTTTCACGGCCACCACTGTCAGGCCGGAAGGCCGCAGGTTGGAGGCCCGCAGGCATACGCCTTCCAGCGGGCTGCCCGCCTCTACGCCAAACGCGGTTATTGTGACATTGGGGATATTGGAGCGCAGCATCCCGAAAGACGGCCCTTCCTTTGCCACTTCCCGCAGGCAGTCATAATTTTCACAGCGTATTTCTTCAGTAAAGCGGTCAATTTCATTGCGCGGCACCAGGTAATGCACAAGCACGCGGGTGAATATTTCAATGGATGTTTCAAACTCTTCCGGCACAACGTCGCTGGCCCCCAGCGACTTGAGGTAGGACACCTCGCCCAAAAAGCGCGTGCGCACCAGCACATGCAGGGAAGGGTTAAGCCGGGCGGCCAGTTCCGTAACCGCGCGCACGGCGGCCGGGTCTGAAATAACAATGGCCAGCACGCGGGCGCGGCGCACGCCAAGGGCTTCCAGCACGGCAACGTGGGTTGCGTCTCCGTGCATTATTGGTTCAATGCTGCGGAAGGTGCGCACGGTTTCTGGGTTCATTTCCAAAATATTATACGCTATTCCGGCTGCCTTGGCCGCGCGGGAAAGGTGTTTGCCGCCCACGCCGTAACCAATTATTATAAGGTGGTCTGAAAGTTCCGTGGCCTTTTCCCGCCCAAATTCCGATTCCAGCGACATGCTTTTGGGTTCCGCCCCGCGCCAGCGGTAAAAGGCCCGGCTTATGCCCCCGGCCAGTTTGGGTGAAAGGTTCAACAGCGGTGGGGTAAGCAGCATGGTAAGGATAATGGCGGAAAGGAATATCTGGTAGGCGTCCGGCGTGAACAACCCTTCATCCAGCCCGGTTTTGGCAAGCACGAAAGAAAATTCGCCAATCTGGCAAATGCTGAAGCCCACCAGCAAAGAGGTACGCAGCGGGTAGCCAAGGGCAACGCCCACGCCCACGCCGGAAATAGTTTTGACCACCATGACCATAACGGTAAGCAGCAACACCGGCCAAAGGTGGGTAAGCAAAAAAGATGTGTTCAGCAGCATGCCCACAGATATAAAAAACAGGCTGGTAAACACGTCCTTGAAGGGCATTATGCCTTCAAGCGCGTTACGGCTGTATTCGGATTCCGCCACAATCATACCGGCCAAAAAGGCCCCCAGGGCCAATGAAAGCCCCATAAGCGAGGTAAGGTAGGCAATGGCCAGGCAAATGCCCAGGGTGCTTATAAGGAAAAGTTCCCGTATTTTGGTGAAGATTACCTTGCGCATTATCCAGGGAACGAGCTTGCGCCCCAAAAAGAAACTGCTGCCCAAAATGACCACTGTGCCCAGCGCGGCCAGCAGGGCTTCCGACCCAAGCGTGGCGGAATGCCCGGCCAGAATGGGAATAGCAAGCATCATGGGCACCACAATCACGTCTTGATAAAGCATGACAGAAAGCACCACGTTGCCGTGCGGGGTATTCATTTCTGCCTTGGCCTGCATGCAGGAAAGCACAATGGCGGTGGAGGACAAAGAAACCACAAAACCGGCGAAAATGGCGCTGTTCCACTGTTCTATAGGGTACATGCCCACAAAAAAGGTCATTGCGGCAAACAGGATGATTGTAACAAAAACCTGAACGGAACCGCCGAAAAACACAGGTTTTTTCAAGCGCACCAACTGTTCTATGGTAATATTTTCCAGCCCGATGGTGAACAGAAGGAAGACCACGCCGATGTCGGCCATTTTTTCCACCTGCTCCACCGCGTGCACCAGCCCAAGGCCGTAGGGGCCACAGACAATGCCGGTTATCAAAAATCCCAGAATGGCCGGTATTTTCACCTTGGAACAGGTGTAGATAACCACAATGGAAAGGCAGAAAATTATTACAATTTCCCTTAATAAAGATGCTTCCATATACTCTGTCCTTTATCCGGCCAAAGGCGCTTTTTGACAACACTGTCTATAATTCCAGATTGAGGCCGTTGCACAATGAGAATTTTTGTTCTTTTACAAGGAGTGCGAGTTCCGTGCGGAGGGAGTATATTCAAGCATATATGACCTTCGCGCGGGACGAAGCACGACGCAGTAAAAGGGCAAAAAGACCATTGTGCAATGGCCTCGAT
>JAVBMP010000138.1:0-22569 GCA_031552315.1 Desulfovibrionaceae bacterium | reverse complement strand
GCTGCGGTCGTTCTTTGTCCAGTGGATGTAGGACCAGTCTTCCGTGATGATGGACCAGGAATACTTGTGGTAACCGGCAATGGCGAAATCACGCACCTTTTTCACTTCACCGCGGGCGATGGGCAGCAGGCTTTTGCCCTGATGGAAGTCACGCACGCCAAGGCCCAGCCAGTCGCAAACCGTGGGGGCCACGTCGCAAGACTGCACAAAGGCGTTGGTGCGCTGGTTGGCAGCTATGCCGGGGCCTTTCATCATGAACACGCCGTGCACCAGTTCTTCATACGGCCAGGGGCGGCACTTGCGCATAATGCCGTGGCCGTGTTCCGCGTTGCCAAGGGGTTCACCGTGGTCGGAAACTACCAGGAACAGGGTGTCTTTTTCCAGGCCCAGGCGTTTGCAGTTGTCCATGAAATAGCCGAACCACTTGTCGCACATGGTTATTTTTTCCGCGTACAGCATGCGCACGTGGTGCATCTGTTCTTCAGTGAACAGGCCGTCTCCCAGCCCCATGGGCGGGTTGTACATGTTTTTGCCCTTGTAGCCCGGGTTGTAGGGGCATTCCATTTCCGGGTCATATACGGAAGGGCTGTCCCACGGCTCATGCGGGTCAAAGCTGTCTATCCACAGGAAGAAGGGCTTGTTCGGGTCGCGTTCTTCCAGGTACTGCACGGATTTTTTCAAAAGTTTGGCCACGTTCTGGTCTTCATCCGTCTTCCAGTACTGGCGATGGCGGGCAAAGCCGCTCAGTTCGATAATAACGGAATCAATGGCGGCCTGGCCGATGAGCTTGGGGCCGTTTTCCAGCACCATATCTTCCATGTATTCTTTTTTCACGTCAATGTGAATAAGATCGTCTTTAAGGTAGTAGGTTTGGTCGCCTTCATGCCCGTGCAGGAAATAAACCTTGTCAAAACCGCGGGTGAAGCCGAATTTCGGCAGGCGCTGCGGCGAGCTGTCAAAGTACATGGCGGTATCAATGTTGCTGCCCCAGCACAGGTCGGCGATGGTGGTATCTTCCATGCGCAGGGCGTTCCAGCCGATGTCGGGCAGGGTGTAGCGGCCGGTGTGCATGGCGCGGCGGCAGGGGATGGTGGGCACGCCTTCAATATAGCATTCGTCAAAAATCATGCCTTCACGGCCAAAACGGTCAAGGTTGGGGGTTTTAATCCAGTCATTGCCGTTAATGTGCAGATAGTTGTACTGAAGGCTGTCCAGCATTACGACAACAACGTTTTTGGTATCCGGGTACATGTGTGAATGTCTCCTAAGGTTAAGGGTGACAGAATATGTTCTGAATTTGAGTTTAGCCCAAGTGATAAAAATGTCAAGCCGTGTCCTTGCTTTTGACGCTAAAAAAAACCGATTGATGGGCACTGAAATTGCTTTATACGCAAAATGCTGAGCCAGTCATAATTTCCGGCGGGAAGATATAGGGGGATTTTACAATGAAAATTAAGTGTTGCTGCCTGATTGACAGTGGGCCGCGCGCGCGTTACACCTTAAAATATAACTAAAACCATAACACATAGGAGGTTTGTATGTTTGACAAGATCAAAGGCTTTATGAATTCCAGTTTCCCGTTGGTTGTTAACATTGTTTTTATTATTTCTATCGTTTTCGTTATTATTGGCGCTTTGGTCACCATGGCGCAAAGCTTTGTCGGCGGCCTTGTGTTTTTGGTGGTTGGTATAGCCTTTACCGTGCTTTATCTGGGCATGGTATATTTGTTTATAGATATGCGGGATGCCCTGCGTGACATCAGGGAAGAACTTCGCAAGGGCAAGATGTAGAATTACAAACCGTTGCGTAGCGGTATTCAGAGCAATTGGCTCAATTCAATCGTAATCTGCTCTACCGGTTGAATTTATTTGCGCCAACACAATAAAAAAACCGCCAGTCAGCTTGTCGCTGTCTGGCGGTTTTTTTATTGTAACGCGAATTTTGCGCGGGCGGACGAAGCCCGTCACCCGCGCAAAACGTACACAGTGTTAGCAGGTCTTCAGGTAGCCCATGAATTCGCGCAGTTCATCCCACAGCTTTTTCGCGGTATCTTTGTTGGAATCGATAACGTTTTTAAGCTGGAAGCGGTCATTCTTGCGGCTGTACAGTTCATCTTTCTGCGGCACTTCGGAGGAAGCGGCCGGGGTGCATGTCCACTGGTCTTCACCGTCCGTGGTGGCGGCGGCGGCGTATTCCGCTTCTTCCTTGGTTTTGCCGCCAAGGGAGAACTTGTGGGTCTTGGGCAGAATGCCGTCCATGTGGGCCATGGTGTCTTTGCCGTACATGTCATAGAGCAGGTCGGCGTTTACGGCGTGGCTGTCGCTACGGTCGTTCTTTGTCCAGTGAATGTATGACCAGTCTTCGGTGATGATGGACCAGGAATACTTGTGGTAACCGGCAATGGCGAAATCACGTACCTTTGTCACTTCACCGCGGGCGATGGGCAGCAGGCTCTTGCCCTGGTGGAAGTCACGCACGCCAAGGCCCAGCCAATCGCAGATGGTGGGGGCCACGTCGCAGGACTGCACAAAGGCCTTGCTGCGCTGGTTGGCCTTAACGCCCGGGGCCTTCAGCATGCACACGCCGTGCACCAGTTCTTCATAAGGCCAGGGGCGGCACTTGCGCATAATACCGTGGCCGTGTTCAGCGTTGCCAAGGGGTTCACCGTGGTCGGAAACCACCAGGAACAGGGTGTCTTTTTCCAGGCCCAGGCGTTTGCAGTTATCCATGAAGTGGCCGAACCACTTGTCGCACATGGTCACTTTTTCCGCGTAAAGCATGCGCACATGGTGCATTTCTTCTTCAGTGAACAGACCGTCAACCAGGCCCATGGGCGGGTTGTACATGTCTTTGCCCTTGTAGTCCGGGTTGTAGGGGCACTTCATTTCCGGGTCATACACAGACGGGCTGTCCCACGGCTCATGCGGGTCAAAGCTGTCTATCCACAGGAAGAAGGGCTTGTTGCGGTCAACATTTTCAAGATATTTTACAGATTCTTTCAGCAGGCGGGCCACGTTTTGGTCTTCATCCGTCTTCCAGTACTGGCGGTGACGGGAAAAGCCGTCCAGTTCGCCCATTACGGAATCAATGGCGGCCTGGCCGATAAGGGCCGGGGCTTTTTTGGCCACGGTATCTTCAAGGTAGTCGGTGGGGTCAAGGTGGATCAGGTCGTCCCTTTTGTAGAACATGTGGTCGCCTTCATGCCCGTGCAGGAAGTAAACCTTGTCAAAGCCGCGGGTGTAGCCAAACTTCGGTATGCGCTGCGGGCCGCTGTCAAAGTACATGGCGGTATCAATGTTGCTGCCCCAGCACAGGTCGGCGATAGTGGTATCTTCCATGCTAAGCGGCACCCAGCCGGCAACGGGCAGGGTGTAGCGGCCGGTGTGCATGGCGCGGCGGCAGGGGATGGTGGGCACGCCTTCAATATAGCATTCGTCAAAAATAATGCCTTCACGGCCAAAGCGGTCAAGGTTGGGGGTTTTGATCCAGTCATTGCCGTTGCAATGCAGGTAGTTGTACTGCAAGCTGTCCAGCATTACGACAATGGCGTTTTTAACTGCGGGATACATACTGTTTTCTCCTTAAAGGTTGATAACACAATCCGGGCTGAAAATTCGCAAAAATTTTGCGCCGGCGGCATTGCTGCGTCCAATGCCTTATAAGCGAAATGACTTCTGTTATATTAAGGCATGTGATAATTATGTCAAGGGAAAAATTGCGTATAAAGGAAAAAAGCGTGCACATCAGAAACAAAAATTCCTTTATATGCATATTTTTCAGGAAGGCACGGCGGCCGCGGGCAGGGAAAATTTTACTGTTATGGCATATTGCTAAGAATTTCCAGCGCATTTACCAGCGCTTCACGCCGCTCATCGGAAGCGGAGCGGAGAAAATGGATAACGCGCAAGATATCAGAACGCTGCCGGTCTTCCGGGAAAGACAGCAAGTCACTCATAGGGCAGTTGAAAAGTTCAGAAAATTGATAGAGCTTGGTAATGGTGGGGGAGATCAGGCCGTTTTCAATGCGTGAAACGGTTGAAGGCTCTATTTCAAGATTTTTTGCCACCTGGGCCTGGGTAAGGCCGGCCTGTTTGCGGTAAAAGGCTATATTCGCGCCAATTTCCGCCAGGCCAGGAGTTTTATGTATAAGCACGTTGTTCTCTATGGTATTTTTATTTTTGTCGTATGAGGCCATTGTGCAATGGCCTCCGTATCGTTTTGCAAGCGCTTACCGCGTCATGCCGGGGCAAGCTAATGTTTTTATGGTAATTTTTTCTCAACGGACAAACTTGACAAAATATTCACTATATCATGTGGGCTTCAAGTACAAGCAAAAAAATAGCCCCGGCGGGAGTTTTTCACCGCCGGGGCCAATAAAATCAACCACTCCGAAGCTGCCGGCCTTAAGCGTAAAGGGCTTCCACCCCGGCCTGAAATTCCGCAAAACGCCCTTCCGCTATGGCCTTGCGCGCCCCGCGCACCAGGTCAAGGAAATAGGTGAGGTTGTGCAGGGAATTAAGGCGGTAGGAAAGTATTTCCTGCGCGGTGAACAAATGCCGCAAATAGGCGCGGCTAAAGGTGCGGCAGGTGTAGCAGTTGCAGTTGGGGTCCAGCGGGCTGTCGTCTTCGGCGTATTCCTTGCGCTTGATGTTCACCTTGCCCAGCGAGGTGTAAAGGGTGCCGTTGCGCGCGTTCCGGGTGGGCAATACGCAGTCGAACATATCTACGCCCATGCCTATGCCGGTTACAATATCCAGCGGGGTGCCCACGCCCATAAGGTAACGCGGCTTGTGCGCGGGCAACAGGGGGGCGGTGTGGGCCAAAAGGTCATACATAATTTCTTTGCTTTCCCCAACGGAAAGCCCGCCTATGGCAAAACCGTCAAAATCATGTTCCCGCAGCTGGGCCACGGATTCAGACCGCAAGTCTTTATGAAAGCCGCCCTGGGTAATGGCAAACAGCAGGTTTTGCCCGGCCCCGCGCGGGTAGGCTTCTCTGGCCCGCAAGGCCCAGCGGGTGGTAAGTTCCAAAGATTTGGCCGTGTAGTCATAGGCCGCGCCAAAGGGCACGCATTCATCCAGCACCATCATGATGTCCGAATTCAGGTTGCGCTGGATGCTGATGACCTTTTCCGGCGTGAACAGGTGTTTGGAACCGTCAAGGTGCGAGCGAAATTCCACCCCTTCCTCGGTGATTTTGCGCAGCCCTTCAAGGCTGAACACCTGAAAGCCGCCGCTATCTGTAAGAATGGGGCGGGGCCAGGCGGCGAAGTTGTGCAGCCCGCCGCGCCGCTGCACCAGTTCATCGCCGGGGCGCAGATAAAGGTGGTAGGTGTTGCCCAAAATAATTTCCGCCCCCAGGGCCGCAAGGTCGTCCGGCGCAACGGCCTTTACGCTGCCCACGGTGCCCACGGGCATGAATATGGGGGTGTTTACCACGCCGTGCGCGGTTTTCAAACGCCCAAGGCGGGCGGCTCCATCCTGGGCCAAAAGTTCAAAGGCCCCTACCGGGGCATCGGCAAAATTCATGGCGTTTTGGGTCATTTGATTATTATTCCGGCGTAACCGACAACTTGATCCATGCCCGCCCCGTAAGACGCGCCGGTAATGCCGGAAGTGGTGTAGGCCGCAAGGCGGCTTTCTGTCGCGCCAAGGGCGCGGCAGGCGTGCAGCAGCAAGGTTATGGGCGCTATGCCGCACATGGAAATTTTGTGGCCGCGCACCGTGCTGTAAAGCCCTTCCGGGTTAAGGGCGCCTATTTCGCGCAGGGCCATGGCGTCCAGCTTTTCCGCCTGGCTGTGCGGAATGTGGTGGCTCATGTCCGTGCTGCCCAGCAGAAGAATATGTTCCCCTTTGGCTTTACGGGCCATTACGCAATTCGCAAGGGCGGCCCCGGCGGCGGCCAGTTTGGCCGGGTCATATTCCGCCACGCAAATGGGCAGAATTTTGACGTCTGGCCGAATGGCCTGCAAAAAGGGCAGCATAACTTCAAGGGAATGTTCACGCAAGTGGGCGGCGGTATCCGGCTTGAAGGCCGCGCCGCGCGTGTTGGCGCAAAGTTCCGCCCCCAGGGCGGCATCTACCGGGCAAGCCCCCAAGGGGGTGGCCCAGGCCCCGCCGGGCCAGACGGAAAGTGCCGCGCCCTGGCCGGTGTGGTTGGGGCCAAGCAGAATTACCGTTTGCGGCACGGCAACCTGGCCCAGAACCAGCCCGGTGACCGCGCCGGAAAATACATAACCGGCATGCGGGGCTATAACGGCAATAGCCGGGGCGGAACCCGGCGTTGCGGCAATGGCCGGAACAGTGTCCGGCCTGGAATTGGTGACAGGGGCAGCACCCGGCGTGGCGGCTTTTGCCTGGCCGGCGGCCAGGTATTGTTCCACCTCGGCCTTCAGGGTTGCCGGGTCAGCGGTATAAAAACGTCCGGCCACACTTGGCAGGCGCAAATTTTCTGGCATCATGCAATTAACCCCTTGGCTCAGGTTTTTGAAAAGCGTTACCCGGGGGCCTTCTCCTCTTGTCTTCAGTCGCGCGGGGCCTTCACCTTCAAGGAAGGATCCGGCATGGAAAAGGGTATTACCGCGCCGCGTTGCGGGTCGCTTGCGCCTGCGGCATTGACTTGCGCATTCATGGCGAAGTCGGAAGCCACAGAAGGGGCCACCGCCGGGGCGGCCGCCACGGCCAGGGACTGCTTGACCGGGTTATAGGCGCCGGGCGCGGTAAGGGAACTGGCCGGCACGGTAAGCCCGGCCTGTTCAACATGATTTGGGGCGGCTTGCGCGGCGTTGGACGGGCGCGGGGGCACGCCGGGCATGGGGCCGGAAGCGGGGGAAGCCGGGGCGGCCTTGCGGGCTGTGCCGGAAGGGGCTTCCGGTTTGCTGGCGGCGGCTTCCGTGGCCGCCATGGTGCTATCCTGGGCCTGAAGGACAGGCTTGCCCGGAGTTTCAGGTTTTGGGGCATTGGCCGGGGTCTGGCCCGCCTGGCTGGGCGAACTGGTCTGGCTTGCCGGCTTGGCCGGTTTGGCGGCGGTTTGCGCGGCTTTGGCCGGGGCCGGTTTGGAGGCTGTGGCGGGTTTGGCCTTGGGCTGGACGGCCTGCGCGGGCTGCGCGGGCTGAACGGGCTGCGCCTTTACGGGCGTGGCGGTCTTGGCTACCGGCCTGGGCTGCATGGCGGGCTTGGCCGGGGCCCTGGGCGCGGCAAGCTGCCTGGCGGCTTCAGCATTGCCGGCGGGGCGGGCAACCGTTTTGGGGGCTGCGCCGCTTATGGTTTGTGGGCTGGCCGTGCTTACGGCTTTGGGGGCCGCTGTGGCCGGGCCGGCGGCGGTATCAATTTCCTTGAAGGCGCTTTCAAAGTCGTCCGGGGTGGCGCGTGTGGGGAAGGGCGTGGGCGAAGAACCTTTGTTTATGGTCTTGCCGCCGTAACCGGGGCGTATGGGAGAAACGCTGGCCGTTTGAAGCGCCGGGGCAGCCGCCGGAAGCGGAGCCGCCACAGGGGCTGGCGCCACGGATGGGGCGCGTGACGCAGTGGTGTTGGCATAAGTTACCGGTTTGGCAGGCGCGGCGGCGCCAGTGGTTACGGGTGCCGGGCTGATGGCCTTGGGGGCCTGCCCGGGTACAACCGCCTTGGCCGGGGCCTGGCTTGCAGCGCTTGCCGCGGGGGCGGCAGAAGCGGCGGCCGGGACTGTGGCAAACGCGGCCGGGGCCACAGCCGCGCCGGGGGCCGCGGGTTTGGACGCGTAACAGAAGTTTTCCGCCGTAAGGGTGCCGTAAAACACCTTTCCGGCATCGGAACAACCGGCCTGGTCATAAAGGCTGGCCACGTTGCTGTGGCACCATTCCTGATGTTCCTGAATGTTCAGGTTGCGGTTCTGTTCCAGCTTGCGGGCCGCGTTCAGGCAATCCACACTGCTTTTGTAGCTGCCCTGGCGCGGCTCAAGAATGCGGCGGGCTTCCGCGCAACCGCGCAGGCAGCCTTCCTTGTTCTGGCTGGACCCGTTACAGCTTGACACACACTGGTTGTAGGCAAAATCTGAATTGCCGTAAGGGTCGTCCGCGTGGCTGTCGGCAGGCAGGCCACCGGCGCAGGCCAGCGCCAGGGCAATAAGGATTATAATTTTTTTTGAGCGCATATCTTGCTCCAACTTATGAAAATAACTGCATGGTTATAAAATACAAACTGTGCCTGCTTTGCAAAAACCGGGCCAACTGCCCTGACAAACTGCCCTGGTGTGGAAGCGCAAACCAGGCCCAAAGGGCGCGTAAAAGCACAGAAGCATCACCCCCTGTGCTTGAAAAGCCCTGCCTGTGCGGCTAAATAGTCTGCATCCCGCTGTGTTCCATGCAAGAATGATGATTTTATAACAAATGGTATAGAAAATGTCTAGATTTTTTACAAAATAAATATTTGTCCGCCCATATGTGAAGCGCGGTTGTTTGCGGCCCGGCCACAGTAACCAAGGCGATGCAAAGTAAAAAACGAATATTTTCAACATGCTAATTTGCCAAATGTTCTGGCGGCGCAGCCCTTAAGCAATAAAAAAAACCGCCGATAAGGCAGGTGAGAGAAAAGGGCGGCAAGGCCAAAGGCACACAGGGGGCCGCCCGCAGGAGTATTTATGTTACGTGGCAAGGCGGGGTTTTTATTCAAAATATTGACAGTGCTTCCGGTGCTGGCCGTGTTGGGTCTTGCGGGCTGTTCCGGCAAGGATGCCCCGGTGCCCAGCGCCACCGCGCTGGATGTGCGGCAGCAGGGCGAGGTCAGCTACCAGGGCGGGGCCAAACCTGCCCGCCGTGTTGAGGAATATGGCACCAGCTACGCTATTCCGGACGGTTCCGGCGGCGTTGTCTT
This sequence comes from Desulfovibrionaceae bacterium, assembly GCA_031552315.1. Taxonomy (GTDB): domain Bacteria; phylum Desulfobacterota; class Desulfovibrionia; order Desulfovibrionales; family Desulfovibrionaceae; genus JAVBMP01. Next base: position 13,723 of record JAVBMP010000138.1, on the reverse strand, counting down.
GTCAAAGGGGGACGCGCGCCGGGCGGATGAAGGGCTGGAAGACGCGCGGGAACTCAAGCTGAAGGTGCGTGAAATGGCCGACCAGTTGCTGGCGGGCACCAGCCCCGGCAGCATGGGCATGATTGTTCCCACTTCCTTTGTGCAGGAGGCGGATTACGCCCGCACATCCGATTTCGGGCGCTTTTTCGGCAGGCAGATGCAGTATGAATTGGGTCAGCGCGGCTTCCCCATAAGCGGGTATGAGCTGCAAAACAACTTGCAGCGCGGCCCGGCCGGCGACTTTATCCTGAAGAATGTTCAGGGTGAACGCTATGGAACCGCCAGCACCTATTATATTGTGGGCACCTATTATGCGGAAGGCAAAACCTTGTTTGTAACCGGGCACCTGATCAACAGCTACGGGCAAATCTTGCGTTCCGGCCAGCTTGTCATGCCCGCCAGCCCGCTGGCCCGCAAGCTGGTTGCCTCCGGCATAAGCCGGGCCGGAACCTCCGGCGGCAAGCAGGGCGGGGCGCCCGCGAAACAAAGCAGCCAGGGTGCCGGGCAAAACACCGGCGGGCCGGGTCTTGGCACCTTGCAAATTCGTGATTATGGCAGTCAGACGCGCGGGGCTTCCGGCGGTTTGGGCAGGGACATACACTAGGCAGACAGCAAAAGCAGCTTTTATGGCGGCATTGTCTGAAAATTGCAGACAGGTTGAAGCTGAAGAAGAGGTGAAAGATGAAAACACGCGCAAAATATAAAATCATGGCCCTGCTGGCGCTTTGCCTTTGTTGCGGGGGGTGCGGTTCTTCTTCCGATTCTTCCGTCCCTGTTACCGGCAACGCGGCTGTGGTGCCGTATCATCCTGAAGTGTTGTGGAATTTTCAAAAGGGGCGGGATTACGCCGCTGCCGGGCGTTATGAACTGGCGCGGGAACATTATCAGCTGGCCCGGGCCAATGCCTATGACGCAACTACCCAAAAGATGATTGACCAGGAGTTGCAGAGCATTGACGCGATGATAAAGGCCACGCGCTGAAGATTATTAAAGGCATGGCCAAAGGGCCGTGTGGGGGATAAAATGAAACTTTGCAGAATGACAATGCTGGTAATCTTCCTTAGCCTGTTGGGCGCGGGCGTGGCCCTGGCGGAACAGGAAGGGCGGCTTTCTCAAGCGGCGGCCCAAATGGTGGGGGAAATGTCCGGCCAGATCAATGACCGCTTTGCCATAGACGGGCTTAGCGTGGTTGTGACCACCCCGGTAGAGATAACATCGCTTGACCGTTCCAGCGCGCTGGCCCGCCAGTTGCAGGAAGAACTTACCCGTTGCCTTGTAAGCGCCGGTTACCGGGTGCAGGAATTGCGCAAGGGGCAACAAATACTTATGCGGGCCGAGCAGGGCGAATTTTTGCTTACCCGCAAGCAGAGCCAGCTGGCCAAAAAGTCTGTGAAGAGCAATCTGGCGCTGGTTGGCACCTATGCCCAAAGCGGGCAGGCCGTGCGCTTTAACCTGCGGCTTATTGATACAGTAAGCGGAGAAATTTACGCCATGTCCAGCGCCACCGTGCCCCTTAGCGGAGACTTGCGCGCCCTGGCCCTGGCCCAGCAACGCCCGGCGGGTTCGCTGGCTTCACAGGGGCGGCCGCCCAGCGCGGCTTCCGCCGGGGTTTATGGGGCGGAAGGTTCCGTCTACTACGGGGCCAACGTCAACAGCGGATATTTAAGCGGCGGCTATTCCAACTATGAACCTTCGGTTATAACCCGGCTGCCGTAGTTATATTGAATAGGCCGTTGCACGATGGCCTGTTCAAACATAAAAATCCCCTGTGAAGGTTGCGGACTGGTCATCAATTCGCAACCCGCACAGGGGATTTTGTGTTTTCTGGCAGGGCGTTGCACAATGAGAATTTTTGTTCTTTTACAAGGAGTGCGAGTTCCGTGCGGAGGGAGTATATTTAAGCATATATGACCTTCGCGCGGGACGAAGCACGACGCAGTAAAAGGGCAAAAAGGCCATTGCATAATGGCCTTGAAGGCTATTCGCCCACGCTCTTCACAAGGTTGCGGGGAGAATCCACATCCCGGCCCAGGGCGCAGGCAATTTCATAGCAGAAGCACTGGAAGGCCGGCAGGGCCACAAAGTAACCCAGGGGCCAGGGCAGTTCCGGTATTGTCCAGATGTCTGACGCCTTAAGGGTCATGCCGGGGTTTACCAGGGCCAGAACCTTGCTGCCCCGGCTGTGTATTTCTTCCACATTGCCAAGGCTTTTTTCACTGTTTTTGTCGCGCAAAAGCAGGGCGAAGGTGGGCAGGTTTTCATCAACCATGGCCATTGGCCCGTGGCGCACTTCACCCAGTTGGTAGCCTTCCGCGTGGATGTACGATGTTTCCTTCAGCTTTAATGCGCCTTCACGCGCCAGCGGGGCAGAAAGGCCGCGTCCCACAAAAAGGAAGTGCCCAAACTTCGCGTATTTGGCCGCCAACGGTTTGGCCTGTTCATGCAGGGCGGGGATGGCGGCCTCAATATTATCCGCCAGTTTGGGCAGACCGGCCAGGGCGTCTTCCGCCCCTTGTCCCTTGGGCAGGCAGCCCTTGCGCTGGCCCCAGTAAAGGGCCATGAGCATAAGCAGCAGCATTTGCGCCGTCATGGCCTTGGTGGAGGCAATGGAAAGCTCCGGCCCGGCCTGGGTGTAGAACACCGCGTCAGATTCCCGCATCATGGTGGATTCCGGCGCATTGCAAATGGTGATCATGGGCAAACCGGCCTCTTTGGCCTGATGGAAGGCGGCCAGGGTGTCGGCTGTTTCACCGGACTGGCTTATGGCCAGGGCGGCTTCTCCTTTGACAAAGCAAGGGCTGTGGTAGCGGCTTTCTGAAGCCAGGTCCACCACGGTGGGAATTTTCGCCCAGCTTTCCAGCAAGCCGGCGGCCCACAACCCGGCGTGGGCAGAGGTGCCGCAGCCGATAATGCGCAGACGTTCCGGCACGGGCAGGGCGTCCAGTTCCGGCATTTTTATCTTGCCGTTTTCCAGCCGCCCGTTCAGGCAATCACGCAACACCCTTCCCTGTTCATAGATTTCTTTGATCATATGATGCTTGAAATCTCTGCTCATAAAATCTGTTCCTTTACCACTTTGCAGTGACTTGTTCCCACAGCGCATTTACGGTGCGGGGTCTTACTTTGAGACAAATGAACTTTAGGAGTATTTTTTTACGCTGGCAAGAAAAAATTTATCTACTATTTTGATTGCCAAAAAATTGGCCGCAAACTGATAAGCGGGAACGCATAACAGAAGCCATGCAAAATATTCATTATAAATCAGAATGTTGCGTTGTATGGCACAAAGCTTGCTTTACAGGGGCAGACCAGTATTCCTGTGCGTTTTGTTCAGCAAGGCGTGTGAGGATGCTTCAGGAGTTTGCCATGTCATATAATAAGCCTATGAATGTTTTTACACCGGAAACGGCCATTTCCAGCTTGCGCCCCCAGTCTTTGTACAGCGAGGCGAAGCAGGCGGTTGGACAAATGATGCGGCAGTCCATAAAAGGCGGCCCGCAAGGAAGCGGTTTTGCCGGTATGATGCAGGAACCGCAGGCCGCACTGGCCGCCGGTATGGAAAAATTGCAAGGCCTGGGCCTTGGCCCCCGGGCCGGCGTGGCCATGCACCCGGAACTGAATATGGGCAACGGTGTTTCCGGCGGGCTTGGCAAGGTGCTGGCGCAAAGCGCGTCGCCCCTGCGTACGTTAAGTTCTGTGCAAATGCTGCAACAACCCGCGCACGCGGGCCCAAACCAGGCCGCAAGCAAGGGCGCGGAAAGTAAAACCGGGGGCGTGGCAACGCTTGACGCGGCGGCAAAATTTTTGGGCCTGCGCGGCAGCGCCCTGAATGATGAAGACGTCAAGGCTTTGACGGATGTAAAAGGTATTTTGGCGGAAAAGTTTGAATCCGGCGGCAAGGGTATTTCTGCCATCGGGTATGATTATAATGGCGGCACCAGCTACGGCAAGTATCAAATTGCCTCCAGACCGGGCAGTATGTCAAATTTTATCAAATATTTGTCTGATGAGGCCCCGGATCTTGCAGAGCGGTTGAAAAAGGCCGGATCCGCCAACACAGGCGGGCGCAGAGGCAAAATGCCGGAAGTGTGGCAGCAAATAGCCGAAGAACAGCCGGAACGCTTTGAAGCCCTGCAAGACGGCTTTATAAAGAAAAGTCACTTTATGCCCGCGCTGGAAGCTATTGCGGAAAAAACCGGGATTGCCATAGACAAATTCGGCGAGGCCTTTAAAGAGGTGCTTTTCAGCACAGCGGTGCAACACGGGCCTGCCGGGGCCGCGCGTATTTTTGCCCGGGCCATAGACCGCGTGGGGCGCGACAAACTGCACGAGGACGCCGACCCGGCCAATTTTGCCAAGGTTGGGGAAAACCTTATAAAGCAGGTTTACAACTTGCGTTCCGGCCAGTTTTCATCTTCCACCCCGGAAGTGCAAAGCGCGGTGAAAAACCGCCTGCGCGCCGAACTGGGCGAAGCCTTGAAAATGCACAAAACAGCCTGACGGGGGTAAGCCTGCAAACGCTCCAAAAGGCGTACTGCAAATTTACAAATTGCGTTGGGGGATGCACAAAGCCCGCGTGAAGAAAACCTTCTTCACGCGGGCTTTCATTTCAAGACTGTTACCCTGTTGCCCGCTTACAGAAGGTCAACAGGGTAACGGGTTTTTAATGCTTAGGAAACCCTGAGCTCGCCCATGCGTTCACGCAGGGTTTTGAACAGCTCGGCAGCCTTTTCCGGGTGTTGCTTGATGATGTTGTTAAGCTGGAAGGGGTCTTTTTTACGGTCAAACAGCTGGTCTTCTTCCGGCACCTGCTGGGTGGAACCGGGGGTGCAGGTCCACTGGTCGGCCCCGTCCAGGGTAAGGCCTTTCACGTAGTCGGCCAGGGCCTGGCGGCTGTCGCCTTCATAAGCGAAGTTGGCGGCGCTTACCATATCGCCCAGGCGCTGGTTGCCGTCAATGGTCATAAGGGCGGTGCCCGCGAAGGTGTTTATAAGCTTTTGCGGGGCAATCCAGTGGATAAATGACCAGTCTTCCGTATAAATGGCCCAGGAAGCGCCAAAATAGCCGCTGATTACAAAATCGCGAATTTTATCCACCTGGCCGGTCATAAGCGGCCACAGGTCTATGCCGTTCATGTTTTCCGCGCCCGATATGCCCAGCCAGTTGGCCACGGTGGGGGCAATGTCATAGTTCTGCACCAGGCCCTTCACCCGCTTGCCTTCCGGCAGGCCGGGGGCGCGGATGATAAGGGGAATGTGCACCAGTTCCTCATACGGCCAGGGGCGGCACTTGCGCATAATGCCGTGGCCGTGTTCGCCATTGCCCATGGGTTCGCCGTGGTCGGAAATGGCAATGATCATGGTGTTGTCTTCCAGGCCCAGTTCACGCACCTTGTCCAGCAAATAGCCAAACCATTTGTCGCACATGGTTACTTTTTCCGCATAAAGCATGCGCACGTGGTGCAGTTCTTCTTCAGTATACAGGCCTTTTACTTCGCCGGTAACGGGCAGGAAGAGTTCCGGCCCGGTGTAGTCCGGGTCATAGGGGCACTTTTTGTCCGGGTCATACACGGAGGGGCTGTCCCACGGTTCATGCGGGTCAAAGCTGTCTATCCAAAGGTAGAAGGGTTGGCCCCGGTCAACATTTTGCAGGTATTCCACCGCTTTTTTCATTATGCGCGGGCAGTTCTGGTCTTCTTCGGTCTTCCAGCGCTGGCGGTGCTTCAGGTAGTCGGTAATTTCACCCATCAGCGGGCCTACAACATCACTGCCGATAATCTTGTCGGCATTTTCAAACTGGTGGTCTGTAATGTAGTCTCTGGGGTCAAGGTGCAGAAGCTTGTTGTCATGGTAATAGGCGTGGTCGCCTTCATGCCCGTGCAGGAAGTAAACCTTGTCAAAGCCGCGGGTGTAGCCGTATTTGGGCAGGCGGTACATGGGGCAGTCAAATATAAGCGCGGTGTCAATGCCCGTGCCCCAGCACAGGTCGGCCAGGGTGGTGTCGGACGCGCGCAGCGGGCTCCAACCGCTTTCATGCAGGGCGGCGCGGCCGGTGTGCAGCACGCGGCGGGTGGGGATGGTGGGCATGCCTTCGCCGTAGGCGTTTTCAAACAGCACGCCTTCACGCGCAAAACGGTCAAAGTTGGGGGTTTTTATCCAGTCATTGCCGTAGCAGCCGGTGTAGTTGAACTGCCAGCTGTCGAACATGACAACAATAACGTTCTTTTTCATCTTTTTCTCCTGAATAAGTTAGGTTGTTCAAATATTTTTAGACAACATGCCAGTATAACTGCATAGAGCGTGCCGCAATTTATCGCGCTGAATTTGTTGACATAAACGTGAAGGGCGCTTATATTTTGGTCAAATATGATTTTTTATGAATGAATAACCTTAAATAAATGGTCAAAAGAGATTTTTTATGCGGGAAATTGAAAATCTGCACGGCGAGTTTGCCGTCATCATCAGCGCCATGATGAACCAGCTGGGCATTGAAAGCGCCATCCGGCTGATGTACCGCCGCCTTTCCGAGGTATCGCGCCTTACGCGCCTAAGCATTGTGCTTACACATTTCAGTTCCAACATGCGCCTGGTGCTGGCCGATGTGCAAAAAAGCGGGGCGGAATTTAACCGGGAGGTGGAAACCGCCTGGCTTTATTCCCCGGCCTACCGGGAATATGTTTTTAACCGGAACACGGGCAACGGCTTTTATTACCCCGACATACCACGGGAAAAAGATAATGAAGGCCTTAAAATAGCCGAATGCCTGCCTGGCGTGGTATCTGTTTTTATCATGCCGCTGATCCGCGTTGACTACCTTAGCGCGTCCCTGCTGTTCGGCGCGGACAGCGCGGACGCCTTCAGCGCGGAAGAGCGGAAGATGTTCGGCGATATTGGGCGCGCTTTCGCGGACGAGTTCCGCAAACTGTATTTCCCGCAGGCCGCTTGGGCCGCCGGGGCAGATTCCGCCGGGCTGGAGGAAAAGCGCGGTTCCGCCGTGGATCTTTTGCGCATGTGCGGGGGTATGCGCCCGCTTTTGCGCCGTATGGAGCTGGTAGCCCCAACCGACGCCACGGTGCTTGTGCAAGGTGAAAGCGGCACCGGCAAGGAATTGGTGGCCCGGGGCATTCATGATCTTTCATCCCGCTGGAACCGGCCATTCATTACGGTAAACTGCGGCGCGATTACAGAGACCCTGCTGCTAAGCGAACTGTTCGGGCATGAACGCGGGGCCTTTACCGGGGCCACGTCCGCCCACCCCGGTTTTTTTGAACAGGCCGACGGCGGGACGATTTTTCTTGATGAAATAGCGGAACTTTCTCCGGCCACCCAGGCCGCGCTGTTGCGTGTTTTGGGCAACAAGGAAGTGCAGCGCGTGGGTTCCGGCCGGGTAATGAAGGTGAATGTGCGGGTTATTGCCGCAAGCAACCGCAACCTCAAGGAATTGTGCGAGCAGGGGGTGTTCCGCACAGACCTTTTTTACCGGCTGAACGTGTTCCCGCTTGCTGTGCCGCCCTTGCGCGCGCGGCGGCTGGATATTCCCGTGCTGGCCCAGTATTTTCTGGAAAGCAAGTCCAAAAAACTGGGCCTGCCCGTGCCGGAATTGCCCAAAAGTGAACTGCACAGGCTGTGCTGCGCAAAATGGCCGGGCAATGTGCGGCAACTGGAACATGTGCTGGAACAGGGCATTATAATGTCCATGGAAAACAGCGCCTCGCCAGTGCTGCGGGCGCACCTGGACGACGAGGCCGCCGGGCCGGAACCGGCAGCCCCGGACAGCTGGCAGAGTTTTGACGACCACGTGCGCGGGTATCTGGAACGGGTAATTGACCACACCGGCGGCAAAATAAACGGCCCCGGCGGAGCCTGTGAGCTTTTGGCCCTTTCCGCCGGAACCTTGCGCGGCAAGCTGCGCAAATATAATGTAGGCATGGCAAAAAAAGGGAAGATACCCAGGGTGCGGCAGAAGGCTTGACGGGCTGCGAATTAGGGCAATTTTCGCTTTGAGATTGTCGCTTAACGGCGGACAAAGCCCGCCTACGACAATTTCGCCGCAAGGAGTTAAAGACAAATCCTTGCGGCGAAATTCGCTCATTTCAATCACAACTTGCTCTAATAAATCAGGTTATTGCGCAATGACTGTAAAATGAAGACGCCCGCGCTGGCCATAAGTCAGTACCGCTAATCAAAGCTATGCGGGCTGTAACAAAGGAAGCCGCAAGGGTAAAGTCACAAAAAAACCGGGGCTGCCCTTAAAAAAGCTAGCCACGGTTCTTCTCAAGTTGCTTGATGAGATTTCTCAAGTTAGGTGGCGACTCGCAGCTGCCCAAACAAATCCTGCTAAACTTGTATTGACGTTGCGCATGTTTGTGACGCCGTTGTAGTTGCCTGCCCAAACAAATCCTGCTAAACTCGAAAAAATATTTTATTCAAACTGTCTGCTGTTGTAGTTGCCTGCCCAAACAAATCCTGCTAAACTCCATGAACTTGATATGTGTCAGCAATGCCCAGGGCTACCGCGTCAAATAACGCGCTCTTCTCAAAAAAATGATGTTTACCCTGTCGGACGCAACAAGCATTTTCATTTTTGACAAATCAACTCATGTACGCCAAGATTAACTACAGTCAACTTGTTGATATATTTACTTTTTAGCAAAAAATGATATACTCCTGAAAAAGCATTTCAGGAGGCGATATGGATACCGTCATTTCTTTGCGCGATGCCTTTATGGTCATACAAGACCCCAGGATAAACAGGACAAAAAAGCATAATCTTGTTGATATTATTGTGATTACGCTGTGTTCTCTTATCTGTGGATTTGATGGATGGGAAGAAATAGAGGCTTTTGCGGAAGAAAAGGAGGAATGGCTAAAAGAGTTTCTTGAGCTGCCGAACGGCATTCCTTCGCATGACACTTTTTACCGTGTTTTTTCGCGCATAAATCCCAAGGAATTAAATCAAGTGCTTACCAGATGGTCGGCGGAACTGAATAAAAATATCGAAGGAAAAATCGTTGCAATTGATGGAAAAACTCTGCGTGGCTCTTTTGATTCGGCAAGCGGCAAAGGCGCGCTGCACATGGTAAGCGCCTGGGTTGAAGAACACAGCCTATGCCTTGGCGAGGTAAGTCGTGAAGGGCGTGGCCATGAGCTTGCGCAAATTGCAGAACTATTTAAATTACTTGAAATAAAAAAAGGCATAGTTACCATCGATGCTATCGCCTGCAACCCTGAAATAACCCGTCAAATTTGCGAAGATAACAAGGCTGACTATGTGATTTCATTAAAGAAAAATCAGCCGAGCCTGTACAGTGAGGTGCAATATTTTTTCAACCTCGCGGAAAAGCAAAACATTTTCAACCAGGACACCTTTAAATCCGTAGAAAAAGGCCATGGCCGTATTGAAACCCGCGTCTGCACTTGCCTGGATGTCGAAAAACATCTTGACCACGTTGCCGGGCAGTTTAAAAATCTCAAAACAGTGGCCCGCATTGAATCAAAGCGTGAAATAAAAGGAAAAATTGAAGAGCGGACACGCTACTTTATCTCCAGCCTTCCTTGCGATGCCGCCCAAATAGCCAACGCGGTGCGCACCCACTGGAGCATAGAAAATTCTTTGCACTGGCGGCTTGATGTTGTCTACGGCGAGGACGCCTCCCGCATACGCAAAGACCATGCCCCAGAAAATCTCGCCCTGATTCGCCGACTGGCCTTCAGTCTTGTAAAGATGCGCCTACCGGATAAAATGACCGTAAAACGCGCAAGAGTGAAAATCAGGCTGAACTGGAAATTCATGGAACAATACTTTGTTAGCACAAATTAAGATGCGGTAGCCATGGACTTTACATAGCAACATTTTTTTGATAGATTCTAAATATTATACTAAAACCATATTGCAATTATATAGCATACACATACGCTTGCAAATAAACATACAGTATTTACCATTTGGCTCCAGTATTTTTGCTTACACGCGTATACGTATATTTAAAACAAGTTTTTATACAGGAGTGCCCATGCTTCATTCCAACGTCATTGATATCCCGCGCCCGGCAGGCAGCGCGGATCTTTTGGGTGTAGACCGCTATGTTTCTGCCCTGGTAAAGTTCATAACCGTGGCCCAAATGCCTACAACCCTGGCTATTCAGGGTGAATGGGGCAGCGGCAAAACTTCTTTGATGAATCAGGTACAGCACCAGCTTTGCCAGCAACCGGAAGAAGCCTCCAGCAACAAACCTTATTACGGAATATGGATAAATACCTGGCAATATTCGCTTATGAAATCTCCGGAAGATACCCTGCTTAGTGTCATGCAAGGCGTAACTTCTGAAGTACTTGATATAATACGAACCAAACATCAGAGCAAACTGAATTCCGCCATAAGCAAGGTGGGCAGCATGTTCGGCAAAATAGCCAAGGCCGGGGCCAAGGCGGCGGTATCCACCGCCGGGGTGGATGACGCCCTGGTGGATGACCTTTTGGGTTCCGGCGACGACGCCTCTTCCGGCCCGGCGGCCTTCCGCAAGGCCCTTACAGACGCCATTGCCAAATGTTTGGAAGAAGACCATAAAGCAGGCAACAACACTCGCGGATTCATATTTTTCATAGACGATCTTGATCGCCTTGACCCGCCGGTGGCCGTGCAAATTTTGGAGCTGTTGAAAAATCTTTTCGAGGTGGAAAATTGCATCTTCATTCTGGCAATAGACTATGACGTAGTGGTAAAGGGCCTGGTGCCCAAATTTGGCCCGCTTACGGAAAAAAATGAGCGGGAATTCCGTTCGTTCTTTGATAAAATAATTCAGCTTCCCTTCACCATGCCTGTAAGCAGTTATAACATAGATAACTACCTGGCCAGCTCTTTGGTGAACATAAGCTATTATAGCGCGGAAGAACTTGCCCTGCCAGTGACGAATCATGAAAGCAACATTCTGGATACCATTTCTGAAATGGCCCTGCTTTCCACCGGCACCAACCCGCGTTCTGTAAAGCGCCTTATCAACAGCCTTTCACTCATCCAAATAATGTATGACGTTACCGGGGACGGTTCTCCGCTTAACCCGCAAGAAAAACTGCTGAACTTCGGCTTTGTGTGCATACAGATAGCCTACCCCAGTATTTATGACATGCTGCTGGTTGAACCGGATTTCAAAAGCTGGAATGAAAAAACCGCCAAGCGCTTCCGTATGGCCGGACTGGACAATTCCGTGCTGGAAGCCATTGCCGAAACAGAAGAATTCGATGAAGAATGGGAACAGGTGCTTTATCGCGGCTGCCAGCACAATTCTTATCTTTCCACCCGGGCCTATTCCATTTCCCGCCTGTTCAACCTTATCGCAGCAATTGTCGGCAAAGAAAATTTTGCGGAAGAAATTGAACGCCTACTCAGCTTTGCCGCCGTAACCACGGTTTCCAGCAATGAAAATGCCAAAAAAAGCAGAGAGCGGGTAAAACTTTCATCCTTTGAAGATTACGCCACCCAGCAACGCCAGCGTGACATACCGGATTCCATTCTCACCGTCATTCGTGAAGTGGTGGACGAGCTTGTGCGCCGCTACGGCGCGACCATACGCACAGACATGACCCCAGGCGGGCGCATCGGCATAATTGTAACCAACAACAAGTCCAGTGAACGCAAGCTGTTGCACATAGACCCGCGCAAAAAGTTTTGCGTTATACACCCCGGTGGCAAACCATATTTCACCGTAACCAACTCGCAAGTAGGCGTGCCAGACGGTCTGCCGGAAGATTTTTTCACGGTTCTGGCAAAACGCTTCAAAGAAATTTCTGAAGACAAACTGCCTGCTGAAGCACTTTAATAACAAGGAGAAGCAATATGTTCAAAGCATTACTGGGGTTTAAGGACATTGAAGTATCTGGTCAAATGCAGGTGGGCACCATGCAAAAACAGTTTGAGGAATCTTTCGGCACCAAAATTCGCGTGTACAAGCCCACAGCGGAAGGCAAAATAAACACCGGCAAAGGCTCCCGCCCGGCCGATGCCAAGTCCACCCTGGCCAGCAATTGCCCGCCGAATATGAAAATTACCAGCATCACCATACGCAAAAGCCACAGTGTGGATGAAGTTGAAAAAGCCTTCGCAGACCGTATGGGCCTTGGCGTGCAAATAATGCTGCCGGATGGTAACACCTTCGCGCCTAATTCCGCCCGCCTGAAAGACGTGGCTGGCTTGGCCAAATAAACGAGGTTCCAGCAGCAATTTAACAGGCAGATATTTGTAGCAGTAAAAAACAACCTATTACCGTAGAATTAAAAGAGGTAGACATTATGGCTCTTAAAGTTGATGGACGTAACAAGGTAAAAAAACTCAAGGAAGAATTCAAAAAAGAATTTGGTGTGAGCATTCGCGTTTACTACGGCGCCAAATTCGCCGATGACGACGCAACCCTGGCCAGCATACGGGCTGAAGGCGCAAAAGGCGGCGATTTTGAAGTACACGGCAACACCAAGGTGGGCAATGTTGAAAAACAGTTCATGGACACCTTGGGCATAAAAGTTCAAATAGAAAATGCAGCCGGCGGCCTTGCCAATAACGATGAAACCTTGGCCGCGCAAAGAAAATAGCGCGTGGTGGCACGGCTACAGATATAACTGTTAGCGGCAATAAAAAAATAAAATATCGAAAAAGGAATTTCAAGAAAAGTTCACCTGCCTGCGCCTGGAATTTTTGGACAAAGTGGAAGGTAAAAAGGCCAGTCCGGCAACATCGCCATCAAGCACCTGCCGGAAGAAAAGCGCATATCTGAAGCGTGCATTATACCGATGTCCAAGGGCGAAAAAGATATTTCCATTCATGGCGGCACCCCATATTGGAAATCTGGAAAAGAACTTTCTTAAAATTTACGGCATCTATGTGCAGGTTTGCTACGCCGACAAAAGCGGTAAAGCCTACTACACTGTAGAGATATCTGACAAAATGAACTGGATTGTCAAATAAAAGTTAACATCCGCTCCCAGCCGAAATGTTTTCACATTTCGGCTGGGTTTTTCTTGAGCGGAGGTTTAACAAAGCCACCGCCTGTTTTAATTTTTCTTCTACATTTAGAGCATTTTACTCTTGAAATAGTTCATATCCACAATTTTTAAACCACCCATGGGCATCGCTCGCGCAAACCATATCAAGTGCGCTGGCGATGCCTTTCTCCAAGGCCTCATAGGTGTGCATTTCCATGCCGCGCAGCAACTGCTTGACTTTGCTCCACAGATTTTCGATAGGATTAAGGTCTGGACTGTATGGAGGCAAATATAGAAATTCCGCACCGCATTTTTTGATGTGCTCGGCCACCGCAGGATTTTTATGGGCAGACAGATTGTCCATAATTACAATATCGCCCTGGAGCAATGTCGGACACAAACATTGCTTTATGTACTCCAAAAACATGGCTTTATCCATTGGCCCATCAACCACGAGACACTCGGTGCTTCCATCAAGCCGAATAGATGAAAGCATTGTTAGCGTCTTCCAGTGGCCGCCAGGCGCTTTTGCATGGCAACGTGTTCCTTTGTATGAACGACCGCGCAAACGCGTCATATTGGTCTTTGCGCTGGATTCATCAAGAAAAACAAGCCGTTTTGCGGGAATAATTTTTTGAAGATTCGCCCATTTTTCTCTACTGTCCGCAATGTCCTCGCGCTCTTGCTCGGAGGCCTTCAGAGTTTTTTTTAAA
>JAVBMP010000141.1:0-5786 GCA_031552315.1 Desulfovibrionaceae bacterium | reverse complement strand
TGCCGCCTACGCCTGCGCGGCGGGCTGTTGACAAAGAGGACTTTGTCAACAGCCTCAAGCCGCGAAAATAGCGGCTTTTTAGCGGCAAGGGCCGGGCATTGCCCCCCAAGTAATTGCTGGACTTTCCTCTGTTTCTTTTGTTATATTTTGCGCGGGGCAACATGTGCCGAACGGAAGCCATTGCACAATGGCCTTGAACGGGGTGGGGCAAGCCACGGCTTGCGTATTGGGGTTTGATGTTTATATGTACTTTTATGCGGCCCGCTTTTGGGCCGCAAAAAAGTCGGGAGATTAGCAATGTCTGAGAATAATGAGAAAAATGGCGGCTCCGGGCCGCGCATAACCATATCCATTGCGCCGCCGGCCCCGGTGGCGCGCCGTTTGCCTTTTATGCCGTTGCGTGAGGTAGTGGTATTTCCCGGCGCGGTAAGTTCTCTTTTTGTGGGCCGGGATCTTTCCATCCGGGCCATTGAAACCGCCATGGCGGAATATGACCGTAAAATTTTCCTGGTGCTGCAAAAAGACCCGGAACAGGAAAAGCCCAGCCGGGAAGAACTTTACCCCGTGGGCACGGTAAGCCGTATCCTGCAACTTCTGCGCCTGCCGGACGGCACGGTAAAGGTGCTGTTTGAAGGGCTTTACCGCGCCACCTGTGAGGAACTTTATTCCAAGGAACATAACCTGGAAGGCATTGGCGAAGGGGCCATTCAAATGGCGCACGCCAAACCCTTTGGAGAAAATGACCGTAGCGACCCGGAAGCGGAAATCTTCATGCGCGCGCTTATGGAATCTTTGGAAGATTACGCCAAGCTGAACAAGCGCATTACGCCGGAAATTTTGCAATCTGTGGGGGCCATTGCCACCCCCGGCCAAATGGCCGACCTTGCCACGTCGCACACCCGCCTTGACTACGCCCGCAAACAGGAAATTCTGGAAATAGCCAAACCGCTGAAGCGTATTGAAAAGGTGCTGGAATTTTTGGAGTCTGAAGTTACCTCCACAGGTTCAGAAAGGAATGTGCGCAACCGCGTCAAGGTGCAGATGGAGCGCAACCAGCGTGAATACTACCTTAGCGAGCAGATAAAGGCCATTTACAAGGAACTGGGGCGCGATGAAGACCCGCAGGCCGAACTTTTGGAAATGGAAAAAAAGCTGCTGGAAAAGCCCCTTACCGATGAAGCGCGGGAAAAGGCCCTGCGGGAACTGAAGCGCCTGCGCCAGATGTCGCCCACCTCTTCGGAATATACCGTGGCCCGCAATTATGTGGACTGGATTATAGACCTGCCCTGGAACGCGCTGAAGGAAACCAACATTGATATAGCGCACGCCCGGGCCGTGCTGGATAAAGACCACTACGGGCTGGAAAAGCCCAAGGAACGCATTTTGGAATACCTGGCCGTACAAAAACTTTCCAACAAGCTCAAAGGCCCCATCCTGTGTTTTGTGGGCCCCCCGGGCGTTGGCAAGACATCTTTGGCCAAATCCGTAGCCACGGCCACGGGGCGGGAATTTGTGCGCCTTTCCCTTGGCGGGGTGCGTGATGAGGCGGAAATTCGCGGGCACCGCCGCACCTATGTTGGCGCGTTGCCGGGCAAAATTATTCAATCGTTGAAAAAGGTCAAATATAACAACCCGTTGTTCTGCCTGGATGAAATAGATAAAATGACGGCCGATTTTCGGGGCGACCCGTCTTCCGCCCTGCTGGAAGTGCTGGATCCGGAACAGAATTGCAGCTTTGGCGACCACTATCTTGACCTGGATTATGACCTTTCACAGGTGTTTTTTATCACCACGGCCAACAACCTGCATTCCATACCCCTGCCGTTGCAAGACCGCATGGAAATAATTCGCCTTTCCGGTTATCTGGAAACGGAAAAGCGCCACATAGCCAAAGACTTCTTGCTGCCCAAACAGCTGGAAGCCAACGGCCTGAAGCCGGAAAACCTGCGCCTTTCCGATAACGCCCTGCTGGAAGTCATACGCAACTACACGCGAGAGGCCGGGGTGCGCAACCTGGAACGGGAACTGGCGACCATTTGCCGCAAATCCGCCATGCGCGTGGTGGAAAAAAATGACCTTGAAATGCAGGTGAATGTAACCGGGCAAAACCTTTCGCAATTTCTGGGGATAAAAAAATACCGCTATGGGGAAAAGGAAGGCTCTTCAAAGGTGGGCGTGTGCACCGGCCTTGCCTACACAGAAATGGGCGGCGACATTTTGATGGTGGAAACCGCCATCATGCCCGGCACCGGCAAGGTAAGCACCACCGGCAAGCTGGGCGAGGTAATGACGGAATCCGCCCAGGCCGCGCTTTCCTACGTGCGTTCCCGCGCGCACCTTTTCGGCCTGAAGCACGACTTCAACAAGGAAATAGATATTCATGTGCACGTGCCGGAAGGGGCAACGCCCAAAGACGGCCCTTCCGCGGGCATAACCCTTGCCACGTCGCTGGTTTCCGCCATGCTGGGCATACCGGTGCGCAACAGCGTTGCCATGACGGGTGAAATTACCCTGCGCGGCCGGGTGCTGCCCATTGGCGGTCTGCGTGAAAAGCTGCTGGCCGCCCACCGCGCCCAGATAAGCACCGTGCTTGTGCCCAAAGACAATGAAAAAGACCTTAAGGAAGTTCCGGCGGAAATCCTTAAGGGCCTGAAAATAGTGTTGGTGGAAAATGTAGATGAAGTGCTGCCCCTGGCCCTTGAAGCCGGGCGGGAAGATATCTTTTCCGGCCCGGATGGCGGGTTGCGCCTTTATCATTCCTTAAAAAATCAGTCTGTTACATTGGAAGAAGGGCAGGGTAAAGCGCAATAGCCACCCTTGCGCCCTTGCCGCGCTTGTCCCCAGTTTTGTTGTGCCAGAAGTAACTAGAGACTATTGCACAATGAGAATTTTTGTTCTTTTACAAGGAGTGCCCCTATCCCGTAGTTCCGTGCGGAGGGAGTATATTCAAGCATATATGACCTTCGCGCGGGACGAAGCACGACGCAGTAAAAGGGCAAAAAGGCCGTTGCACAATGGCCTCCATTGTGCAACGGCCTCAATTTCTGAAGCAACTTGCATTGAAAACCAATTTGCTTCAATTTGAAAAGCCCCTTCCAACGCTGGCGCTGGAAGGGGGCTTTTTTATTGGAGGCCGTTGTGCAATAGCCTTCAGTGGCTTCTATTTGCTTTTCACTTCCCGCAGCGCCTGCTCGTAAATTTCCATCACCCGCGTGAGGCGTACTTCCGGCTGAAAGTTTTTGCTGTATTCGCGGTTGCGTTCGCCAAGGGCCGTAGCCAGGGCCTTGTCTTGCAGCACTTTATCTACCTTTTCAATAAAATCTTGCATGTTGCCGGGGGTGAACAGCACGTCCGCCTTAACTTTCTCATCCGCCAAAACCTCCGGCACCCCGCCCACGCGGCTGCCCACCGCCGGCAGGCCCAGGCTCATGGCCTCCAGCAAGGTATTGGGCTGCGATTCTGACATGGAAGGCAGCACAAACAGGGAAAATATCTGTAAATAATCCGCCACATGCTCTGTTGGCGGCACCAGGCGCACATGCTTGTCAAGCCCCAGGCTGTGCGCAAGGGGGGAAAATATTTTGGGGTCAACCCCCACAATTACCAGGCGGGCGCTGTATTTTTCCACAAAGCGGCCGGTCATGAAGGCCTTAAGCAGAAACTCCACGCCCTTGTTCGCGCTGTTGTTGGCCACACAGCCTATGATGGGGGCGCTGTTTTGCATGTCCAGCGCGGATGCGGCCAGGTGCAGGGCAGCTTGCATCTCTTGCGGGGTTCGGGTAGTCTTAAGGCGTTCCGGCGGCACCGCGTTATAAACCACATGACAACGGTTTTTGCGGCCCCAAAGCGGCAGGGTGTCCGCGCAGGCTTGCGAGTTCACTATAAAGGCCTTGATACCCGGCAAGATATAAGGTAACGGATTACGCGGGCGGTAAATTACCCCGCGGTGGGCGCAACAGGCCACCGGCAGCTTTTGCAGGCCCCAAAGCGTACCGAAAAAAGCCGCCATTTTTACGCCCTTGTTATGGAAGGCGTGCAAAATGACCGGGCCGGGGCTGGCTTTGTCTTGAGAAAGGGCCAGGACTTCCGCCTTCAAAATTTTTTGCGCTTCAAGGTATGATGTCGGCAAATCCCGCCACGGCAAGGCCGGGTCAAGCTTGCGCAGCTCGCATTCCGCCGGGGTGAAAAAGCGCAAGGTATGCCCCCGCGCCATAAAGCCCTGGGCCATGTACATGGCCTGGCGCAAGCCCCCGCTACTGGTGGTGGATGTGCTTAAAAGTATTATGTTCATTGTTATTTGCTATTTTTTAGTGGTTTTGAACAGACAAGTGAAAGCTGTTTAACCTTTTTTCTTCTACGGCGCAATGGTTGGGCAGAACCTGTATGCACACGAGATTAAACTGTTTACGCGGATTTTACAAGGCGCATGACCAAAAATTTATGCTGGTCTACGCCCTGTCTTGGTGCGCCTTGTGGTTTTTTATGCCGTTTTTGCGGTTGGGAAATTTTTGGCGCGCCCTCTTGCTGGTTTTACCCATTATTCTATGGGCGTTGGATCCCAAACTTTTTGACTGGCGCGGCCTTGCGAAAAGCCGGCTTTTTTGGGCCATTGCCATATTTTGCGCTTGCGGCGTCATTTCCAGCGCGCTTTCCCCATGGGAGGCATCCAGATCCAGCTGGGCCAAAGAATGGTTTTTCTTTACCTTTATAGGTTTTTTTGGCTTCAGCATTTTGAAGGAGCAGGCCTTCCGCCTGCTCGCGCTGGCGGCCTGCGCCGGTTTGGCGTGCAGCCTGCTTTGCTTGCCCCTTGGGTTGGCCCCGGCTTGCGCTTTTTTGGAAGGCACCGGGCGCATGGCGCTTTTTTTGGCGCACCCCAACAATTTTGGGGCCTTTTGCGCCGCCCTGGTTGTTCTGCTTGTCTATGCCCTGTGGAATAAGTTCACCTTGCTACACCGCAAACTTGATTTTCTTTTGCCGCTGCTCCCTTTTGCCCTGCTGCTTTGCAGCGGGTCGCGCACGGCCATTGGGGCCTGCCTTGTGGCGCTATGCCTGATGGCGCTGTGGTATTTGCGTAAAAAGCCCCTTGTCCTGCTATGCCTGGCCTTGTGCTGCGCCCTGGGTTTTGCCGGGCTGGCCGCCCTGGCCCCTAAAGATAACGCGCAGATGCAGCGGGTGCTGCGCGGTTTAAGCCGCCCGTGGCAAGATGAAACCCTGCATTCGCGCGTGTTTTTATGGAAGGCGGCCTACGCGGGATATAAGGAACGCCCGGTAACAGGGCAGGGTTTGCGCAGCTTCCGTGAATATTATGCCGCCTACCTTAGCAGACATGCCGAAGATGCCCGAAAAGCAAACCACTATGTTGACCAAAACATAATTACCCCGCATAGCATATTTTTAAGCGCGGCAACAGAAATGGGCAGCCTTGGGCTTTTGGCCTTCGCCATTATGCTGGTTTGTGCCTTCGCGGCCTTGCGGCATTTGGGGCCGCCCAACAGCGTGGCCTTTTGGGGGCTTTTGTTCTTTATCTTGCTGGGGTTGATGGAGTCCTGGATGGCCAACCCGTCAGAACGTTCATTGTTCTTTGCGCTTATGGGCTGTGCCATCGCGGGGCGGGGGCGAAAACAGAAAGCCTGACCGCCCTGATGTGAGACCGTTGCACAATGGCCTTTTTGCCCTTTTACTGCGTCATGCTTCGTCCCGCGCGAAGGTCATATATGCTTGAATATACTCCCTCCGCGCAAAACTCGCATTCCTTGTAAAAGAACAAAAATTCTCATTGTGCAATG
>JAVBMP010000034.1:0-15239 GCA_031552315.1 Desulfovibrionaceae bacterium | reverse complement strand
TTGCACAATGAGAATTTTTGTTCTTTTACAAGGAGTGCGAGTTCCGTGCGGAGGGAGTATATTCAAGCATATATGACCTTCGCGCGGGACGAAGCACGACGCAGTAAAAGGGCAAAAAGGCCATTGTGCAATGGCCTCATTATATAAAAACCGTTGCGCAAGACCGGCGCAATGCGGTATTTTTATTTTTTGGGGCTGCCGCGCCGCGAAAATTTGCGCCCAGCGGATAAAAAACCCGGCGGTAACCCCGAATTGATATTGATAATTTTGTTTTGCAACAGCCTTGCGCAACCTTATGCCAGTAGCGCAAAAGGCGCAAGGGGATAAAGCCGCATTTATTTGCTTGAAAGGAAATATAAAATAGTATATTCTTTTTAACCGTTCGCAATTGTTTCCATACCGGGCCACCAGCCCGGCAAAATTATACCTGCGGCCTTGCCGCAACAAGGGGTTTTTTAACATGCTCAAGAATTTTGTTATGGGCAAACGCGGCGCTTCCGCCGTTTTGCTTGTCCTTTCCCTCTGCCTTGGCCTTATGCTGTCCGCTTGCGGCGGCGGCGATGATGAACTGAACACCAAACGCGTTGAAAGCATCAAGGCCAGCCTTGACAAGCTTGCCAAAGGCTCTGCAACCAAAGACATTACCGTTACCTTTGGCGACGTTACCGCTTCCAACGGCGGCAAAAACGGCGTTATCAAGGGCCTTACCTTCAAAAGCGCCAAAGATGCCGCCAGCTTTAACCTGGTGATTGACACCATTGAAAACAGCTATGACGGCGACAAAATCACCGACCACAAGCTGTCTGCCCTGCGCATGGACGTGAAGGATTCCGATGAAGTCGCTGTGCTGACCGTGGGCAACTTGGCGCTTGAAAAAGTGGACTATGACCAGGCCCTGATGGAAGCCGGCCTGAACGAGATGATAACCCTTGCCGACTCGGCCAACGCCGCCGCTGGCCCGGAATTTGTGAACAAGTTCATGTCCGCCTTTGAAAAGTTCGGCTCCACCATGAAGGCCGGCAAGTTCACCGGCAACAATATCGCCGGCGAATTGACCTCTGATGGTGAAAAAATAAACTTCTCTATGGATTCCTTCACCCAGAGCGATTTGAACATGTACCAGTCCGGCCCTTCCGAAGCCTATAAACTGGCCTTTGGTTTTGACGGCAAGCCTGTTTTCACCATGGAAAAAGCCAGCATAAAAAGCCAGCAAACCCCCAAGTTCTGGTACAAGCTGCATGAAGTCAAAAACTTCGCCGACTTCCGCGACAAGGTTGCCGCCGACGCCCTGCGCATTAAAGACGTGCGCCTGGAAAAAATGGTTATTGACGCCGACGGCGACAAGCTGACCATTGATGAAGTTTACTATGATGTTGACCTGCAGAAGGAATGGCTTGCCAAGATCAACCTGGTTGGCCTTAACGTGCCCCTTAGCGCTCTGAAGAATGACCCGGAAATGGGCGAACTTTTTCAGGATCTGAAAAATGACCTGGTATTCAACGGCGGCATAGACTTCAAAATGCTTCCTGTTGCCGGCAAGCCCATTAGCGTTACGCTGAACAGCATAAACCTTTCAGAAAAGACCCTAGGCAAAATGGATCTGATGCTGGATTGTGAAATAAATGAAGCCGTGCTTGGCCAGGCCAGCAACAACCCCATGGCGCTTATGGGCGGCACCGCCATAAAGGGCGGCAAGCTGGTTCTTGAAGACAAGGGCTTTTCCAGCCTGATCTTCAAAGCCCAGGGCGATGAAGCCGCCATGCGCGACATGATGGCCCAACAGGCCGCCGGCCTTGGCATGCAGATGCCGCCCCTGAAAAACCTGGCCGATGGCCTTGCGGAATTCATTCGCAAGCAGGGCGGCCTTGAAGTGGATATGAAGCCCAATGGCGCTGTTTCTCTGCAAAAAGTGATGGCTGACCCGTCCAGCCTGAACATCTCTGTAAAGAACTATTAATAACCCTGCTTGCCTGGCGGACAAGAATATTTTCCGCCGGGCAACATATAAAAAGAGCGCGGTCTTTGCGGGCCGCGCTCTTTTTATGTGCGATGGTCTCAATGCGGAGATGCCGCACCTGCCGTTTGCTGAAATTAAGGCCATTGTGCAATGGCCAAAAATTACAGGCAGCCAAAAGCGCGGGGCATCTGGTTTTAATTGCCGCTTATCCTGAACGCCTTACCGATGAAAGCGCTAACAAGCCATTAGAGCAATTTACGATTGAAATGAGTGAATTGCTCAGCAAGGATTTGCCTTCAAATCCTTGCCGCGAAATAGTCGTAGGCGAGCTTTGCTCGCCGTTAAGCGACTATTTCAAGCGTAAACCACTCTAGAGGCCATTGCACAACGGCCTCCATTATATAAACGCGCATGGCGCATTATTTGTTCCTTACGCGACAAGGCCTTTTCCGTAAGAAAAGGCCTTGTAAAGTTAGTATGTTACCCGCTGATTATCCGCAATTTTGCTATTCCGCCAGCGCGGACAGCAATTTGCGCTTCAGGTCTTCCACATCTATGGGTTTGTTTATTTGATCATTCATGCCGGCGGCCATGTTTTTTTCGCGGTCTTCCTGCATGGCGTGGGCTGTCATGGCGATTATGGGCACGTTTTTTACTTCCGGGCGGCCGTATTCGCGCACGGCGCGGGCAGCGGACAGACCATCCATAACGGGCATTTGAATATCCATAAGCACCACGTCAAATTCCGCGCTTTCCAAAATGCGCAGGGCTTCACGCCCGTTATTGGCCACGGTTACGTCCGCGCCAAGGCCTTCAAGCAGGGCCACGGCTATTTCCTGATTTATTTCATTATCTTCGGCCAGCAGTATGCGTTTATGCGCAATGGCGCCCACATCAAGCCTTTCCGGTTCCGGCTGCAGGTCTTTTTGCGGGTTGCCCTGAATGAAGGTGGCGATAAAATGGAAGGAGCTGCCCTTGCCAAGAGAGCTTTCCAGCCAGATGCGCCCGCCCATCATTTCCACCAGCAGCTTGGAAATTATAAGCCCCAGCCCGGTGCCGCCGTATTTGCGGGTGGTGGAACTGTCCGCCTGGGCAAAGGGTTGAAAAAGCCTTTCCTGCTGTTCACGGCTCATGCCAACACCGGTGTCTTGCACGCTGAAGTGCAGGCCAATCGGTTTGCCGACGCCTGTTTCCCCGGACTGCAAGCCTACCGTCACCACAATGGAACCATGTTCGGTAAATTTAAGGGCATTGCCGCACAGGTTAAGCAACACCTGTGAAAGGCGCAAGGGGTCGCCCACCAGCACCAGAGGAATATCCTGTTCCGCCTCCAAAGAAAATTCCAGCCCCTTTTCCACGGCCTGCTGGGCCAAAAGGGCATGGACGGTCTGCAAGGTTTCCGTAAGCGAAAAAGGTATGGATTCCAATTGCATTTTACCGCTTTCTATCTTGGAAAAATCAAGGATGTCATTGATAACGCCAAGCAGAATCCTGGCGGATGCCTGAATTTTTTGCAGATAATCCAGCTGTTCTTTGGGCGGGTGCCTTTCTATGGCCAGGTGGGTAAGGCCCAGCACCCCGTTCATGGGGGTGCGTATTTCATGGCTCATGCGGGCCAAAAAGTCGCTTTTGGCCTGCGTGGCCTGTTCCGCCTGTTCCTTGGCCTGCCGAAGGGCTTCTTCATTGCGCTTGCTCTCCCGCAGGTCACGCACATAGCACAGCACGCATTCCTCGCCCTGGCGGGTGACTTTAAGGTGGGTTACCTCACAGGGGATAGGCTCATTGCTGTAGGACATCAAAGACATTTCTTCTCTGAAATATCCGTCCCGCATCACGTTCGCAAAAATTTCTTCCTGATGCTCCAGCGGCACTATCTCGTTATTGGCAAAGGACGTCAAAAAGTCTTCTACGGTGGAAAAGCCGAAAAAATTCATCAGGCCTTCGCTGGCCATAAGGCAGATGCCGGGCTTCCAAATGCTGTAACCATCTTGCGAGGTTTGAAAGACCGCCTGCATGACCTGTTCAAGCTCTTTTTTCTGGGCCGCGTCTTCCTCAAGCTGGGACGCGTGTGAATAAAGCTCGCTAAGGTGTTCGCTGAAGCGTTCCAGCAGGTCGGCCTGTTCACTAAGTTCAATAAGGCGTATGGTGGGGGCCTTGAACCGGGCCTGCCCGTTTGGCCCGTTTGGCCCGCCCGGCCCGGCTTCACCCAATTCAAAAGACGCCGCGTTTGGCCCGGCATTCGGCCCGGCGTCCCCTTCCTGGCTGCCCTGCTGGATGCGGCGCAATTTTTCCGCTATCCAGCGCACGGGGCGCACAATAAAGTAGTTTGCCAGGCCCAGATAGACCAGCAGGGTTATTACGCCAAGCGCGCAAAGCACTTCAAGGTTCAAATAGGAATTTGTGGCCCGCTTTTCAATTTCTGAAAGGGCGCGGTTGGTGGCAATTTCCGATTCCGTGCCCACGGCGTCGCGCATGGCGCGTATGGATTCATCCACCTTTTCCCAAAGAAGGCGCGCCTCCACCTGGGCCTTTTGCATGGCATGGCGGGCGGCGTAATATTCCCCGCGCAAAACATCAAGGCGGGTGCAGTAGGCGGCAAGGCTGCTGTCACGGGCAGAGGCCACGCGGCAAGAAGCCTCTATAAACAACAGGTTGGAAAGATCCATGGAAAGATTTACGGAATATTCAAGGCCGGGGTCTTCAACATGTTCTTTTATATCAATGGCAAAATTGAAGCGTTCCGCCCCGTCCCGCATAAGGCTGCTTCTTAAAAAAGCCTGCTGCATGGCGCTGTTTTGCGCGCTATCCGTATTCCGGCTGAAGAATTTTTGCATGTTGCTGATGTAAGATGTGGCAACCATGCGGCTTTCAACCCTTTTACCGTGCACTTCCTCTTTGGCGTTGGCCAGGGCGTTTATCATGCCGGAAATTTCTCTGGCGCTGCTGACAAAGCCGGAGCTGTGTTCCAGCCCGGATTCTATGGCCAGGGCGCGGGCATTTACGCGGGCGGCGCGGCGCAAATCCGGGTCATCGGCGGCGAACACCACTTCCGCGTTGCGGCGCAGGCTTTCAATATTCACAAAAGTGCGCTGGTTTTCAATAATCAGCGGCAGGCTTTTTTGATGCGCTTCTGAAGCCAGCCTTGCGATAACGCCCAAAGAATTCAAAGATACAACGCCGCTTACCGTAAGCGCCACAACAAGCGCGCACGAGGCCAGAATGAAGAAGGTGCTTATCTTCATTCGGAAAAGCCTGG
This sequence comes from Desulfovibrionaceae bacterium, assembly GCA_031552315.1. Classification (GTDB taxonomy): domain Bacteria; phylum Desulfobacterota; class Desulfovibrionia; order Desulfovibrionales; family Desulfovibrionaceae; genus JAVBMP01. The sequence continues at coordinate 10,026 of JAVBMP010000034.1, read as the reverse complement.
CAGAGGCTCCATCTTTTTTATTTCGGGCGGTTTGCATGTGTGCTATCAGTATACATTAAAGTCAAAATATTTGCGATTTATTTTACCGTAAACACCTTTTTCACGTATTTGCCTTATGGCTTCATTCAGGCTTTCCCGCAATTTGTCGTTGCCCTTGCGCACCGCGATGTGGGAAGCCGCGATAAGCAGGTCGGAACTTATGGGGTCTCCCGCCAATTCAAGCCCGCTGCCTTTTTTGGACTTCAGCAGTTCGTAGCCGGCCAGGCCGTCCACCAGCATAAGGGTCAGTTCGCCGGCTATAAGGGCGTCCGCCGTATCATCAAAATTTTCAAACTGCGCCACTATGGATTGCGGGTAAAACTTTTCAAGGTATTTGGACTGGGTGGTGCCCTGCTGCACGCCTATTTTTTTGCCGGCAAGCATTTCCGGCGTGGTGCGGGTGGCCGCCCCGGCGCGTTCAATAAAAATGCTGTGTGAGCGGAAGTACTTGTCTGTAAAATCCACCAGTTTTTTGCGTTCTTCCGTGGGGGCAAGCCCGGCAACCACCATGTCGGAATCATTGGCGGCCAGGGCGGGAAGCAGGTTGTCAAACTCAAAATGTTTAAATTCGCACTTGCGCCCCAATTCCGCGCAAAGGGCGGTGGCAATTTCTATATCAAAACCCGTAAGCACGCCATTTGCGTCATAATAGGCAAAGGGCGGATAGGGAATTTCCACCCCCACCCGCAAAGTTTCCTGCGCCGCGTTGGCAACGCCGCTTGTGAACAAAACGCACAAGGCGAAAAAAATGGTCACGCTGGACTTGCGCATGGCATCTCCTTGACGGTTGGCTAAAAAACTCGACAATATTGAAACGGAACACTATACCGATTAGTCGCTTTTATATCAGTTCTCTTAGCCGCACCGGGGCGTATTGTCAACCGCTTACTGACATTTGAGGCCGTTGCACAATGAGAATTTTTGTTCTTTTACAAGGAGTGCCCCTATCCCGCAGTTCCGTGCGGAGGGAGTATATTCAAGCATATATGACCTTCGCGCGGCCCCTGAAAAAATGGGGCACGACGCAGTAAAAGGGCAAAAAGGCCATTGTGCAATGGCCTCATTTGCGCCCTGCCCGGGGCAGGAAGGTTGACAGAACACTGGCGCAAGCGTAGCTGTTTGGGTATTACCAGCAAACGCCGCAAGTGCCAAAATGCACAATCGCAAAATGTTCACGTGTACAGAGGTCATTTTTATGGAAGAAGTCAACAATACCACCCCCAAACTTCACGCCAAACGCAAAAAAATGCTTTGGGGGCTTACAGGGGTTTTCGCGCTGGCCGGGCTTTTATGCCTGGCCGGCTGGTTTTTGTTTTTTATGGATAGCGAAAGCACCGGCAACGCCTATGTAACCGGCAACATAATCCGCGTTTACAGCCGGGTGCCGGGGCAGGTAAAAGAAATTCTGGCGGACAACAACCAGCCGGTGGAAGCCGGGCAGGTGCTGCTGCGCCTTGATTCCACCGAAGCCACGCTGGCGCTGGCGCAAGAACGCGCTGCCCTGGCCCAGACCGTGCGGGAAAGCGCCCGCCTGATCCTTGAAGCGCAACGCCTTTCCGCCATTGTGGAACTTAGGGAAATTGAACTGCAAAAGATGGAGGAAAACCTTGAGCGCCGCCTGCGCAACAACCGCGCCCAGGGCATAAGTGAAGAAGACCTTAGCCACGCCAGAAGCGACGTATTGCTGGCCCGCCTGCAACTTTTAACGGCCATACAGGCCCGCGCGGCCACAGAGGCCATGCTGAAGGACCGCCCGGTGTCCGAACAGCCCGCTGTCTTGCAGGCGGCCGGCAGGCTGCGGGAAAGCTGGCTAAGGCTGGAACGCTGCACCATAACCAGCCCGGCGCGCGGCTATGTGGCGCGGCGCGCGGTGCAGCCGGGGGCGCGTGTAACGCCGGATGCCCTGCTGATGGCCGTGGTGCCCTTGCATGAGGTGTGGGTAGAGGCCAACTTCAAAGAAAGCCAGCTTGCCGGGTTACGCGTGGGGCAACAGGCCGAAGTTACGGCGGATATTTACGGCGCTTCAGTGGTTTACCCGGCTGTGGTGGAAGGCATGTCGGCAGGCACCGGCAGCAGTTTTTCCCTGTTGCCTCCAGAAAACGCCACGGGCAACTGGGTAAAGATTGTGCAACGCGTCCCGGTGCGGCTGCGGATTGACGCGGGAAAACTTCAAGAGTTCCCTTTATTGCTGGGGCTTAGCTGTTCCGCCTCCATAAGCACGGTACCGCAGAAGGGGCTTGGCAAGGCCATTCTGGCGGCCCCTGCCGTTTCCGCCTTCGAGGCCGGCTCACAGGAAGGGCCGCAAAAAGCGCCGCAAGAAGATACGCAGAATGCGTCAATGGACGCCCCGCAGGCGGAACAGAAAGCGCCGCGCCAGTTTGCCGGAACAGCGGGCATCTTGCGCGACCAAAGCGCGGAGGTGGACTTTACTACCATAGACCGGGAAATTCTTGAAATAATACGCAACAATTCCAGCGGATTATAGGCCATGACCACTGGCGAAAACGGAGAAAACGGGAAAAAGTCCGCCATGAACGGCACGGCCCTGGCCCTGCTTACCTTGGCCCTGTCTTTGGCCCATTTCATGCAAATTCTGGATTTCACCATCGCCAACGTCTCTATACCGGCCATTGCCGGAAGCCTTGGGGCTTCCACCTCCCAGGCCACCTGGGTCATCACTTCCTACGGTGTGGCAAGCGCCATTTGCGTGCCCATTACCGGCTGGCTGGCCAAGCGTTTTGGCGAGGTGCGGCTGTTTTTGTTTTCCACCTTAAGTTTTTCCGCCCTTTCGCTGCTTTGCGGGCTGGCCCCAAATTTGGAATCGCTAATCTTTTTCCGCGTGTTGCAAGGCATTGCGGGCGCTCCGGCGGTGCCGCTTTCCCAAAGCCTGCTTTTGCACTGCTACCCACGCGAAAAGCATGCCCTGGCCCTGGCCCTGTGGGCCACGGTAAGTTCCGTGGCCCCGGTAATCGGCCCCTTGCTGGGCGGCTTTATAAGCGACAATTTTTACTGGGGCTGGATTTTCCTTATAAACGCGCCCCTGGGCCTGGTCATAGTCGGCATCTGCGTGGCTGTGCTGCGCGGCAAGGAAACCCCGCGCCTGAAAACCCCGGTGAACTACGTGGGGCTTGCCCTGCTGGTAATTGGCGTGGGCGCGTTGCAGCTTATGCTTGACCTGGGCAAGGAAGAAAACTGGTTCCAGTCCGACCTTATCATAATCCTCAGCATTGTGGCCGTTGTCGGCATAAGCTTCCTTGTGGCATGGGAACTTACCGACAAGCACCCTATTTTGGAACTGAAGCTGTTCACATCGCGCAACTTCACCATTGCGCTTGCCTGCACCAGCCTTGGCATGATGCTAAGCATGGGCGCGGCCGGGGTGCTGCTGCCCCTGCTTTTGCAAACCCGCTTCGGTTACACCGCTTCCATGGCCGGCATGGTTACCGCCCCGGCCGGGCTGGTGCCCTTTGTGCTGCTGCCCTTTTTGGGCAAATACGCGCACAGGATGGATATGCGCATACTTACAACCATATCCTTTGTGGGCTTTGCCGTGGCCATGTTCATGCGCAGCTACTTCGCCCCGAATATTGACTTGAAATTCCTGCTTGTCCCGCAAATGGTGCAGGGCTTCGCCGTTACCTTTATGGTCATGCCGCTTACATCCATCGCCTTTTCCGGCCTGAAGCCGGAACAGTTGGCCGGGGCGGCCAGCCTGTACAATTTTATCCGCATGCTTTGCGGTTCCATAGGCGTTTCTTTGGTCACAGCCCTGTGGCAACGGCGTGAAACCATACATTATCACCGCCTTGCCGAACAACTGAGCCCGTTCAACCCCCTGGTGGAAGAAAGCCTGAACCGCCTGGAGGGACTTGGCCTGAACATGCCGCAATCCTTAAAGTTTTTAAGCGCGGAAACCTTGCGCCAGGCATCTATCCTAAGCGCGGCGGAAATTTACGCGGCGGCGGCCATGGGCTTTTTGCTGGTGGGGGCCATGTGCTGGCTGGTCAAGATACGGCCGAACAACGCATAAGCGCCTAGCAAAAAAGAACAAAACCCGTCAGGATTATTTCCGCTTGCCTGTGGCCGGGGTAGGGCTTATATTCCCGGCTGGTGGAACAAACCCATATTTGCAATGCCCACGCGCCAAACACGCCAAACCTGACCGCGCAGGCAGGGCAAGCCGGGTGAACCACGTCATAATGCTTGATAATCAGGAGACATCCATGAAAAAAACCACCCGGCGCTTCGCGCCCCTTTGCCTTGCCCTGCTGCTTTGCGGCGGCCCGGCCCATATGGCCCTGGCCCGGCCGGAACTGGCAGGCGGCGCGGCGGGCGGCAACCCGCAAACCGCCCCGAACGCGGCCCCCAATGCCCCCAAAAATACCGTGGAAGCCGCTACCGGGCGCTTTCAGGCCGCGGATAAAAACGCCGACAACAAGCTGGATGAAAAAGAATTTTTCGCGGCTTTCCCCAGCTTGCAGCATCAGGCCTTCCACGCTCTGGATACAAACAGCGACAATTTTGTAAGCCTTGAGGAATGGCTGGCCTTTGCGGGCGGGCATTCCCAAAACATGGGCAACGCCATGCCGCGCCCACAGGGTTCCATTTCCACCCCCAGCGGCGGACGCCTTGTTGACCTGCTGCCCCCAGAAAAATCACCAGAAAAATCACCGGAAAAATCACCAGAAAAATCCCCCGGAAATTCCCCGGAAAATTCCGGCGCGGATAAAAACACCGGCAATACCGGCGGCACGCCTGACACCGGCAATACCGGCAACGCCGGCAAACCGGCCCCGGCCCTGAATTTGCTGCCGCCGGAAAACAAATAGATGAAAAAGCCAGCCCGCCCCAACCCGCAAGGCACAGATACCGCCGCGTGCGAATGGAACGGCATTTGGCCGCAAACCCTTGCCCAGCCAGCCATTCTGCCCTGTTCCACGGCGGAAATTGAGGCCCTGGGCTGGAATTGGGGGCCGGAAGCCGGAAGCCTGGATATTCTGCTGCTGAACGGCGACGCGCTGGTAGACCACCCTTCCTTTGCCCCGGCCCTGCTGGCCCGCTGGCTTATCGCCCACGGCTTCAGAACCGCCGTTTTGCCCCAGCCCGTCTGGGAAGACGGGGCCATAGAGGCCCTGCGCGCCCTGCCCCGCCCCCGCCTGTTCGCCGGGGCAAGCGCCGGGGCCATAGATTCCATGCTGGCCCACTACACGGCCTTTCGCAAAAAACGCCATGACGATGCCTACACCCCCGGCGGCAAGGCCGGGGCCCGGCCAAACCGGGCGCTTATTGTCTACTGCGGCCTGTTGCGCCGGGCCTGGCCAGGCCTGCCGCTGGTCATTGGCGGGCTGGAAGCCTCTTTGCGCCGTAGCGCGCACTATGATTTCTGGTCCGATTCCCTGCGCCGCTCCATCTTGCAAGACAGCAAGGCGGACATACTGGTATACGGCATGGGGGAATACGCCCTGCTGCAAGTGGCGGAAAAAGCGCGGGAACTGGCCGAGCTGCCGGAACACGCCCGTAATCAGGCCAGCGGCCCGGTAAAGGACAAGGACGCTTTCCGCCGGGCCTTGAGCCGGGCCTGCATGGGCCTGCCCGGAACAGGGGTGATGGCCGGGCAGGACGAACTACGCGAATTTGCTGAAAAACTGGCCCTGGCAAACAGTTCTTCAAAAGCTGGCCCGAAGGCAGGCCCGGAAGCAGGCCCCGAAGAAAAACCGGCGGCAAAGCCGGAAGCAAGGCAGCAACTGTTACGCCTTCCCGGTTATGCGGAAATTTTGCAAGACCGCTTCAACCTGATGCGCGCCACGCAAATGCAGGAACTTGCCCTGCATCAGGGCCGCGACTACCTGTGGCAGGAACAGTCGGAACAGGCCACAGAAGCTGGCCATGCCAAAGAAACTGAGCATGCCGCGAAAGCCGGGCAGGGCACAGAAGTTGGTCAGGCCACGGAAGCAGGGCAAAACACGGGCGCCGGGCACGCGGACGCGATCCGTCTGGCCCCGGCGGGCCGGGCCATTCTGCTGGCCCCGCCGCAACAGCCCATGCGCCAGGCGGATATGGACAGGCTTTACGCCCTGCCCTTCAGCCGCCTGCCCCACCCTGCCTATACAGAAGCCATTCCGGCCTGGGAAATGATACGCACCAGCATAACCACCCACCGGGGCTGCGGGGGCGGCTGTTCCTTCTGTTCACTGGCCCTGCACCAGGGCCGTGGCCTGGCCTCGCGCAGCCGGGAATCTATTTTGGCGGAAGCCCGGCGCATCAGTGAACAGCCAGACCCCTTGCAAAATACGCCCGGCCCGCAAGCCCCTGGCCAAACTCTTGGAAAAGCTTCCGGCCAGGCAAACGGCCAGGCCAACGGAAAAGCGGCGGGCAAGCCCCCGCGCTGGGCCGGGGCCATAAGCGATGTGGGTGGCCCAAGCGCCAACATGTGGCAAGGCGAATGCACGCTGGACAAAAGCCGCTGCAAACGGCCAAGCTGCCTTTTTCCCAAACCCTGCCCCGGCTTTGCGGTAGATCAAAAAAAAGCCGTGTCCCTGTTGCGGGAAATAGCCGCCCTGCCCGGGGTGCGCCATGTGCGCGTTGCCAGCGGGGTACGCTTTGACATGGCCGTAAATGACCCGGAAGCCTTAAAGGCCTACAGCACGGAATTTACCGGCGGGCAGCTGAAAATTGCCCCGGAACATATTGCGGAACCTGTGCTGCGCCTGATGCGCAAACCCGGCCTGCCGGTATTTGAGGCCTTTTTGGCCGCCTTTGCCCGGCACTGCCGGGAACAGGGGCTGGAACAGTACGTTGTCCCCTACATCATAAGCGCCTTTCCCGGCTGCCGGGATGAAGACATGCGCGCCCTGGCGGACTGGTTCAAAAGCCGGGGCTGGAAGCTTCAGCAGGTGCAATGCTTCATCCCCACCCCCGGCACCATAGCCACGGCCATGTACTATTGCGAACAAGACCCGGAAGGCCACCCCATTTACGTTGCCAAAAGCGACGCGGAACGCCTGGCCCAGCACCACCGCCTGTTCGCATGGGAAAAGGAACAGCCGCGCCAGAAAAATTACCCGGAAGAACGCCCGGAAGGACATCGGGCAAACCAGCGGGCAAATCAGCGGACAAACCAGCCAAAACACCAGGCGGAAAACCGGCGGGGAAATCCCCGTTCCGGCCCAAAAGAACAGGAAGAACAGCGCGAACAGCGGGGAAACCGTCCCGCCGGCTCCCCTTACACCCCTCCCCAAAAACAGCATGCGGGGGCACCCGCAAACCGGCCTGCAAAAGACGCGTCCAGCCCGCGCAAGGCGCAAGAAGGCCGCAACGCGGGTAAAGCCGCGCCCCAAAGCGGGAACAGGCCCCCCCGGCGCGGCAAGTAAAAACCACTTTATAACAGCCTGCAAACTCTGCCCTTATGTAACTTTTGCGACAGTTGGAATGTCGTAAATTGTATTTTTTTTCACAACTGACTTGCTTTTTGTCGCGGTTTGTGTTTTCCTGCAAAAAAGTTACGTTTCCTTTATTGAATTTCTAACTAACTATGTGGTCAATTACCAGACGGCCTGGACAGCCGGATGGTCAAAAGATCAAATTTCCGATTATGTGGTCAAGTGCCTGACGGCCTGGACAGCCGAAGGGTTCAAGTGTTGGAGGATACAGTTCAAGGGGCTTATGTGTCATGGCTGCCAGGGCGGTTCAACATTGTTGGGCTGCCGGGGATAGCTGTGGCACATAACTGAATCTTTAACAGATGGAGCTGCACACATGGATCAAAACGATTGCAAACGCTGTGAATTGCCTGAGGTTATAGCAGGCGAGATCAGCCTTTCCCTGAAGGAATGGACCCTTCTGGAAAAGGCGCGGTTTTGGGTGTTGATTTGGGGAAAGGTCACTGGTTGGCTTTCTAAAAAATTGTTCTTCGTTTCAGCACTTTGCGTGCTGTTTATGATGATCCCCATTGTTGTTGACGTTATTTTGCGCATATTGTCCGACAACATTGACGGCATGAGCGTTTACATGCACGGGGTTATTGAAATAGAGGAACACCTGATGTTCCTTATGGTTTTTTGCGGCCTGGCCTGGGCCAAATTTGACGGCGGGCATATCCGCGTTGACCTGTTGTATGACTATTTCCCACAATGGCTGAAAATAGACCTGGCCTTTTTCCATACCTCGCTTATGGGCACTTTTTCCGCCATTATGACCTATTATCTGTTTGAAGCCACTTATGAAAAGTTTACCGGCAGCGAAATAACGCCTGACCTTATGCTGCCTGTATGGCCCGTATTCCTTATCGCCTCTTTGGGTTCGCTTCTGCTTTGCTTCTGTATCTTGAAGCAAACCCTGGACGCCTTCCTTGATATTTTGGAACACAAACAGTTCATCGGCATGATCGTGTTCACGGCCATTGCCTTTGGCCTTATGTACCTGCCCTTCTACGCCCGCGAAATTCACGCCGTGGCCGACAACTATGGCCTGGTGGCCGGTGTTTCGGTTATCGCGCTGCTTACCCTGCTGCTGCTGCGCATGCCTTTGGGCTTCGCAATGGCTATTACCGGCGTGCTTGGCCTGGTTATCATTTCCATCAACACCAACATCGCCCTTTCACACATCGGCACCGGCGTGCCCGCTACATGCCTCAGCTTTGTTATGACCGTTGTGCCCATGTTCGTGCTTATGGGTGAATTTGCCCTGTATTCCGGCATCAGCTCTGAAATGTTCAACGCGGCCGCCGTATGGCTGGGCCGCTTGCCCGGCGGCATGGCCGTGGCCGGCGTTGCCGGTTGTACCGGCTTTGCCGCTATCTGCGGCGACTCTTTGGCTACCGCCATGACCATGGTTTCCGTGGCCCTGCCGGAAATGAAGTCCCGCAACTACAATGAAGGCCTGGGCTGCGCCGCGCTGGCTTCCGGCGGCACACTGGGCATTCTTATTCCGCCCAGCCTCGGCTTCATCATGTACGCCATTGTTACAGAAGTTTCCGTGGGCAAGCTCTTTATCGCCGGTATTATCCCCGGCCTGCTGCTGGCTACCTGCTTCTGCGTGATGATTATCATCATGGCTACCATTTGGCCCAGCCTGGCCCCGCGTGGTGAATCGCACACCTGGGGTGAAAAAATGCGCTCCATCGTAGGCATCATACCCATGCTGCTGCTTATCGTGCTGGTTATTGGCGGTATCCTTGGCGGCATATTCAGCCCGACCGAAGGCGGCGCCGTTGGCGCGTGCGGTACGCTGGTGTATGCCCTGGTGCGCCGTCGCCTTACCTTCAAAAACTTTGTGCACTCTTTGGCCACAACCGCTGCCATGACGGCCCGCCTGATGATGATCTTCATCGGCGTTACCCTGCTTGGCTTCTTCCTGGCCAAGACCCAGCTGCCCACCATGCTGGCCGACTGGGTGCTTTCCGTTTCCGACAACCGCTATGTGGTGTTCGCCGCCATCGTGCTGCTCTATGTTGTTCTGGGCTGCCTGATGAACGTTGTGCCCATGATTCTGCTTACCCTGCCCGCCATATTCCCCACCGTTATCGCCCTTGGCTTTGACCCGGTGTGGTTTGGCGTGGTAACCGTTGTGCTTATGGAAATGGGCCAGATCACCCCGCCAATGGGCGTGGTTGTGTTCGCCATAGCCGGTATGCCCAACACCCCGCCAATGGCAAACATCTTCAAGTACATTCTGCCTTTCGTGCTTATGATGCTGCTGGTGGTTCTGCTGCTTACCATCTTCCCCGGCATAGCCACCTGGATGCCGGACGCCTTGCTTGGACCTTCTTTGTAGTGATATGACGCAGGCCCCGCAACACAGTTGCGGGGCCTGCAATACAAAAAAACTTCCGCCTTTCGGCGAATGATGCCGGGAATGTGACAACGCCGCGCAGCTCCGTCAGCAATCCTTAAAGCATCATTCGCCTGAAAGGCGGAAGTTTCCTCTTGAAAAGGCCCTTAACCCGAAAAAACTTTCCTGTCACGCAAAATTTTGCCGCCCCGGCCTTCC
>JAVBMP010000117.1:0-24823 GCA_031552315.1 Desulfovibrionaceae bacterium | reverse complement strand
CCCCGGCACCGGGGGTGACCCCTTTGGCACTCCCCTTTAGGGGGTTGTTTACCGTGAATTTTACCCTCCCCCTGTTGCGGGGTCGCGGGGAAATCATTTCCCCGCGCGGGTTCCAAGGGCAGAGCCCTTGGTCGCCGAAGGCACTAACCTGCGGAGGTTTTACATGCCGGGCCTGCGCACATATTTATGGAATAAAGATGAAGGCTACAGCCGTTGGTATGCCGGGCCCCAGGGCCAAGGGGCGCTGGCTGTGCAACGCGCTTTGGCGCGGCACATGGTTTCTGGCTGGCAGCGGCGCGGGCGCAATTTGCTGGAATTGAATTGCGGCAGCGGCTATTTTTTGGAAGATCTTTTTCATGCCGGGTTTGACGTAAGCGGGCAGGAATCCGCCCCCAAACAGGCCGGGCAGGCGGAACAGCTTTTGCGCGGCCGGGCTGTGGTTTTCAAGGGCCGGGCAGAGGCCTTGCCCTATGAAGACAATTCCTTCAGCTACGTCGTGTGCTTGCATTGTTTTGAAGAAATTGCCGCCCGGCTCAAGCTGGGTGACGCCCTGAAGGCGGAAACAGCGCGGGAATTGTTTCATGAAGCCTTGCGCGTGGCGGAATGCGGCGTGTTGCTGGGCTTTTACAGCCGCTTTTCCCTAAGCGGCCTGGCGGAAATGTTTATGCCGGGCCGGGGCCGCGCCTTGCCCTGGGTGTCGCCCCTGGGCGTGCTGCGTGGCGTTTATAAAGAGGAAAAGGCCCGTGGGGCCAGGGTGAAGCTGGTCAGCAGCCTTACCTTGCCGCGCCGTTTTTGGAATTTGCAAAGTGTTTCCAGCCCTTGCGGCTGTTTTTGCCCCCTGCCGCTGGGGGCCTTTGTCATGCTGCGGCTTGATTTTGGCCCGGCAGAAGCCCTTACCGGCCTGCCGGTGTTCGCGGAGGCGGGCACGCTTTCTTCCGGGTAAGCGCTGGCGCTGCAACGTCCTTCTTTGCCGGGGTAAATTTTTTCCTTACGTTATGATATTCAGATGAGGCCGTTGCACAATGAGAATTTTTGTTCTTTTACAAGGAATGCGAGTTTTGCGCGGAGGGAGTATATTCAAGCATATATGACCTTCGCGCGGGACGAAGCATGACGCAGTAAAAGGGCAAAAAGGCCATTGTGCAACGGCCTCATATAATTCGTCCCTTTTCCCAAGGATAAACGCCATGTTCAAGATGTCCAAACGCGCCCTGCTCAGGATTTTTTCCGTTGCCCTCGTTTTGCTGGTCTTGTCCGCTTGCGGGCAGAAGGCAGACCAGGTCACCATTCTTTACACTGCCGATACCCACGGGCAGCTTGCTGGGACGGAACAATCCACAGGCATTGATGTTATCGCCGCCGTGCGCGAAGGTACGCCAAATTCCCTGCTGCTTGACGCGGGCGACTTTACGCACGGCAACGTTTTTGTGAACCTTTCAGAGGGCAAACACGCCGTAACGCTTATGAAGATGGCCGGTTACTTCGCGGCGGCCCTTGGCAACCATGAATTCGATTTCGGCCAGGCGGCCTTGCAGGCCCGTGTGGCGGAAGCGCTTGCCGGGCCGCGCCCCATGCACATTCTTTCCGCCAACGTGTTGAAGGCGGATGGTTCCCCGTTGGTGGAACCGGCGGTTATAACCACGGTGAACGGGCTGAAAATAGGCATTTTCGGCCTGACCACGCAAGAAACCGCCACCCAAAGCCATGCGGACAGCGTGCGCGGCCTGGTGTTTGCCGATGTAAAAACCACAGCGGCAAACATGAGCAAAATGCTGCGCGGGCAGGGGTGTGACCTGGTAATTGCTTTGTCCCATGTGGGGAGTGAAAGCTCAAAATGGGCCAGCAGTACGGAAATTGCCGACCAGGTTCCCGGCATAGACGTAATAATTGACGGGCACAGCCATGTGAAGCTTGACTATACCGCGCCAAACGGCACGCTGGTTGTAAGCAGTGGGGAACGCGCGCACAATCTGGGCAAGCTGGAATTGACCTTTGACCGGGGCACCAACACCCTTAAAAAACAGAACATGTTGTTGAAGCCGCAAGATGTGGCAAATGTAGCGCCGGATGCCGCAGTGCGGGCGGAACTTCTTGCCTTGCGTGAACAGAATACCGCAATCATGGCTGCGGTAGTAGCGCATTCTGAACTATATCTTGAGGGCGGGCGGGCGCTTGTGCGCACGCAAGAAACCGCCCTGGGCAGCCTGTGCGCGGATTCCCTGGCCTGGGCAAGCGGCGCGGAAATAGCCATTATAAACGGGGGCAGCATTCGCGCATCCATCAAGCAGGGCCCTGTTACCTTTGGCGCTGTTGCGGATGCCTTCCCCTTTGGCGGGGATAATGTCACAAAAAAAGTAACGGGCGCGCAATTGAAAGAAATTTTGGAGCACGCCTACAGCAAGCTGCCCAAAGAAGACGGCGGCTTTGCCCAGATAAGCGGTTTGCGCGTTACACTTGACCTGAAAAAGCCCACGGGGCAAAGAGTTGTTTCCCTGGCCCTGCCGGACAACAAGCCGGTTGCGCCCCATAAAACATACACGCTGGCCCTTGGCGACTTTTTGGCCCTTGGCGGAGATGGCTACCCTGTGCTGAAAGAGCTGCCGATGGAAAAATCCTTCCCGCCCACGTCTGAAATCTTCACCCGATACCTGAGCCAGGGCAAAGGCATTTTTGCGAAACTGAACGGGCAAAGGATAATCATCAAAAACAATTAAAAATCCCCCATACCTCTGCTGGAGCGGTCTGCCCCCTGTCAAGCAGGCAGGCAAAAAGGCCCAGCGGGAGGTATGGGGGGATTTTATTTTACCGTTCAAAAGAGGCGATTTTGCCGGTTGTTCGACAAAATACTTCACGCTGCTTCTTGGCTTGCTTAACTTCGAGGCCATTGCACAATTTTGTCAACAGCCCGCCGCGCAGGCGTAGGCGGTATTCATTGCCGCCGTAAGGCTGCCTTTTACTGCGTTGTGCTTCGTCCCGCGCGAAGGTCATATATGCTTGAATATACTCCCTCCGCACGGAACTATGGGATAGAGGCACTCATCGTGCAACGGCCTCACTTCAAAAAAACATAACCCGCCACAGATCTGTGTAATCCATGCAATACAATATAGCGCACACCGCGCGGTTATATCATCGGTTTGGGCCGGAATCATATATGATGCGGCCCCAGTGGTACATTTGGCCCGGTTCTATGATTTTTGGGATGGGGTTGTCCGGCTTTTCTGTAATAAAGGGGCGGTAGCATTCAATGGCAAGCTGGGTGCAGTAATAGCGTTCCGGCGAGTTTATTCCTATCAGTCCGGTGTAGTTGTATTTTTTGCCGATCAGGCTGCGGGCGGTTTCCACCGCTTGGGGCGAGCTTTCCGGCCCGGACCACAGGGGGCGTATTACCAGCACCCGGTGGGAATTGCCCAAAAAGGTGCTTAGGGCCGAGGGATGCACGCCCTTGCTGTCCGCTTCGATTACCGCGTCATGTTCCGCGTCATAAATGGCCGTGTGGGAAAGGGGAGACCCGGTAAGCAGAACAATGGCGTTATCCGGCATTTTGGTAAAACGCGCCACCAGCCAGTCACCATTTTGCAGCACGCCCCTTACTTCTTGCTGCCGTACTTCACCAGTCAGGGTTTGCGCCGGGTCAACCAGGGTCTTTACCGCGCAGCCCGGCAATAATGTGAGCATGGGCAATAATGCCGCAAGGATTTTTTTGTACAAGGTCATGATGCTTCCTCTTTTATGAATATAACGCTTATAAAATAAGATGTTAAGCTAAATCAGTTTTGCTTCGAACGCGGCATGCTAGCGGGCGGTACAGCATTCCGCCGCAATTTTACCCGCAAGCCAGCACGTAAAGCGGGGCCGCGCCTTTGGGCAAATTGGCCGCTTGGGCCAGTTCCGCATCATAGAAGGCGGCCATGCCGCATACCGCAAGGTTCATTGCGGTTGCCGCAAGGTAAAGGCGTTGCCCGGCCCGGCCGGCTTCCTGCAAGGCCAGGTGGAAATTGTGCGGGGCCAGGCGGCTTTGTTCCGCCCACAGCACCACATGCAGCGCGGCCCTGGCGCTGAAGTTCTGGTCAAGGCAGGCCGTTGCGATGGCTGCCTTTTCCGCCGCGCCTGTGGCTATATGGATAGAGCATATGGGCTGTGGCGGCAAGAGGTGGCGCAGCAGTCTGGCGGAATCCGCTTCCGTAAGGCCTGGCCCGCTGAAGACGCGCTGTGAACGCCGGGCCTGAAGGATTTCGCCCAGCATAACAGGCGGAGCGGGCGGAAGCAGAGGGGCCGTTGTTTGCGCTTGCGCCTGCCGCGCTGACGTTTGGCAGGTAAACAGGGCCAACGCTTCTTCAGTATCCAGCCCCGTGGGCAACCCCCCAGGCAGCCCCGTGGCCAGCCCCATGGCTTCCGCAAACAAGCTTGCGCTTTGGGCGCTTTGTTGTTGCCAGCCCAGCCCGGCGGCCCGGCAGGCCAGTTCCAGGTTGGCTGCCAGGTGCCCGGCATCAAGGTGAATGTAGCGGCAGGCGCGTTCCTTGTATTTCCAGCGGGTGCGTTCCGTTTTGGCGCTGATGAAAAAGGCCGGGCCTTGCGGCAGTGAAGAGGCGGGGGCAAAGTCAGCGGGCGGGTCGGCATTGCGCCAGGGCAAGGGGTGCAGGGCCGGGCCGGAAAAGGCCCCGGAAAAAGGCGTGTAGTGGTACAAGGCCCCGGCAAGGCTGAAATAAAGCTCACAGGGGTATAGCGCCCCGGCGCTGGCCCAGGCCCGCAGGTTGGCGTGGGCTGTTTTGGCCGGGCGGGTAATGCCGGCGGCCAGTTGGGCAATGGCCGCCACTTGCGCCAGGGCCTCCGGCCACGCGGCGTTTGCCGGTTGTGGCAAAGCAGCGCCCGCCTGTTCCGGCAATCTCGCGTCTGCCGGTTGCGGCCCGCTTCTTGTGAAACATTCCCAAAAATCCGCCGTGGCCGGGCCTGTTTTTTCCTCTATAACCGGCAAGGCAACAGGGTTGGGGTAATCTGTGAAGGGGTACGGCCTGTTCAGCATGTCCAGTTCATGACGCGGCAGTTTCCCCCGCTGATAAGCGGTGTCCGCCAGGCAATCAAAAGAATTGCCGTGGGAATGGCCGGGGGCGCTCATTCAGGCTTCCTGTATGGCTTTTTTCAGGCTTTCCTTATAGGGCGCGGTCAGAGTGCCCACTTCGGTTATAATGCCGCTGATCAGCCGGGACGGGGTAACATCAAAGGCGAAGTTGTAAACCGGCACCCCTTCCGGGGTAATGCCCTGATCGCCAACGTGGGTGACTTCCCTTTCCGGCCTTTCCTCAATGGGAATGGCGGATCCGTCCGGGGTTTTCAGGTCAATGGTGGAAAGGGGCGCGGCAACGTAAAAGGGCACCCCAAATTCCTTGGCCAGCAGGGCCACGCCAAAGGTGCCTATTTTGTTGGCGGTGTCGCCGTTGGCGGCAATGCGGTCCGCCCCCACAACCACTTTTTGCACCAGCCCCTTTTGCATAAGCAGGGCGCAGGCGTTGTCGCAGGCCACAGTTACCGGCACGCCGGATTTTTGCAGTTCATACGCGGTAAGGCGCGCGCCTTGCAGGAAGGGGCGGGTTTCATCCGCAATAACCTTGATGTTTTTGCCCGCTTCATGCGCGGCGTAAATAACCCCAAGGGCCGTGCCGTAACCGGCGGTTGCCAGCGCCCCGGCATTGCAATGGGTCAAGATGGTGTCGCCTTCATCAATCAGCCTGGCCCCGTGCCTGCCCATGCGGCGGTTTGTTTCTTCATCTTCCGCCTGCATGCGGGCGGCTTCGGCAAGCCATTTGGGCAGCAGGCCTTGCGGCGTTCTGGTATCATAAGCCATTTGCCAGGCCTGGCGCATGCGTTCCACCCCCCAGCGCAGGTTTACCGCCGTGGGGCGGGCCTTGGCCAGCAAGCCGAGCTTTTGTTCCAGCAACGCGCCCCAATTCGCAACCGGGCTTGCGCTTATAACATCCTTCAGGGCCAGTACCGCGCCAAAACCGGCGGTAACGCCAATGGCGGGCGCGCCGCGCACCACCATGACCTTCAGGGCGAAAATTACTTCTTCAAGGTTGGAACAGGTGAACCATTCTTCCCGCCCCGGCAAAAAACGCTGGTCAAGCAGGTGTAAAACAAGGTTTTCCCGGTCAAAGCGGATGTGCGTGTTAAACATACCAGTCCTTCATAAAATGCAATAATTTCAATAAATAAAATGCAATAAGCAGGCCGAGCGGCGGGAGTAAAGCCCCCAGCCGCCCGGTTACAAAACTTTTTAGGCGTGGAAAACCACCTTACATCTTGGAGGAAATCATGCGCAGCAAGCGCACCAGCTGGTTGCTGAAGCCGGATTCATTGTCATACCACACAATGGTTTTTACCAGGCGCTTGTCTTGTACAAAGGTGCAGTCGGCATCTACCACGCCGCCGTATTCGCTGCCCAAAAAGTCGCTGGAGACCAGGCTTTCTTCCGTGTAACCCAGGTGGGTTTTCAGATAGCCTTCTGAAGCTTCCTTCAGGGCGGCGTTTACGCTTTCTTTGCTTACGTCTGTTTTTACCGTGCAGGTGAAGTCCACCAGCGACACGTTGGGGGTGGGCACGCGCACGGCCAGGCCATCCAACTTACCTTTAAGTTCTGGAATTATAAGGGAAATTGCGCGCGCAGCCCCGGTAGTGGTGGGGGCCATGTTAATGGCGGCGGCCCGGCCACGGCGCAGGTCTTTGTGGGTGCCGTCCAGAAGGCGCTGATCCATGGTGTAAGAATGTATAGTGGTCATCAGGCCGTGTTCAATGCCGAACTTGTCGTGCAGCACCTTTACCACCGGGGCCAGGCAGTTTGTGGTGCAAGAGGCGTTGGAAAGCACATGGTGTTTGGCCGGGTCATACTTTTCATGGTTTACGCCCATTACCACGCTGAAATCAACGTCAGAGGCCGGGGCGCTTATAATGGCCTTTTTGGCGCCCGCGTCAATGTGCTTTTGCAGCCCGGCTTTATCTTTGACTTTGCCGGTGTTGTCCACAACAATATCCACCCCAAGGGCACCCCATTTCCATTCGCCAATCGGGTCACGGGTGACTTTGATTTTGTGGCCGTCCACCATGATGCCGTCTTCCCATACGCTGACCTCGCCCTTGTATACGCCGTGCACGGAGTCGTATTTGAACAGGTGCGCCAGGGCCTCGTTGGTGCCACGGGCGTTTATGACGTTAAGCTGAAGGTCTTTGTTGTTGACAAGAAGGCGGGTAAGGTAGCGCCCTATGCGTCCAAAGCCGTTGAGTCCGATAGATACAGCCATGATTTCCTCAAGTGATTGGTTATATGGTTGTTGTGGCTATATTGCCGGGGGGCTGCCGCCGCCAGCCCAATTACCAGCCCAATTGCGTGTCCAATTGACAGTGCAATTGCCCGTTCAGTTGCTTGCGGCAGCCCCACGGTGTTTATATTTTATTGCTGCAACCCAGCACATCGCGCATTTTGTGTTGCACCATCTGTTTTACCGCGTCACGGGCCAGCTTCAGGTAGCCGCGCGGGTCAAATTCTTCGGGCTTTTCCATAAAGAATTTGCGGATGCTGCCGGTCAGGGCCAGGCGTATATCCGTATCAATGTTGATTTTGCACACGCCATAGTTGCCGGCCTTGCGCAAAAGGTCTTCAGAAACGCCCTTGGCCCCGCCGACCTTGCCGCCGTATTTGTTTACCATTTCCACAAATTCCTGCGGCACGCTGGAAGCGCCGTGCAGCACCAGCGGGAAGCCGGGCAGCTTTTTGGTAATTTCTTCCAGCCGGGGGAAATCAAGCTTGGCGTCGCCGGTAAACTTGTAGGCCCCGTGGCTGGTGCCTATGGCAATGGCCAAAGAATCGCAGCCGCTGCGCTTCACAAAATCCACCGCCTGATCCGGGTCTGTGTAAATGGAATGTTCGGCGCTGACCTCATCTTCCACCCCGGCCAGGCGGCCCAGTTCCGCTTCCACCCAAACGCCGCGCGGGTGGGCGTATTCCACCACCTGTTTGGTAAGGGCGATGTTTTCTTCATACGGCAGGTGGGAACCGTCTATCATGACGGAAGTGAAGCCGCCGTCAATGCAGTCTTTGCAAATTTGAAAATCCGCCCCGTGGTCAAGGTGCAGCACCACGGGCAGGTCACTTTCCAGCAGGGCGGCCTCAATAAGCTTCACAATATAGTTTTGCCCGGCGTATTTGCGCGCCCCGGCGGAAACTTGCAAGATTACCGGCGATTTTTCTTCCGCCGCAGCCTGCATGATGCCTTGAACTATTTCCATGTTGTTCACGTTGAACGCGCCAACGGCGTAACCTTCTTTATAGGCGCGGGCGAACATTTCTTTGGGTCCGACTAAAGGCATGGGTGGCTCCTTATGTAAAATTGTATTGTAGACTGTTTTTTATGAAATATAACCAAAGATGCGGAAAAAATCAAAGTAAATTCTTTGTGGGCTTGCCTGTGCGGCGAATTATTTTTTTGAGACTATCGCACAATGGCCTTTTTGCCCTTTTACTGCGTCGTGCTTCACCCCGCGCGAAGGTCATATATGTTTGAATATACTCCCTCCGCACGGAACTACGGGATAGGGCACTCCTTGTAAAAGAACAAAAATTCTCATTGTGCAATAGTCTCTATTTTGTATATCCGCCGGGGTGGCTGTTTCCCAATAAAATATTCCGCGTCAAAGACAGGCAAATCGGCCAAATTTACGCGCAATGCTTGACAAGGCCATAAAAACAGACTAAGGCTTGCCTGTCAGTGAAGTTATGGCCTTAAAATCATAGCTTCTCACCGAGTGGGTTTGCCGCGTATTGCGGCTCTTGCGGGGTGGCCTGAAGAGGCCCCCTTTTTTTATATCCAGTCCGGGCAAAGCTTTTACCCGCGCCAAGTTGCATTATGTCAAAAATTGAATTTTTCAGCAAAATCACAAATTTGTTCGCACCCTTGCTTGAGGCGGAAGGCCTTGAACTGTGGGGGCTGGAAGTTACGTCCGGCCCGCGCCCGGTGCTGCGCGTGTATATTGACGCGCAAGGCGGGGCAAGCATAGACCAGTGCGCGGAAATTTCCCGCCTGGCCGGGCTTGCGCTGGAGGTGGAAGACCTGTTCAGCGGCCCCTATGTGCTGGAGGTTTCTTCCCCCGGCATGGAAAGGCTGTTTTTCAGCGCGGATCAGCTTTCCCGCTACATTGGGGAACGCATTGACCTTGCCCTGCATGCCCCGGTGGAGGATTTCCCCCGGCGCAAGCGGTTTTTCGGCAAACTTGCCGGGTATGACGCGGGCGTATTCAGCCTGGAGCTTGAAGGGGAAGGCAAGGGCGAAAGCGCCCCTGTGCTGCGCTTCCAATGGGAAGATGTGAAAAAGGCCCGGCTGGTTTGCTTTTTGCCGGAAGAACAGGCGGAAAAAGGCGCTAAAAAGCCCGCTTCCCCCAAGGCCAAAAAGGCCAAAGGGCCTTCGGATGAACTGGATTAACCCGCTTTGTATCGAACAGGCGGCAGAAATTATAATAACGCCCGGCTGCTATAGGGCGGACAATGTAGTGAGGAGCTAGCGCATGAGCATGGAACTTAAAAAGGCCATCGACCAGATCAGCAAAGACAAGGGGCTTGATCGGGCGATGCTGGTAGAAACGCTTGAAGAGGCGGTTCGCACTTCAGTAATGCGTAAATTCGGCGACAATATCGACGTTGAAGTAAGCTTTAATGAAGAAACCGGCGATATAGACGTGTATCAGTTCAAAATTGTTACTGATGACCCGTATGATGACGCCGTGCAAATTGATATTGATGACGCCCGCAAGCATGACCCCAGCGTGCAAATTGACGATGAAATAGGCTTTCGCCTGAAGGTGGAAGATTTGGGGCGCATAGCGGCCCAGTCTGCCAAGCAGGTTATAATTCAGCGTATGCGTGACGCGGAACAGGGCATTATTTATGATGAATTTATCAACCGCAAAAATGAAATAATTTCCGGCATAGTGCAGCGCCGCGACAAGGCCGGGTGGATAATCAACCTTGGCCGCACGGAAGCCCTGCTGCCCAAAGAAGAACAGATGCCGCGTGAACATTACAAGCGCGGTGAACGCATACAGGCCCTTATTATAGACGTGCGCAAGGAAGGGCGGGGGCCGCAGGTTATTGTTTCCCGTTCGCACCGCGATTACATGGCCGCGTTGTTCCGCCGCGAAGTGCCGGAAGTTGATGACGGCATTGTGCAGATCATGGGCATTGCGCGTGACCCGGGCAGCCGCGCCAAGGTGGCGGTAATGAGCCGTGACCGTGATGTTGACCCGGTGGGCGCTTGCGTTGGGGTGCGCGGTTCGCGCATTCAAAACATTGTGCAGGAACTGCGCGGAGAACGCATAGATATTGTGGTGTGGCATCAGGATATTGTGGTTTACGCCAGCAATGCCCTGGCCCCGGCGGTAATTTCCCGCATTGTGGTGGATGATGAAGCCAACCTGCTTGAAGTGATAGTGCCGGATGACCAGCTTACCAACGCCATTGGCCGCAAGGGCCAAAACGTAAAGCTGGCGGCCAAGCTGCTGGGCTGGAAAATAGATATATACACGGAAAGCCGTTACAATGAAGCCAACTCCATCGGGCGCGGGCTTGAACAGCTTGCCAGCGTGGCGGAAGTGTCCATTGAAACCTTTATTGAAGCGGGCTTCAATACCATAGAAAGCCTGCGCAACGCGGAAGATGAAGTGCTTATGGCCATTCCCGGTTTTACAGCCGCCAAGGTTGCGGACGTGCGTTCGGCCATAAACTTCCTGCAACCGCTGGAAGAAGCCCCGGCGCGTGAAAACGGCGCCCAAGGCCCGGAAGACCAGGAAGGCCAGGACGGCGCGGAACAGGAAGGCGAAGAATAGGCCATGCCTGTTACCAGCGGCCCGGTCAGAATGTGCGTGGTTTGCCGCAAGCGGCTGCCAAAGGCGGCACTGCTGCGGCTGGTGCCCGCACCCGGGGAACCCCCGGTTAAGGCACCCGGCCCCGCACCCGGGGAAACATCCGGGCCCGCATCCGGGGAAACGCCCGGGGGCGCTTTCGCAAGCGGGATGGAATGGGTGGAAGATTACAAACAACGTATGCCGGGCCGGGGTATTTACCTGTGCGGCGCGGAATGCCGGGCGCGTTTTTCCACAATGAAATACCGGCGTAACACGCGCCGGAAAAACGCAAAATGAGCCATTTCACAATGGCCTCAAAACAAGGCTTCCGCCAGGCCGGCAAAGTTATTTCGCCGCAAACGCCGGGGCAAGCGTCTCAAAGTTAAAATGCTATAAGGGGCAAGGGAATGAGTGAAAAAACAAAGTTGAAAGATTTGGCCACAGAGCTGGGCAAGCAAGCCAAAGACCTTGTGACAGCCGCCAAGGAACTTGGTTTCCAGAACAAAAACCAAAGTTCCACGCTTACAGAAAGCGAGGTTGCCGGTTTGAAGACGCATTTCGCGCCGGAAAAACGGGCAGACAGCGTTATTGTGCGCCGCCGTTCCAAGTCTGACGCCCCGGCCATGGAAGAAGTGACGGAAAAAATTCAGGAAGCGCCCGAAGTTGCCGCCCCTGCTGACGCGGATGCGGAACAGGCCAGGGCCAAAAGCCGCAAGCCGGTAAAAACCGTGGAAGCGGAAGAAGGCGAAGCAGGCCAGACGGCCCCGGCGGAAAAAACCGCCCGGCCGGAAAGGGCCCCCAAACCCGCCCCGGCTGCCGGGGCGCGCATAATAAGCCGCCCCAATTCCGGCGCGGAAGCGGCCCACGCCCCTGCGGAGGAAGCCCCCGCAGCGGAAAGGCCCGCCCCGGTGAAAATAATAGAACCCGCCCCGGCGCAAGCCGGGCAGCCAGCTGAAGAAGCGGTTAAAGAAGCCCAAAAGGCTGAAGCCGCCAAGGCGCCCACGCCGGTTACTCCGGCCGTTCCGGGTGTCCCGACCGGCCAGGCCGCCACGGCCGCCACGGGCCACGCCGGTCTTGCCGCCAACCTTTCAGCGGAACCGGAACGCAGCGCGGACGGGCGTATAATATCTTCCGCCCCGGTGCTGGCCCCCCGCCCGGAAAAGGAAGCCGGGCAAGGCGCTGGGCGTGAACAGGCCTTTGACCTTTTTGGCGATGATGAAGATGATGACGCGCGCGGCAACAGAAAAAAGGCCCCGCGTCAGGAAGCCCCGGCCAGCCAGGTGCGCGTGATTTCCCGCCCGGCTCCTTCAGCCGCCCCGCGTGCGGGTGAAGGCTATCACGACCGTTCCGCCCCGGGCAGAACGGATAACCGTTCGGAACACCGCCCCGGCGGCCCCGGTGCCCCCGGTGCCGCCGGTGGGCATGCCGGACATGCCGGTCAGGGTGCTGGCGGGCATGGCGGACAAGGACGTCCGGATTACAGGCCGGGCGGCAACCGCCCCGGCGGCTTCGGCGGACATGCCGGCCCCGGCGGGCAAGGCGGCCCTGGCGGCCCCCGTCCCGACAACCGCCCCGATAACCGTACGGACGGGCGCACGGACAGCCGTCCTCCGTTCAACCGTGGGCCGCGTCCCGGCGGCGCCCCAGCAGGCGGGCATGACAATGCGGCCCGTCCGCCGCGCCCGGATTCCCGTCCTCCCTTTACTCCGGCAGGGGGTGAAGGCACAGATGCCAGCAGAGACAAAAAGCGCGCCAAAGGCCGCCGCACAGTGGATTTTGCCGGTGGTAAGGATGCCGTGGGCCGCCGCTTCAAAGACGGTGACGGCGACGGGATGTGGAACAGAAACCCGCGCAAGGGCAAGGGCAAAAAGGGGCAGGATCTTTCCGCCTCTACCCAGCCCATCAAGGCTGCCAAGCGTAAAATCCGCGTGGATGAATTTATTCGCGTTTCAGACCTTGCCCACCAAATGGGCCTGAAAACCAGCGAAATTATCAAGGTGCTCTTCGGCCTTGGGGTCATGGCCACCATTAACCAGACCCTGGATATTGACACCGCCACCCTTGTGGCATCCGAATTCGATTATGAAGTGGAAAAGGTGGGCTTTTCCGAACAGGACTTCCTGGAGGATACCACCCCGGATAACCCGGAAAATCTGGTTATCCGCCCGCCCGTTGTTACCATCATGGGGCACGTTGACCACGGCAAAACCTCGCTGCTGGACGCCATTCGCAAGTCTTCCGTAGCCAGCGGAGAAGCCGGGGGCATAACCCAGCACATTGGCGCTTACCACGTCAAAACCCGCAAGGGCGACATCGTGTTCCTTGATACGCCCGGGCACGCGGCCTTTACGGCCATGCGCGCGCGCGGCGCGGAAGTAACAGACATAGTTGTGCTGGTTGTGGCGGCGGATGACGGCGTTATGGAACAGACCAAGGAAGCCGTAAGCCACGCCAAGGCCGCCGGTGTGCCCATTATGGTTGCCGTAAACAAAATGGACAAGCCGGAAGCCAACCCGGACAGAGTAAAACGTGAACTTACTGAACAGGGACTGGTAGCGGAAGACTGGGGCGGAGACACCGTGTTCTCTTTGGTTTCTGCCAAAACCCGCGAAGGTCTTGACGATTTCCTTGAACTTCTGGCCCTGCAGGCGGAAATTCTTGAACTTAAGGCCAACCCCAACAAATCGGCCCGTGGGCACATTGTGGAAGCCAAGCTGGACAAGGGGCGCGGTTCCCTTGGCACCGTGCTTATTCAGCAGGGCACCCTGCGCGTGGGCGACCCCTTTGTCTGCGGCGTGCACTATGGCCGCGTAAGGGCCATGTTTGACGACCAGGGCCGCAAGGTGAAGGAAGCCGGGCCGTCCATGCCGGTTGAAGTGCAAGGTTTTGAAGGCGTGCCGGAAGCCGGCGAGGAATTTGTGTCGCTGCCGGATGAAAAGACGGCCCGCCGCATTGCGGATACCCGTGCGGTGAAGGTGCGTGAAAAGGCCCTGGCGAGAGAATCCAAAATCACGCTGGAAACCTTCCTTTCACGCCGGGCGGATGATACCCAGGCCCAAACCCTTAACCTTGTGGTCAAGGCGGACGTGCAAGGTTCGCTTGAAGCCATTGTGGACGCCCTTAACAAGCTTTCCACCAGCAAGGTGCGCATCAATGTGGTGCACGGCGGGGCCGGGGCCATATCAGAAAGTGACGTGCTGCTGGCCGCGGCCTCAGACGCCATTATCATAGGCTTCAACGTGCGCCCGGCCACCAAGGCCAAGGAACTGGCCGAGCAGGAAAAAATAGATATCCGCTTCTATGACATCATCTACAAGCTGGTGGAAGAAATTACCAGCGCCATGGAAGGCATGCTGGCCCCGGTATCCAAGGAAGTTTACCTTGGCACCGCTGAAGTGCGTGAAACCTTCAGTGTGCCCAAAGTGGGCATTGTGGCCGGTTGTCACGTTTCAGACGGCAAGTTTGTGCGTAACGCCCAGGTGCGCCTGCTGCGCGATGGCGTAGTGGTGCACACCGGCAAGCTTTCTTCCCTGCGCCGCTTCAAGGATGACGTAAAAGAAGTGATGAAGGGCTATGAATGCGGTATGGGGCTGGAAAACTACAATGATATCAAAGTGGGCGATATGCTTGAAGCCTTTGAAATTGTTGAAGAGGCTGCCTCATTATAATAAATTGATGCCGTTGCACAATGGCCTCAAATTGGCCGCACCGCGTTTTTACGCGGTGCGGCCAGCGTGCCCTGATAAACCCCGGCGTTGCGGGGGTGTTATCCATTCATGCGCCGCCGGTTTATGGAAAAGGCAAATTATTGTCGCGCAATGCTCAAAACCGTCACGCGCAGCATAAGAAAGGCTGAACAGTGAAAGACAAATACCACCTGAGGCGTTTGGGGCGTATACTCTGGCGCGCGGCTTGGGGTGTGCAGGCCTTGCTTTGGCTTATTCCGCTGATTTTTTTTGGCTTCTACCACCTGGTGGAAAAGCCGCGCTTCACCCGCCTGGAACAGGCCGGGCTGGCAGACGGCTTCAACGGGCTGGCGGGCATAATCGCCTCCAGTGAACCGGAATGGGACACCGTGCGCGAAATACGCGGGCACGGCAGCATCCCCCTGGTGGATACCTTTTTGGACCGCCGCATGGCCTTCAATGTCTGGCTTGACCTTGATGAGCGCAAGGGCTGGCATTCCGGTTCCGCAATCATTCAATATGACAAAGATGGCCGTCTGGCCTGGGTAGCAGGCAGTAGCGGCGGCATTGCCGCTTCCGCCACGCGGGCGGGTGTTCCGCCCAGGGCGGAACATGGTGCTACGCAAACGGTGCAGCCTTCCGCAAAGGATAAAGAGGGGCTTGCGCCGGGGGATAAAGAGGGGCTTGCGCCATGAAGAAGCGTTTATCATCCCTGCCCCTATTCTGGCGCTATATTCTGGGCACGGCGCTGCACGCCGGGTTGCTGGCGGCCTTTCTGATCACCTACAGGTTTGCGATAACCCCATGGGCGGAACAGCACCACTTCAACAGCATCAAAAGCATGCGTGAAGGAAGCAAGGCGTACCAGCAGGTTGTAAGCTCCATAACACCCGGGTTCCGCGCTTCTTTGCGCGGTTTGAACATGGCGGACGCCAATTACAAGATAAACTGGCAAGACAGCGCCCGCAGCATAACATTTGGCAACATAACCATAACATTTGACCAGAATGGGGCTTTCAACAGCATTGCGGCAAAAAACAGCCCGGAGTGATAACCCCCTGTCAGGTTTTTGTTCATCAGGGCATCAAGGTATCAGGGCATCAGGGCAAGGCATCAGGGGTTAAAAAATTTACAGAAGGGCTTGTCTTCTAAACGCATTTTAAGGTACAAAGAGCATGTTCATCGGTATTTTGCGGGTTGAGTTCACCCTGCACGGCAATGAATCTTTAAAGGACAAGCGGCGGGTTGCCTCCAGCCTTAAGCAGAAGGTGCGCAACAAGTTCAATATGGCCGTGGCCGAAGTGGGCAACGAAGACAACATGGGCCTGCTTTCTTTGGCCCTGGTTTCCGTAAGCAACAACCAGCGCCACTTGCAAGGCCGCATGGACAAGTGCCTGAACATGGTGGAAGCCGCCTGCCCGGAAGAACTGACCTGGAGCGATATTGAAATTATCGCGCAATAAAAGGAATATTGTGTGCTGGAAATACAAGCAGAACACGGCCAAAAGATTGACCGCGCCCAGGTGGCGGGCCTGTTGCGCAGGGCTGGTAAAATTCTGGTTCTTACCCACTATAACCCGGACGGCGACGCCATAGGCTCGCTTGCGGCTGTCGGGCGCATAGCCGCGGCCCTGGGTAAAGATTTCCGCCTGTATTGCCATTCTCCTGTCCCCTATTTTTTGGAATGGGTAGAGCTGCCGGGGCGTCTTTACAGCAAGGCGGCGGATTTACACGACTGGCGGCCGGATCTGACAATTTTTCTGGACTGCGGCGCTTTGGAACGCGGCGGGCCGGAGGCCGCGCACTTTATATCCGCGCCGGGGACGCTTGTCCTGAACATAGACCACCACCAGGGCAACTCGGCCTTTGGGCATTATAACTGGCTGGAACCGGCCCGGGCCGCCACGGCGGAAATGGCCGGCCTGCTGGCGGAAGAACTTGCCTTGCCCCTTGCCGGCAAGCTGGGCGAGGCGGTTTATTTGGGCCTGGTGTCAGACAGCGGCAATTTCAGCTACGGCAACACCGGGCCGGAACTGCTGGAGCTGGCGGCCCGTATTGTGCGGGCCGGGCTGGATGTTGGGGCCTTCAATGAAAAATATTCCAACAACTGGACAGAGGCCCGCATCAAACTGTGGGGCGTGCTTTTGCAGGAATTGCTATTTTTACCGGAAAAGCGGCTGGTTGTAAGTGTTATCACCAGCAAGCACCATAAACGCTTCCAAACTTCTTCAACTGATCTGGAAGGGTTTGTGTCCTTCATCCGGCGCATCAAGGGCGCGGATATTTCCTTGCTGGTTTCAGAACGCCTTGGCGGCGGCTGCAAAATAAGCCTGCGTTCTGCCGGAGAAACGGATATCCGCCAGGTGGCGGAACGTTTTGGCGGGGGCGGGCACCGCAACGCATCCGGCGCGGAATTGCCCCTGCCGCCGGATGAAGCCCTGAAGACCATGCTTGGCGCTCTGGAAGCAATGCTGTAAAATCAGGTTATTGTGTAGTGTCCTCAAGATGATTATGCGCTTATGCGCGGCCAGGCACCTTCCATAAGCCTTTTTTCTTTGCAGAGAACAAAATTTACTCTTTTGCCGACACCATCTGGAACAGTATATATTATAAGGTTATTTTGGAGCTGTAATGACGGACAATTTTACCCCGGTTTCTTTGGATTTTATGGCGGCATACCGCCGTTTGCTGGCGGCCTGTGAAAGCAAGGCCTCTGACTACAGCTTTGGCAACCTTTGGGGCTGGGGCAAGTATTATGGGCTTGAATGGCGCTTTGACGGCACATTGTGCTGGGTGCGCCAAAACTTGCCGGAACAACGCAACTGGGCCCCGGTTGGCCCGTGGCGTGAAGTGGATTGGGCCAGTTCACCCGTTTTGACGCCAGGGGCGGAATTTATTCGCGTGCCGGAAGCGCTCTATACCCTGTGGCAGGAAGCCTTGCCCGGCCGGGTGGAAATAATTGAAACGCGCGGCCAGTGGGACTACCTGTACAAGGCCGATGATCTGGCCGAACTTTCCGGCAACCGCTTCCATAAAAAAAAGAACCTGGTCAACCAGTTTTTAAAGCTTTACAACCACAACTACCATGACCTTACATCCGATTGCGTGGAATCTGTGCTGGACATGCAGGCCGAATGGGCCAAATGGAACGAGGTGGAAGAATCCCCCTCGCTTCAGGCGGAAAATGAAGCCGTGGCAAGGGTGCTGGAATCATGGGATTCCATCCCCGGCCTTTTTGGCGGGGTGCTGCGCGTGGACGGTAACGTTGTGGCCTATACCGTGGCGGAACCGGTTTGCACAGATACCCTGGTAATCCATTTTGAAAAAGGCTCGCTAAGCTACAAAGGCGTTTATCAGGCCATAAACAACCGCTTTGCCAGAGATGTGGCCCCGGCCTTCAACTGGTTGAACCGGGAACAGGATCTGGATGACGAAGGGTTGCGCAAAGCCAAAGAAAGCTACAACCCGGCGGATTTTGTCAAGAAAAATATAGTCAGGATACATTAGCCGCAGAACATTTCAGGCGTAAAAAGCTTCCGGCCCGGTTAAACGCTCCCGGCCTGGCGAAAAGCTTCTGGCCTGGCGACAAAATCAACCGCAACCATTGTTGTGGTAAACCCCCTTCAGATGTTGCACAAATGCCGCACAAGCCTTTCCGTTATTCCTTGCCGCAGCTGGAACGCCGCCACCCCTGGCTTGCCGGGTGGCTGGACGCTTGCGCCCTGGTTGACCAAAGCGTGGCCTTGGCCTTGCGCCTGTCCAAAGAACAGGGGCGCGTGGCAGCCTGCAAGGCGGGTTGCGCAGCCTGTTGCTACCAGCCCATTCCCCTAAGCCCGGCTGAACTTGCCGGGTTGGCGCTGTTTTTGCGGGAAAAGGAAGGGGCAAGGGCGCAGGAAATTTTATGGCAAAACCTTGAATCCCCCGCCCAAAACCAGCGTCCCTGCCCGTTTTTATATGAAGGGGCCTGCCAGGTGTACCCGGTGCGCCCCCTTGCTTGCCGCCGCTATCTGGTAAGCGGGCAACCCTGCCGCATGGACGAAGATGCTACCGCAACCAGGCCTGCTGATTTGATAGTTCCAGAACGCAAAGCCCTTGAACAGGCCTTGCGCCTGACCTTGCCATATTATGAAAAATATGGGCCAAAGCTTCCGCCAAATGCCCAATTCACAGATTTTGCCGCTGTCACAACGCTTATTCGGCAAGCGAATTGGCGAAAATTAATGCCTCCGGCGGCCAAAGGGCATGATGCCCTTTGGAAACCCCAATAATTACTCAGCACGACTGCGCGTTTGCGCACCCGTGCTGAGTAATGAGGTTCTCTGGAAATTATTTTTTTTGGTTGCTGTCAGATGTATTCTGCTGTTAGAGCAATTTACGATTGAAATGAGTGAATTGCTCGGCAAGGATTTGTCTTCAAATCCTTGCCGCGAAATAGTCGTAGGCGAGCTTTGCTCGCCGTTAAGCGACTATTTCAAGCGTAAACCACTCTGGAGGCCACTGCACAACGGCCTCTGCTGGAGTTACGCATAAATTCTTCTGTTGCTGTGCCCAAGGATGCAGCACACTTCGTAGGGTATGGTGCCCCATTTTTCCGCCAGGTCATCCGGGGTGATGGCGTTTGGCCCTTCACCGCCCATTATCCAGGCCAGGTCTCCGGGTTTCACTTCCGGCAGTCCGCCAATATCCACCATGTGCATTTGCATGCATACCCGGCCAAGCACCGGCACGCGCCGCCCGTGCAGGCAAAGTTCCCCCTTGCTGGAAAGCCCGCGTGAAAAGCCGTCCGCGTAACCGGCGCGTATGACAGCCACGCGCAGGTCTTTTTCCGCCTTGAAGGTGCGTCCATAGCTTATGGTTTGCCCCTTGGCGATGTTATGCACGGCCATTACCGGGGCGGCTACGCTCATGGCCACTTTAAGGCCCGCGCCCGCGTCATGGCGGGTGGTTTTATGCAGGGGGCTTACGCCGTAAATGGCCATGCCGGGGCGGCTCATATGCGGGCCAAAGGCGGCGCGCAGGTCTGTGCTGAATAACGCCCGGCTCATAAGCCCGGCGGAATTGAAAAGCGAGGCGCGCACCTTGGGCCAGACGCGGCGCAAGGCGGCAAGTTCCGTCAGGTACATGGCAAGCTGCCCACGGGTGAACTCGTCTTCAGACGGGGTATCGGCAACGGCCAGGTGTGACAGCAACAGTTGCGGTTCCAGCCCCTTGGAATCTTTCAGGACATTAAGAAAATCCGCGCCCAAAACACCTTTTTGCCCCAGGCGGCACATGCCGGTATCCAGCTTCAGGGCAATGCCCATGGGGGCGGCGGCATACTTCAGCGCGGCTTTGTCCAGCAGGGGTAGTTGTTCCGCCCCCTGTGCCACCGGGGTAATGCCAAAGGCGGCGCAGGCGTTGGCTTCCTCTTCCGTATAAGCGCCCAACAGGGCCAGAATGGGCACGGGCTTCAGCCCTTTGCCCAGCAAGCCGTTGCGCAGGGCCAGGGCTTCATCCACGCTGCCCACGGCCAGGGCCTTGGCCGGGCTGGCGCTTTGCAGCAGGGCCGCGCCGGTTTCCACCAGGCCATGCCCGTAAGCGTCAGATTTGATAACCGGGATGGCGCTGGGCCACAGGCCGTCGTCCGGGCATATTTCCTTTGCCTCTTTTTCCAGCAAGGCAAAATTGTCACAAATATTTTGCAAATTTATAAAAACTGTAGGGTCTGTGCAGTGTTGCAGCATGGCGTATTGCCTCCGTAAATAAAATAAAAGCAGGCAATAAGACTATTGCGCGAAGGCGGCAAAGTCAAGGGTTACCCTGCAAGGCGCGGGCCATAAAGGAGGCCGTTGCACAATGGCCTCAAATTGGGCAGGCTCACAAAGGGGCGGCCAGACCGACAGGCAGGGCTGAATCCGGGCCAAAGCGGCGGGCCGGGCTGGCAGGCCAGGGCTGAATCCGGGCCAATAAAAAACTCCCCTGCTCACATTCGGGCAGGGGAGTTTTTTTATTCATGGGGAAGCAGGTTCTATAAACCTTCTTCCTTCAGATATTGCTGAGTAAGCTTGAAGAGTACCGGGCTGAGCATTATCAGGCCGATAAGGTTGGGTATGGCCATCATGCCGTTCAGGGTGTCGGCGATGTTCCATACCAGGTCAAGCTGAAGCAGAACGCCCATGGGCACCACGCACACAAAGATGAAGCGGAAGGGCCAGAGTATCTTGTCGCCAAAGAAGTACATGGCGCAGCGTTCACCATAAACGCACCAGCCAAGAATGGTGGTGTAGGCGAAGAGAATGCCCACGAAGGCTACGAACAGGCCGCCGGAGTTGCCGGGCAGGGCTATGCTGAAGGCCTTGGAGGTAAGCACGCCCTTGGCGAACTGGGCGCCGGTGTCCGGGTCAACCATTGTCCAGGCGTCGGTTACCAGAATAACAAAGGCGGTCATGCTGCACACCATGATGGTGTCAATGAATGTTCCCAGCATGCCGATAAAGCCCATGCGCACCGGGTTGCCGGTAACGGCTGTGGCGTGCGCCATAGCGGCGGAACCAAGGCCGGCTTCGTTGGAGAATATGCCGCGGGCCACGCCCATCTGTATTGTCTTCATTATAACCGCGCCGGCAAAGCCGCCAACCGCGGCGGTGGGGGTGAAGGCTTCATAAACAACGTGCTTGAACACGGGTATTACCATATCAATGTTCATGAGAATAACTACAAGGGATACAGCAATATATATAAGGCACATGAAAGGAACGACCTTGCCGGCCACGTTGCCTATGCGCTTTACGCCGCCCAAAACAACCAGAGCGGTCATGATGAACATGACTGCGGCAATGATAACCTTGGGCAGGGTGCTGCCGGCCAGGCCGGGGATAACATCGGCGCCAACGGCCCATTCAGGGAAAAGAACCATGAAGTAGCCGGCCACGGCGTTGCTTTGGGTCATGTTGCCAATGCCGAAGCAGGCCAGGGCGCCGAACAGGGCGAAGAGCGCGCCCATCCAGGCCCATTTTTTGCCCAGGCCGTTTTTGATGTAAAACATGGGGCCGCCAACAAAGTTGCCATCGGGCGTAACTTCGCGGTAATGCACGGCCAGCACGGTTTCACCGAATTTGGTGGCCATGCCCACAAGGGCGGTCATCCACATCCAGAAAAGCGCGCCGGGGCCGCCAATGCTTATGGCACCGGCCACACCGACTATGTTGCCGGTGCCCACGGTAGCCGCAAGGGCTGTCATAAGGGCGTTGAAAGGAGAAATTTCACCCTTGCCGTCTTTGTCGTTTTCACGCCCGCGCCACATCATTTTGAAGGCGTAGGGAATTTTTCGAAGGGAAATAAAACGCAGACCGAAGGTCAGGTAAAGCCCTGTGCCGATAATCAGTATGATGATCGGCAAGCCCCAGACTATACCGTTGACATAGTCAACGATGCTCGTAAGATTGGCTACAAATGTTTCCATGTACGCCCCTATTGGTGGAAGTTTTACAAAAGGCAGCCAGGGCTGCCGCAACACCGCGAAATGATACACTTGAACTTGGTCATGCAACATGACAGCGCTGGGCCGTGTGTGGATGCCTGGCCGGGAAGCGCTGACGAGAATATTTCTCTGGGCTTTCTAATACACACAAGCCTTAAGGCTTGTCAATATTCGCCGCCAATATGGCTTGGATAAATAACGTTTTTGTTTTATACTGGGCAAACGGCGCAAAGCCATAAACGAGGATGTTATATTATTTTTTACAGGCGGATATAAATGAACAAGGTAAAATATTCAATGATTCCGGTTGCGTTTTTTGCAATACTGGGTCTTGCGGCCTGCGCCGCTTTTTCAACTTCCAACAACGGGGCTGAGAACGTGAAAGCTGTGGATCAGGAAGCTACGGATCAGGAAGCTGTGAACCCAAAAGCGGTAAATTTGGCCCCGGTAAGACTGGAAGGCATACCGGGTTCTGTGGCGCCTGTAGCGGAGGAAACGCAGGCCGTCTTGCGCGTTGGGCAGGAATTACAGGTGATTTTGCCCGCCAACCCGACCACCGGGTATGCCTGGAAGGTGGCCAGGCTTCCTGCCGTGCTGCGCCAGCTTGGCCCGGAAGAATACATCCGGGAAGCGGGGCGGGAAAATATGGCGGGCGCGGGTGGGACAAGCCTGTGGCGTTTTGAGGCGCTTGCCCCCGGCAATGGGGAATTGGAGTTGACATATCAGCGGGAATGGGAAAAAGATGTGCCGCCGGTGAAGACCGCGCGTTATAAAGTGCTGGTTGCCCCCAATTAACATCTTGCCATAGACAGAAAACCCGAATGCGCATTTTTTCCAAAGTACATAACATGGGGCTGGCAGCGGTCATTCTGGCTGGCAGCGTTTTTTTGTCGCGCTTTATGGGGCTTGTTCGCGACAAAATTATTTCCTATTATTACGGGGCCACGCCAGAAACGGACATTTTCATAAATTCCTTTGTAATACCGGATTTTATCAATTACCTGCTGGCCGGGGGGTATTTTTCCATTACCCTTATCCCCCTGCTGTCACGTTTTTTTCAAGAAAGTGAGGAAGAAGGGCAGCGCTTTTTTTCCACCGTGCTGGTCTGGCTGGCGCTTTTCAGCTGTGGCGCAACCCTGCTGGCCTGGGTGTTCGCGGAACCCCTGGCCCTTTTGGCGGCCCCGCGCCTGCCATTGGAACTGCAACCCCGGCTGGTGCATTTTTTGCGCATCATCCTGCCCGCTCAGGCCTTTTTTCTGCCCGGGGCCGCTTTTACCGCCCTGCTTTATTACCGCAGGCAGTTTGCCGTGCCCGCGTTTACTCCGCTTATCTATAACGGCTGCATAATTATGGGCGGCCTTGTCTGCCTGAAGTTTTTCCCCGCCTATGGAATGGAAGGCTTTTGTTGGGGCGTGCTGGCCGGCGCGGCCCTGGGCAGTTTTATTTTGCCCTTGGCAGCGGTATGCGCGGGCGGCTTTCGTTTTTTGCCGGGCCTGAACCACCGTGGGCTGAAGAAATTTATTTTGCTGGCCCTGCCCCTTATGCTGGGGCAATCCATAGTCGCGCTGGATGAACAGTTTTTGCGCATTTTCGGCTTCCTTACCGGGGAAGGTTCCGTCACCATGTTGAACTATGCCCGGCGCATCGCCCAGGTGCCGGTGGGCGTGGTGGCCCAGGCCGCCGGGGTGGCCTCTTTTCCCTTTCTGGCCGCGCTGGTTGCCAAAGGTGAAAAAGACGGCTTCAATAAAACCGTAAACGGCGCTCTGCTGGCCTCTTTGGCGGTGATTATCCCCCTGGCCTTCTGGATGATAGCGGTTTCCGGCCCGACCATACGCCTTATTTTCCAGCAGGGGCGCTTTAACGCCGCGCAGGCCGGGCAGACCGGCATTTTGCTGGCTATAATGCTGTGCGGGGTGGGCTTTTGGGCCTTGCAGCAAATTTTGGGGCGGGGTTTTTACGCGCATGAAAATACCATTACCCCGGTGCTGGCCGGTAGCGCGTCCACCCTGCTGGGCCTGCCCTGCTACTGGTTTGGGGCGCGTTATTACGGGGCCGTGGGCGTGGCCCTGGCCGGGGTGGCCAGCATAGCGCTGTATACAGCCATGCTGCTTTTGGTGTGGCGCAAGCATTTTGGGCTGGCTGCCCTGAAAGGAACAGGCAAACGCTTTGCGCTGTGTACCCTTATTTCCGGCCTTACCGCCGCGCTGGCCTATTTGCCGGTGCGCTTCATCATGCCCGCCTTGCCGGAACATCCCCTGTGGGCGTCTTTTTTGGCCATAAGCGCCAGCGGGCTGCTTTTTGCCGCCACCTATCTGCCCCTGACCCGTTTTTTCGCCCCGGAGCTTTTTAATGCCCTGTGCGGGATTATTTTGAAGGTCAAGGGCAAGGTTTGCCGCTAGGTGTAGAGTGTCAACAGGTTATTCCAACGCAGCGCTGTCCGCTGCGGGGCCATCCGCCGCGTTATCTTTGGGCCTTTTTTTCCGCCCGCTTTTTTCTTCCGCCACAATTACCTTTAAATGTTCTTTGACCGCCTTGGCCTTTTCGCGGCCAATGCCGGGCACGGTTTGCAATTCCTCTTCCGTGGCCTTTGCCATGGCTTGAAGGGAACCGAAATGTTGCCAGAGCGCGGCGGCCAGCTTCGGGCCAAGGCCGTGCAGGCGGGCCAGTTCACTTTCCAGGCTGCGGGCGCTGCGGGCGGCCCGGTGGCGGCCCAGCGCGAAGTCGTGCACATTGTCGCGTATGTTCTGCAAATAGAGCAGTTCCGGTGAACCTTGCCGCAAGGGCAGGGGGTTGG
>JAVBMP010000156.1:0-5628 GCA_031552315.1 Desulfovibrionaceae bacterium | reverse complement strand
CCCTTGCCAAGCAAGCATTGTTTTGTTAGTAACTGCCTCTTGACGGAGAGGTGTCCGAGCGGCCGAAGGAGCACGATTGGAAATCGTGTGTACTCAAAAGGTACCAAGAGTTCAAATCTCTTCCTCTCCGCCAGAAATTTGTAGTAACACCGCCAGGTTATAGTGACATAATCTGGCGGTGTTTTTTGCGTTTTCTGGAGGCTACCGGGGCTGTACATACCGGCGTACATACTTTTGTTGAAATAAACAGATCGCTTCACCTTTTTGGACACGGAATTCCCCTCTCGCCTGAGGCTAAGTTTACACTAACCCAAGAACCTGGTACTTTTCTTGCGTGGACAAGGGGGGGATTGTATGAACTGCGGAGAGTTATGGATGCAATTTTTATCTAAAATATGGACTATACTCAACAGCAATGCTATGGTTGGAGTAGGTACTCTTGCGCTAGCTGTTGTCACTTTTAGGATGCTCCAAGAAAACAGATTACTCAGACAACAGCAGCTCCGTCCATACATCGCGGTCTCCCTAGAAAGAATTAACTTACAGGGTGCCCTTGCTATCGAAGTAAAAAATTGCGGCTCAACTCCGGCTAGGAATATTAAAGTAAGCTTTCCATCTGCTTTCCCGAGGTTACCTGTTCATATCCAAGTCCAGGATGGTCCTGTTCAGGTGGCTCTTCCTTTGAAAACGTTGGAAAAAGGACTCGACCTCCTAACTCCGGGGCAAAAACGGCTATTTCCGATTCTTGGTGGCGATGCAATGGTGGCAGCGTGTGAAAACTTAGATATCGAGAAAGACTGCCGTATTGTGGTCACATATGAAGACGACTATGGAGGCAAGTACCAAGAATGCCATGTACTTGACCATCGTGATACTTCTTGGCCTCTCGTTAGTACGCAGGGTCTCTAGATGAAAGGGAGAGTCAAGTCACCTTGACCCTCCCTACGCTTCATACATCCAAGGGCTCATTTAATCTTTGCTCTTCGGCAACACGTCATTCTCAATAAACTGCGCCACATGGCTGATGCTGGACGAACGCGAACGCAGGTAGATGTTCGTTGTGGTTGCCCGCTGGTGGCCTAATAGAAGTTGTATGTCCACCAAGGTTGCGTTACCCCCGGTCATAAGCCGTTGTGAAACATAGTGGCGCAGGGCGTGGAATCCAAAAGCGCGAACCCCGGCGGACTTGCGCCGAATTTGGCATAAAGCGCAAACATACACCCAGTAATGAGGCCACTGCACAATGGCCTCGTAATGAAAAAGAAATGTAACCTTGGCGGAATGGACGGAACGCTATAATGACCGCCGTCCGCATGCCGCCTTGGGCAGGAAACCTCCAGCTTCAAAGTTGACTGGATGGTGAATAGCTTGTTGGCACTCTACAGTTGGCCCGCGCAAAGGCCGATTGGCCTTATAGAGGCCGGTTACGCGGCATCAAACCGGCGTGAAATGGTCAAACCCGCCGCCGCCCACATATTCCGCAATGCTTGTTGCGTTACAGAATATGCCTTCTTCTGCCCGCGCCTCGCCAAGCAGGTAAAGCGCGGGCAGTTTTGTTTGCAGTTCGGCAAAGTATTCCGGGGCGCAAGTTCCCAGCAGGCAATAGTCTTCCCCCCCGGCCAGGGCCAGGGCAAGAACACGTTTTTCCAGCGCGGCCGGTTCAGGGTTTGAGGCAAAGGCCTTCAGTTCCGGGTGCAACTGTTCCACATGCAGGGTAAGGGCCGCGCCCAATGGCTTACGCCCTTCACAGACCGGGCTGTTTCCACCCGCATTTAGCCCGCCTGCATTTAACACGCCTGCATTCAGGCCGTCCGTATTTGGTTCGGCGCGGGTTTGCGCGGCAAGGGGCTTGCAAGCCCCGCCATTCAGAAGACGGGGCAAGTCTCTGGCCAGGCCATCGGAAACATCCATCAGGCCAAGGCGCATTTGGGCGGTGGAACCGGGGCGGGCCTGTTCCATTTGCGCCCGGAAGCGGGCCAGCGCAAGACCTTCAGCTATCAGGGGGCGCGGCATCAGGTGGGCGGCGCAGGCCCGCGGGAATAGCTGCTTTGCGGCCAGGCCAAGCGCTTCCAGCGCCAGCAGGCCGCAACGGGCCAAACCCAATTGCAGCGGGCCGGGCTGAGCTTGTGCCACAAAAATCAGGTCTCCGGGCCGGGCCTGTCCCCGGCGCAGGAAATGGGCCGGGGGCGCGGCAAGGCGTTTGCCGCCAGTTTTACCGCAAGCCGCTTGCGACACCCCGCCCTGCCCTGTCAATACGGGGGCTGCCTGGTCTGCCGGGTATCCCCAGACGGTGATGGAAAAGCCAAGGCTTTGCTTGTCCGGGGCAAGGGAAAGATCCCCGCCGGTCAGGGGGATATTGACGGATTGAGCCAATTCCGCCATGCCGCCAAAAAGTTCCTCCGCCTCTTCCGCGCTGAACCCGGGGGGCAGCATAAGGCAAAGAGAAAACCCGGCGGGCGCGGCCCCGGCGGCGGCAAGGTCGCTAAGGTTCACAGCCAGGGCCTTGTGGCCTGTTTCCCGCAAGGAAAAATAGGAACGGCGAAAATGGATATGTTCAACAAACAGGTCGGATGAAAGGGCCAGGGGCAAAGGCTGTGGCGCAAAGAATGGCTGCGCACCAGATGATTGCGGCCCAAAAGAGGAATGCGAGCCAAAGGAAGGCTGCGGCCCGGAAATGGCGCACGTCCCCGGCGGGGGGGCCAGTTCCGCGCAATCATCGCCCCGCCCCAGAACAAGGGCCGGGTGCGTATTGGGGAAATGGCGGTCTATGACGGCCAGAATGGCATCTTCAGAATCAAGGGCTGTTTTCATGACGCACCATGACGGGTTGCCGGGGTTGCCAGAGCATTCCGGGGTTGCCAGAGCATGCTGAAGCTGTTCCGCGCAGCCTTCTAGAGTGGGTTACGCTTGAAATAGCCGCTTAACGGCGAGCAAAGCTCGCCTACGACTATTTCGCGGCAAGGATTTGGAGACAAATCCTTGCGGAGCAATTGACTCATTTCAATCGTAAATTGCTCTAGTGTTTTGAAGTTTTAACCCCAATTAAGCTATGAAAAAAATATTTGAATATAAATGGTATTTGGCGGCGCTGGCTCTGGTGGTTTGCGCCACCGCGCTGGTTGTGACATCGCGCGGCGCGGTCTTGCCGCTTTGGGCCGGCCTGGCGGTGGGGGGGCTGGTAATAGCCGCCGCCTATATTATGGGCGCGGTGCCCTACGGGCTGCTTATCGCCAAAACCTTTTGCGGCATAGATCCGCGCGGCGGCGGCAGCGGCAACATAGGCGCAACCAACGTGGCGCGTCTTTGCGGCCTCAAGTACGGTGTGGCCGCCCTGGCCTGTGACGTGCTCAAGGGTACATTCTCCGTATTGCTGGCCCTTTATGCCCCGGCCATTATTTGCGAAGGCGTCCCCCTCAACCCGGTCTGGCTGGCACGTCTGGCCGGGTTTGCCGCTCTGTTGGGCCACCGCTATTCCCCCTATATCGGTTTCAAGGGCGGCAAGGCCGTGGCCAGCACGATCGGGGTTTTCCTTCCCCTGGCCTTTGCGCAGCTTTTAATTGCCGCCGCGCTTTGCGTGCTGGTTATCTGGCGTTCCGGTTTTGTATCTTTGGGTTCGCTGGTGCTGGTAAGCGCCCTGCCGGTAATTTTGGCCGCGTTTGGGCGCTGGGAACTGCGTCCTCTGGCCCTGGCCGTGGCCGCGCTGGTTATTTGGGCGCACCGGGCAAACATCCGGCGGCTTTTGCGTGGTGAGGAAAAAAGCTGGATCAAGGGAAAAAACAAAAGCGAATAGAGACCATTGTGCAATAGTCTCGAATAATTTTTATACCTATATATTAAGGATGCAGCCATGAAACTTTCACAACGCGTATCACGCCTGAAGCCTTCCGCCACCCTGGCGGTGAATGCCTTGGCGCAGGAACTGCAAGCCGCCGGTAAAGACATTATAAGCCTTTCGCTGGGCGAACCGGACTTCAATACGCCCCGGAATATCGGCAACGCGGGCATAGACGCCATAAATACCGCCTTCACCCGTTACACGGCAGAACCGGGCATCATAGAACTGCGCAAGGCTGCGGCGGACTACTTCAGGCTGAACTATGGGGCGGAGGCCGGGGCGGAAAATATTCTTATAGCCAACGGCGGCAAGCAGTGCCTTTACAACGCCTTTTTGGCCTTGCTGAACCCTGATGACGAAGTGCTGATTCCCGCGCCCTACTGGGTAAGTTACCCGGCCATGGTGGAACTGGCGGACGGCGTGCCTGTGATTGTGCCCAGCCGGGTGGAAGACGGCTTCAAGGTGAACGCGCAGGCGTTGGAAGCCAAACGCACCGCAAAAACGCGAGTGTGCGTAATCAATTCCCCTTCCAACCCCACCGGCGCGGCCTATACGCAGGAAGAGCTGGATGAACTGGCCCGCTGGGCCATTCAGCACAACATCCTTATTCTTTCCGATGAAATTTATGACCAACTGGTCTACACCCCGGCCAAGGCGGTAAGCCTTTCCGGCTGGTTTGCCAAGCACCCGGAAAATATAGCCGTGGTGAACGGGGTGGCCAAAAGCTTTGCCATGACAGGCTGGCGCGTGGGCTATCTGCTGGCCCACCCGGATATAATAAAGGCCGCCATAAAATGGCAGGGGCAAACCACATCCAATGTTTGTTCCATTGCGCAAAAGGCCGCGCTGGAAGCCCTTACCGGCGACCAAAGCGACATGCGCGCCATGCGCCAGGCCTTTGAAAAACGCCGCGACCTTATAATGAGCATTATAAAAGACTGGCCGGATGTGCTTTGTCCCACCCCGCAGGGCGCGTTTTATGTATTCCCGGACATGCACCGCCACTACAACGGCCGCATAAAAAATTCGCAGGATATGTGCAAGTTCCTGCTGGAAGAAGCCGGCGTGGCCCTGGTGCCCGGCGACGCCTTCGGCGATGACCGCTGCGTGCGCCTTTCCTACGCCACCAGTGAGGAAGTGATTATAAAGGCGCTGGAAAGAATTGCGAAGGCGCTGTTTAAAAAATAAAAATATCCTCCCTGCCGTTTGCTTTTTGACAGGCGGGAAAATGTTTGAGTAAAATAAAACGCAAAAAAATAAAAAAAGGCTTGACCTTTCCAAAAACAGCGTTTACAAAAGCTTTCTCTTGCTGGGAAAGGGCGTTGCGCGTTTGCGCAAATGCGGCATTGCGAAAGCAGTGCTTAGGCCCCTTCTTACTGCGGCACGAACCATAGAGTTCCTCTGCCGGCGGCAGCCGGAGAACATTTTTGCGGGGCTTTGCCCCGACCGCGCCTGATTGTACTACGCCAATCAGGTTTGACATTTGCAGGCCCGCCCCGTTAAGGGGAATGCCTTGAATGTCGTGCCACCGTAAACGGTGGCCAGGCGCGAATCCGGTTTTTCCGGTATTTGCGTTGCCGGCACGAAGCCTGCAAAGCTTCCGGTTTTTCTGTTCCGGGTATATCCCGTCAGATCAGCCAGGGTTGGCGTGACTTTTGTCTGTTTGTGTCTTTCGTGTTTTGTTTTATGGAGATATAAGGCTAAGCCGCCTCCCGGCCCCCCCCTTCTACCGCTTCATTCCAAACAACACGTTACAGGCGCAAGCCCCAGTTAAGGCCCCCTTCACCCCTCAC
>JAVBMP010000136.1:0-8780 GCA_031552315.1 Desulfovibrionaceae bacterium | reverse complement strand
ATATCAGAACCTGTCGAGGGGTCGCGGGGAAATCATTTCCCCGCGCGGGGTTAAGGGGCGGAGCCCCTTGAGGCTGTTGACAAAGTCCTCTTTGTCAACAGCCCGCCGCGCAGGCGTAGGCGGCATTCATTGCCGCCGTAAGGCGCCGGAGCGGGCGTGCCTTGACAAACCCCGGCCTTGCGGGGTTTGTCATCAATCTGAAGGGGCGGAGCCCCTTATCGCCGAAGGCGTTCCGCATCAAGCCCGTCACGCAATGACTTCCATCTATGCCGTTGGCAAATACTTTTTCAAAATATCCAGGGCCTTTTCAAAATCGAAACGGGAAACCGCAAGATTAAGCTGGCTGTTGTCCGGCGGGGCCAGCATGGCCTTGAATTGCTGGTGTTCCGTCTGCAAGAAGGAATCCGCCTGGGCGTCGTCGTCCGCCAGAAAATCGTAAAGGGTTTGCAGCAGTTTGAGCTGTTCCTCGTTCAAGCCAGCTGCTGGGCCGGACGCGGGGCCAGATGCTGAACCGGCTTGCGCCCCGGCTGCGGGCGCGGCTTGCGCCCCGTTTGCCCCGGTTGCCCTGGACGCCCCGTTGCCTTCCAAGGCGGCGTTTTCCGCCGGGGCGGCATCCAGCCCCAGGGCCTTGCGCAGCATGTTCTGCACGGTGGCAAGTTCAGCAAAGCAGGCGGCGGCCAAGTCCGGGCTGTGCAGCTGTTCCTGCTTGTGCGCGCCTTCCAGCGCGGCGGCCGCGCCGCTTAGGACGGTGGCCCCCAAAGAGGCGGAAAGGCCCTTCAGGGTGTGGGCTATGCGGGTGGCTTCTCCGTTATCCTGCTTTTCCACCGCTTTGGCGTAATCTTCCGCAATGTTCTGGTAGAAGTTCACAAACTGTTCCATCAGCTTGCGGTAAAGTTTTACGTTGTTGCCCAGGCGGTTCAGGGCGATTTTTACATCCAGCCCCGGCAGAGGGGGCAGTTCCGCGTTTGCGGGCGCGGGCTTTGGCGCGGCCTGTGGCGCTTGGCCCTGCCGGGGCTGCGCTGCCTGGCCTGGCACAATTTGGCCGGGCGCAATCTGGCCGGGCGCGGCCTGAAGCTGCGTTGCCATAACTTCCGTTGGGGCGTCCTTGTGATCTGGGTGAGCTGGGTGATCTGGCCGGTCTGGACGCTCTGGCCGATCTGGGCGCTCTGGCCGTTGCGCGCCGCTTATGCGCACCGGGTTGCCGCGCAGGCTGGTGCTTTTTTCTGTTGCCGCGGCTTCCGCGTCATTTTTTTGCCCCTGTTCCGCGTTGCCGCGTCCGGGCGTTTCCGGCTTGGCAGCGCGTTTGACCGGGGGCGGGGGCGAGAAAAGTTCCACCTTGGAAAATTGGCTGGTGGCGGTCAGGCCCGCTTCGGCCTGGCTTTCCAGCTTGAAGCTTTCAAACTGCACGGCGTAGTCCGTGCCGGCGGTAGCCCCGGCCCGGGCCTGATCCGGCCTTTTCAACCACAGCTCAAGGGTAGAGAAGAATTTGTCAACTTCAATGGGTTTGGTTATGTGGTCATTCATGCCCACGGCCAGACAGCGCTGCCTTTCTTCCGCCATGGCGTGCGCGGTCATGGCGACTATGGGCATGGAATCAAAGCGTTTTTGTTCCCGAATAATTCTGGATGCCTCATAGCCATCCATTTCCGGCATTTTCAAATCCATAAGTACCAGGTCAAAGGGCGTTTCACCCGTTCTGACCTGACCGCCTTCCGGCACCGCCGTTGCGGGCGGGTTGTTCAAGATATGCAGGGCTTCCAGCCCGTTGTTGGCAATGGTCACCCTGGCCCCGGTATCGGCCAGAAGTTCCGCCGCCACCTGCTGGTTGATGGGGTTATCTTCCACCAGCAGCAGAGAGAAGCCGTTGAAGTCCGCCAGCGGGGTGTGCGCTTCTTCTTCCTTTTCTGTCGCGCTTTTGTTGAAGGGGCTGGGGGTGTTGTTCAAAACCGCCAGCAGGGCGTCATAAAGCACGGATTTGTTCACCGGCTTGTAAAGCACGCCGGACGCCCCGGCCATTTCCGCCTGTTGGGCCACTTCCGGCCGGTTTACCGTGCTGGTTATAAGCACCGGGGGCACATTGGCAAGGTTAAGTTCACTACGCAGGCGGTAAGTGGCCTCTATGCCGTCCATGACCGGCATTCTCCAGTCCATGAAAACGGCCTTGAAGGGGTCTTCCGCGTCATGCTGCCAAAGCAGCACAAAGGCTTCTGTGGAAGATGTGGCGCGGGTAACGCGAAACTTCAGGTTGGTGAGCAGGTGTTCAAACATTTTACCGGCTTCTTCGCTGTCATCCACCACCAGAATTTTTGCGCCTATCATCATTTCCGCATCCTTGCCCGAGGTGTCGCGGCGCTGGTGCGCGCCGGAGGCCAGGCCGAAGCAGGCGGTAAAGATGACCGTGGTGCCGGAACCGTAGTCACTTTCAATCTCTATGCTGCCGTCCATAAGTTCCAGCACCTTTTTGGTGATGGTAAGCCCAAGGCCGGTGCCGCCGAATTTGCGGGTTGTGGAACCATCCGCCTGGGTGAAGGGCTGGAAGAGCTTTTCCTGCTGTTCTCTGGTCATGCCTATGCCGGTGTCTTTTACAAAAAAGCGCAGGCGCACCCGGCCTTCCGGCAGGTCTGAACTGTCATCAAGCATGCAGGATATAATAATTTCACCCTGTTCAGTGAATTTTACCGCGTTGTTTGTAAGGTTGGTAAGCACCTGCCCAAGGCGCATGGGGTCGCCTATAAGTTGCTGGGGCACTTCCGGCGCGATGCCGAACAGCACTTCCAGCCCCTTTTCTTCCGCCTTTTGGCTGACCAGCATGGCGGTGTTGTCCAAAATATCATCCAGGCAGAACTGGATATTTTCCATATTCAACTGGCCGGATTCTATTTTGGAAAAATCCAGAATGTCGTTGATAATGCTCAAAAGCGTATTGGCCGCCGAATAAATTTTGGAAACATAGGCCTGTTGCTTGGGGTTGAGCGGGGTTTTCATGGCCAGGTACGCCATGCCTATGATGGAGTTCATGGGGGTGCGTATTTCATGGCTCATGTTGGTAAGAAATTCGCTTTTTGCCTGGTTGGCGGCATCTGCCGCCATTTTGGCCCCCACAAGTTCCTGGTCGCGTTTTTCAAGCGCGTCGGCCATTTCATCAAAGGTGGAGGCCAGCAGGCCCAGTTCACCCGTAAGGCCGCGCATGGACGTGCGCGCGCCCATATGCCCGGCGGAAAGTTCATTGGTGGCGCGTAAAAGTTTGTTCACCGGCTTTACCAGGGTGGCGCGTTCCAGCAGCCAGGCAATGATGAAGGCCGTGGCAGAGGCCAGAAAAAGCAGAATGACGTTGCGGGCCAGCAAATAACTGGCCTTGGCGTAGGCGGCTTTTTCAGAAACTGTAAGCTCTATGGTGGAATAGGGGGCATCCACGCCGTGCAGGCTAAGGCGGCGGTAGGCCACAAAATCGGTACTGCCGGTTTCCGGATTTTCCACATCAAAGTAGCCGTTGGGCAAATCTTCGTGGCTTATGCGGCCCCAGTTGGCGTGCGGCTGCGCGGGCTGGCCGCCTGCCCTGGCCTGGGCGCGTTCCGGGTAGTTCAGATAGGGTTTGCCGTTTGCGTCCAAAAGGGCAATGCTTACGCCGTTTAACAGAATGGCGTTGTTTACGGCGAAGTCAAAACTGTTTTTTTCTGTGTTCAGCCCGGCCACCAGCACGGCCAGCACCTTGCCTGTCTGGCTGGTTACCGGCAGGGAAAAGGGCATTATTTCACGCTGGCTGAACGGGTCTTGAAAGACCGCGCCGGAGCTGAAGGCAAGGGTTTG
Source organism: Desulfovibrionaceae bacterium (assembly GCA_031552315.1). Lineage (GTDB taxonomy): Bacteria > Desulfobacterota > Desulfovibrionia > Desulfovibrionales > Desulfovibrionaceae > JAVBMP01. The sequence goes on along the minus strand of JAVBMP010000136.1, from coordinate 4,973 downwards.
CGTGGCGTCCAGAAAAAAATCCATTTTCTGAAAGCCGGCATCCGGGGCGGAATGGAAGTTGGCGGCAGCGGCCACGGGCCGTCCTTCCTGATCAAGCAGGATAAGGTTGGCGTAAATGGGGTAGTTGTTTTTTATATCTTGCAGCAAGGCCCCGGCGGCTTCCGGCTGAAGCTTTTGAATTTCCGGCAGTTGGGCCAGGGTAAGCAGCAGCACGCGCGAATTGGCGGTAAGCAATTCTTGCTGGATGGCTATGTTGCTCATCAAGTCCGCCGCTTTTTTGCGGGTTTCATGCAAGGCCCGCGTGCGGCTGTCCAGGCCGGAATAAAGAATAATGGCCAGGGCCGGCAGCATGGCCAGCATGACAATAAGATATAAAGTTCTTTTTATAGAGCCGTAAAACAACATATATTCACCCTGGTTATACAGTATTATCCAAAAGTCGTCAGTTTTGCAGGCTTTCCAGCAGGTAACGCGCCAGCTGTTCCACTTCGGAAACGGCCTGGCGTTGCAGCAGGCGCTGGATTTTTTGCACCCGGCCTTCACCAAGGCAGCTTGCGAATACATTTTTTTGCTGGGTAAAGAACATAAGGGCCTGGCTGTTGCTTTGCCCAAGCAGGTGCAGCAAGCGTTCCAGCACCTGGCGGCAGTCTTCCGCAAATTCTTCACGCGGGGGCAGCCAGCGTTGAATGGCCGCGAAAAGCAGGCCAACTTCTATGGGTTTGGCCACGTGGTCATCCATGCCGGCGTTGCGGCAGGCGGCTATTTCATCCGCCTGGCTGTGCGCGGTCATGGCTATTACCGGCACAAAGCAGGCCCCAAGGTGGGTATCTTTGCGGATGCGCCAGGTGGTTTCATAGCCATCCATCACAGGCATTTGCAAGTCCATAAGAATTATATCAAAGGGCGGGCGCACGGTGCTAAGGCCAAGAATGTGCAGGGCTTCGCTGCCGTTGCCGGCCACGGTTACCACTATGCCCGCGTCTTCCATAAGTTCTTTGCCAAGTTGCTGGTTTACCGGGTTATCTTCAACCAGCAGCACGCGCAGGCCGGGCAGGTCGTCCATGCTGGGGGCGTTTGCGGGCGCGGCGGCGGCTTCTTCTCTGGAGCCTTCGGCCCGTTCAAGTATGCCCATCATGGTATCAAGCAGCATGGAGCTGTTGATTGGCTTGTGCAGGAAGGCGGTTGCCCCGGCAAGCTCGGTAAGGCTGCGCAGTTCTTCACGCCCGTAGGAAGACATGACTATGGAATAGGGGTTTGGGGTAAGGGCGAACTGCCCCAGGCGGCGGAAAATGTCTATGCCGTCTTTTTCCGCCATGCGCCAGTCCAGCATGATAAAATCATAGCCGTGGCCTTCACTGTCCGCCTGAAGCAGCATCTTTATGCCTTCGGAAAGGTCGCTGGTGGCGCTGGCGTCCATGGAAAAGCTGGTAAGCAGGTTGCTCATCAGCGGCAGCACAACTTCATCGTCATCAATTACCAGCACCCGCCGCCCGCGCAACAGCCCTATGTGCAGGTTTTGTTCCGTGGCGTAGTAGGTGAAGCGGGCCGTGCAGGTGAAAACAGTGCCTCGGCCCTGTTCACTGCTTATGTTCATGGTGCCGCTCATGATCATGAAAAGGCGCTGGGAAAGCACCAGCCCAAGGCCGCCATCCGCCCCGTGGGTGGAAGCGGCCTGATGATCCAGCGAGTTTTGCAGGGCGTGCAGCTGTTCATGGTGCATGCCCTGGCCGGTATCCGCCACAATAATGCGCAGGGAACATTCATTTTGCACTATGCTGATAAGCGAGCAGGCCACCCGCACAATGCCGCGCGTTGTGTATTGCAGCGAGTGTTCTATAAGGTGGGCGATGGCCTGTTCCAGACGCAGCGGGTCGCCCACCAGATAAAAGGGCACTGCCGGATCCACCTCTATAATAAGCTGCACGCGGCGGCCTTCAAGCTGTTCTTGAAAGCGTTCCGCCAGGCCGCTGAAAAGGTCACGCGGGGCAAAGCGTATGCGTTCCATGCTGAGCTTGCCGGCTTCCATGCGGGAAAAATCAAGAATGTCATTGACTATGCGCAAAAGGGCTTTGCCGGAAGTTTGGATTTTGCGTATATAATTCTGCTGGTTAGGTTCAAGCGGGGCCTTAAGTGAAAGGTAGGTAAGGCCCAGAACCGCATTCATTGGGGTGCGTATTTCATGGCTCATGTTGGCCAAAAATTCGCTTTTGGTGCGGGCGGCATTTTCCGCCGTAAGGCAGGCTACCCGCATGTCTTCCGTGCGTTTATCAAGCTTTTCCGCCATGTTGTTAAGCTGCGCGCCCATTTGGCGGAAGATGCCGGGCAATTTTTTCAAATCAAGCCGGGCATAAAGTTCACCGTCTTTCAGGCTGGTGGTGTGGTCAATAATCAACCGGGAAGGGCGCTTGAAAAGGTACAGGCACAAAAACCAGGAAAGCAGCAATGAACCAAGCGCGCAGGAGATCAACACCGCTATGTCCCGCTTCAGGGCCAGGTCATCCGCCGCGTAAACGCTTTTTTCCGGCACGGTAATAAGCACATGGGCATAGGGTTTGTCCTGGCCGGGTATCTGCATGCCCTGGGCCGCCACCAGCAGGGTTTGGCCGTTCAGCAGGGTGATGCGTTGCACGTTGTCTTCCGCCTTTTGCACGGCCTGGGTAAGTTCCGGCGGCAGGGGCACGGTGTGCCAGTCCCCACGCGAATTGTAGGTGTAGGCCGTTGTCATGGAACGGTTTACCAGGTAAAATTCCATGTCCGGCGGCAGGTTTTCTTCCGCCACAGCACTGCTGCCGTAGCGGCGGCGCAGGTTCAGGTTTCTTTTCGCCTCTGTGGTGGGCGGGAAAATGTTCATTTCATCTATGCGGTTGGTATAATAGCTGAAGTTGACGGTCAAAATAAGCATGCCCGTCACTTTTCCATCCTTGCCCCGCAAGGGGGACGCGAACAGCAGTTTTTCATCCAGAATTTCACCGGCAATGAAGTCAAGCCCCTGCTCGGCCATGTTGCGGTAGCGCCTGCCGGTTTGGTAGACCGCGCTTGCCGGGCGGGCGGCGGCTACAAGTTCCCCGTCCGGTTCCACCAGCGCGATATTTTCATAGACCTCAAACTGGCCGTTTATGGAGCGGAAAATGGCCTGGCAGGCCGCCGGGTTTTTATCTTTTACCACTTCCAGCTTGCGCAGGGTATCCAGCAGGGTGCGGCTGGTTTCCGCCAGCAGGGCCTGGTGTTGCGCGATGCGCTGGGCGGTGTGCAGCACCTGCCGGGTGCAAAATTCCACATTGTCGTTGCGCCGTTCCACGCTGGTGCAAACAACAATGATGAAGGCGGGCGCCAAAGAAAGTATGACGCTTATTATGGCTGTGCGGAAAAAGGAGCCGGAAAAAAAGTTGTAAATTTTTTCCTTCATCATTGCACCACGTTGCCTTTTTGCGGGCCAGTCATGCGCCGTTCACGCAGAAGGCGGCTCCAGGCCGCTTCCAGTTGCAGGAAAATTTCTTCAGAAAGCTTTTTTTCCGCCTCCATATTTTCCATGGTCTTGGCGGTGGGGTAATGGACGGGGTTTGCGCTTACTTCTTTCGGCAAATAGTCCAGGGCCGCGGCATTGGCCGTGGCCAGGCCGTTAAAGGCGGACAGGCGGGCCGCCCTTTCCGGGTTGGCAAGGTATTGCAGGAACAGCAGCGCCCCGTTGGGGTTGTCCGTGCTGCGCGGAATGGCGGCGGAAAGCGCCCAGGCCACGCTGCGGCCTTGCGGCACAACAAAGGCAAAGGGCGAGGCTTCAACAGGGCTGCCCGGCCGGGGCGGGGCGCAACTGTCCCCCCAAAGGCCGGACGCCCAGGCGGTGTTTATGGACAGGGCCATATGAACCTGCCCGGTTTGGAAAAAATCGCAAACATCGTGCGAACTGAATACAGACGCCCGGGCTGCCAGTTCAGCGGTTTTTTCCCAAGCCTTGCGCAGCTCGTCAACATTTTTGGTGTTGGGGGAATAGCCCAGGCTGAAAAGCGCGGCGTTGATGCAGGGGCGCAAATCCGCCGGAATCAGCAGGGGGACGGTTATTTTATCATTCCACAGGTCATTCCATGACCGTATGGATTCCGGTTTCACATAGCGCGTATCCACAACCAGGCCAAATACCCCCCAGTACAGGGGCAGGCTGTAAACCTTTTCATTGGGCTTGCGGGCAAAACGCGGCAACAGCGCGTTAAGCCCCGGCAGGCGGGAACGTTCAAGCGGCATGACCATATCCGCCTCTATAAGGAAGGGCATCAAATGTTCCATGGGCAGGATAACGTCAAATTGGGCCTTGCTTGCCTGCAACAGGCTGGCAATAAGGTGTTCGGAAGTGGTGTAGAAAGAAACTTCAAGCGGTATGCCGGTTTCTGCGGTAAAATCATCTAAAAGCCATTGGGGCAGAACGCCGGGCCAGGTATAGACATGCAGGGGCCTTTTTTCCGCCGGTTTTTTATCAGAGGCCAGGGCCGCATCCGACAGAGCGCCGGCCCAAAAGGGCAGGGCGGGCGGAATATGCCCTTGCGCGCAAGGCAAGATGGCGGTTGGAAACAGCCAGACAAAAAGCAGGAAGGCCAGGGCCGCAAATTTACGGGCAGCCTGTCTGAAAAATAAAATACAAACTAATTCCATACCTTGCAATGCCACTTGAGTTACATGGAGCGTATATACCTATATTTTGTCGCATAATATACTGTAAGCGCCGTGGCGGCAATGGAAAAGTTTGTCATCCGCATTATTTTTTCAGCGTATTGCTAAAAAATACAAGGGTTAGCAGGCAGGAAGCAAGACGGTTTTTTTGCGGCGGAAATTTTTTTTTAAAATTTTACATTTTTTTCTTGCTTTTTATCCGGGCTGCGGTTAGAAGCATCTTTCCTTAGCTGGTGTAGCTCAATTGGCAGAGCAGCTGATTTGTAATCAGCAGGTTGCGGGTTCAAGTCCCATCGCCAGCTCCATGTGGTGGG
>JAVBMP010000114.1:0-11431 GCA_031552315.1 Desulfovibrionaceae bacterium | reverse complement strand
TAGTTGCTTTTTTCTGCGGCTGCCTTCAAAAACAACAATGAAGACCGCGCCGAGGATAAGAATGGAGCCTGCCCAGCCGGAGGCGGTGAACATTTCCCCAAACAGCATGTAGGCGAACAGGGCGGCCAGCATGGGTTCCAGGTTGGCAAGCACGGCCACGCGGGTGGGCGAAATGCGCTTCAAACCTTCACAGTAGGCCGAATAGGCGCAGTAGGTGGAAAACAGACCCATGCCCGCAAGCACCAGCCACACTTCCAGATTTTTGGGGGCGAAATCCACCAGCGGGAACAGCAGCGCCGCGCCCACCGGCATACAAAACATATAAAGCGAGATGGTGGAATAATTTTTAAGGTAAATGGTGCCGAAAATATAGTGGAAGGAGTAAAAAAGGCCAGAAAGCAGCCCGCAAGCAATGCCCACAAAGCTTAGCGAACCTTGCAGCCCGCCCAGGCAGATAAGCACAATGCCCGTAAAGGCCATGCCTATGGAAACAAGCTTGAAAAGGCTTAGCCCCTCTTTAAAAAAGATGCGGGAAAAAATGGCCACCCAGGCCGGGGCGGTGTAAAGCAGAACAGAGGCCATGGCCGCGCCGCTGTACTGCACGGCGAAGGTATAAACCGCAAAAAGCACGGCCACGCCGATTATGCCGAAAAGAGAAAACACACCGGCCACACGAGGGGGTATTTTATAATGCCCGCCCGCCAGGCCGTGCACGACAAAAAAAAGGCCGCCAAAAAAGGCGCGCCAGAAGGCTATTTCAAGCGAGCTTAAGCCATATTGCATGGCAATGCGGGAAAACGGGCCAAGCAAGGCCCACAGGGTGGCGGCCAAAAATACAAAGAAATAACCGGAATAACGGTAGAAAAAGTTTTTTTCTTCAGCCTCTGGCATGTGCTACCTGCTTGAACTGGTCAGGAACTTTGGGTAAGAATAAGCTGATGCAGCAGGTTGCCGCCTTCAAAATCATCCACATTGTTCAGGCTGCTGACCTGCACCACAACATGTTCCTGCGAGGCCAGAAGATCATATGACGGGGCGGCCAGGAAGGACGCCTCTATTGTGGGGGAACGCTGAAAAATTGTACAGTCCAGCAGTTCCTCAAGGTCTGAACTTTCCGCCAGCAGGCTGTGCAGGGAAACAAAATCGTAAGGCCCGCCATCCGGCCCCATTTCCGGGGCCAGGTCGGAAAAGCTGTAGCCGGTGCCGGCCAGGCGTTCCACATCAAGGTAGTCAAGCCCGAAAAGGTCGGCCAAAGAACGGCCGCCCGCGCCGGTTGCGCTTGCAGGCGCGTCCCCGGCGGGAAGGCCCCCTTCGGGATCATTAAACGGAATTTCATCGCCCGGCATCTTGCCTGGGCCAAAATGGCCTGTCATAAGCTCCCCCAACCCAAAAGCATACAAAAAAGCGGACTGCAGGCTTACGCCTGAAAGCTCATATTGCCGCTCAAGTTCATAAAGCAGCCGGGTGCGGGGTTTGGACATAAAAACAACCTGCCTGCTCCCCACCCTGAAGCATTTTACCATATAACCAGTATACGGGCTTACCCCAAGCCCGTACTGTACCCATTTTTACAAAAAATACAAGAGAAACGCCTACACCTTGTAAGGATATTTCAACTTGGTCAATTTGTCTAGATATTTTCACGAATAATATAAGGCCTGTCACGGTGGGCAGACCTTATGTTATTTATTGCCGAATTTATTGACGATAGCGCCTTAACAGCGTGTTATTTATCCGGCTTTTCCGCCACGTCATCGTCCAGCACCACTTCTTCACCCCCAAGCTGGAACTTGCGCCGGCTGGTAATGGTGGCTTTGATTGCTTCCGTCCGCTGCACGCCGGGTTTGGGCGTTTTGGGCTTTTCTCCCTTTTTGGGCAAGGTGGCAAGGGTGTGTTCCAAAGCTTCTGCCGTTGCGGCCTCGGCTGTGGCCGGATCCAGTTCTTCCGGTTCATCCGCCCCGCCACTGGACTGGCCCGTGGGGCTTGACTGGCCGCCATCCAGCTTTTCCTGCTCCTTCAGCAGAAGCCGCATGTCAAGGTAGACATTGCGGAAGCCCGCGCCGATGCCAAGCACAAAAAAGATAATAAACCACAGGGGCTTGGTGCCAAAATAGTAGTCAATTCCATACCCGATAAGCCCACCCACGATTATGCCGGAAACCATGTGCAGGCCAATAGTGCTGGCCTTGCCCGCGGTGCGCATAAGGCCGGGTTCACTGACAAGGCGGGGTAATTTAAATTTCTTCATAAGACCTGCAAAAAGTTGCCTGACTACAATCGTTACCAGTGGCTAAAAATCCCCATAATGGGGTCAAGGGGCCTAAGGCCCCTTCAGATTGATGACAAACCCCGCAAGGCCGGGGTTTGTAAAGGCACGCCCGCTCCGGCGCCTTACGGCGGCAATGAATGCCGCCTGCGCCTGCGCGGCGGGCTGTTGACAAAGAGGACTTTGTCAACAGCCTCAAGGGGCCTAAGGCCCCTTGAGGGTTCCAAGGGCGGAGCCCTTGGCCGCCGGAGGCATCTTCATTTTATTCCTGATGCGCCGCGCGCAACTGCCCACAGGCGGCGCTGATGTCTTGGCCCTTGCTTTTGCGCAAGATGGCGGTCAGGCCTTTATCCCACAAATATTTTTCAAAGGCTATGACCTGATCGTGGCGCGGGGCCTTGTAGGGGGCGGCGCAAGCGCCGGCAAGGGCGTCACCCGGCGGGTTGTAGACGATCAGGTTCAATTTTGATTTCACAACCGACATTATTTTTACCAGTTCCTGCGCGTGGGCCAAAGAGTCGTTCACGCCGCCCAGCAGCAGATATTCAAAGGTAAGGCGTTCCCGCGCCTTCAGCGGGTAGGAGGCCAGGGCGGCCAGAAGATCCGGCAAAGGCCAGCGCGCGGCCTTGGGCATGATGCGTTCCCGCAGGGCCTGGTTTGGCGCGTGCAGGGAAACGGCCAGATAGGCCAGGCCGCTTTCACCCAGTTCCCGCAGTCCTTTTTCAATGCCGCAGGTGGAAACGGTGATGCGCCGGGGGGAAAAGGCCAGCCCCTGCATGCTGTTCAGGGTTTCCAGTGAACGCATAAGTTCCCTGAAGTTCAGCAAGGGTTCGCCCATGCCCATGAACACAAGGTTTGCCGGGGCGAAATGTTTTTGCGTATGCCCAAGGTAGGCGCGGGCAAAAAGCACCTGCCCAAGAATTTCCGCCATGCTCATGTTGCGTTTGAAGCCCATGCCGCCGGTGCTGCAAAAGGTGCAGCCCATGGCGCAACCCACCTGGCAGGAAAGGCACTGGGTGAAGCGGGTGCGCCCGTTCTGGCTTTCACTGGGAATAAGCACAGTTTCCACCAGTTCGCCATCTGCCAGGCGCAGCAGGAATTTTATGGTGCCATCCTGGCTTTTTTCTTCACGCACCAGCTCGGGCCAGCGTATGAAGGCCCGTTCATTCAGCAAGGCGCGGGCGTCTTTGGCCAGGTTGAGCATGTCGTCAAAAGAACGCGCCCCTTTTTGCCACAGCCATTGCCAAAGCTGCTTGGCCCGGAAGGGGGCCTGCCCAAGGTCATTTACCAGAAAGCTTTCAAGTTCTGGAAAAGTAAGGTTCAGAATATCAACCATGCGTCAAGGCCTGCTTTTATAAACCCCAACAGGGGTCGGGAAGGTGGGTTGGGGAAGAAAGCCCAATAGATTGCGGCCCTAAGCTCCCCCCGGAATGTTCATGAAATATGCGGGCTAAATGTAGCGCCTGCTTCTATCCAGACGGCGGGCCATTTCGGAATGATAGTAACGGCCCACTGTTTCTTTGTTTTCTTCCACCCAGGTGGAAAGGCGGGTGGCCCCGGTGGCGGGAAAGCCGGGCGCGTGAAGGGTATTTGCCATAAGGCCTTCTATTTCTTCCCGCGTTACAAAAACGTCACCCACCAGCTTGCCCACAATGCGGCTGGCCAGGTACCCCAATGCAGGCGGCATTCCCATAATGAGGCGGCGCAAACCAAGCTTGCCGCGCACCATTTTCACAAGGTCGCGGTACTTATAATCTTCCTCGCCCACGGCGTTAATTGTTACATTTTCCCGCGACTTGCCCTGCTCTACCATCAGGGCGGCCAGGTCATCAACATGTATGGGCTGAATATGGTAAGAACCATCGCCGAACATGCCGAACAGGGGGAAACGCCGCAATGTCCAGGCAATGTTGTTTATAAGTATATCTTCCGGGCCAAAAAGCACCGCCGGGCGCACAATGGCGTAGGAAAGGCCGGAGTTTTTCAGGGCCAGTTCCAGTTGCCCCTTGCCCCGGAAGTATTCCAGCGGCGAATTTTCATCGGCATTAGTAATGCTTACATGCACAAAGCGCTTTACCCCGGCCAGTTTGGCCGCCTCAAACATGGTCAAGGTATTTTTTACAGCTTCCGCATGTCCGAACAGCCCTTGCTGGTTAAAGCGCACCCAGTAGGTGTTGTACAGCACATCCACCCCGGCAAGGCTTTCCGCCATGGCTTGCGCGTTATCAAACCTGAACGGAAAAGCCTTTACCCGTCCCTTGAAGGGGTTTGGACGCTCCGGCGAATTGGTAAGGGTAATTACAGCTTCCCCGGCATCAAGCAAGCGCTGGGCAATATATTTGCCAGAAAAGCCAAAGGCCCCGGTAATTGCGTGCAGCGCCATTTAATAAACCTTGCGCTGGTCAATGACGCGCACGGCCTTGCCTTCGCTTTTGGGCAGGCTGTTGCGCTGCACCAGATCCACCTTGGGGGTTACCAAAATTTCATCACGCAGGCGGTTGGCAATGCGTTTTTGCAGGCCGGTAAGCACGCGCATGTCTTCCACAAAAAATTCATCGCGAATTTCCACCTTTACGCGCAGGTCGTCACGGTCTTCATCCCGTTCCAGCACAATCTGGTAGTTTTGTTCCACTTCATTGAAGGACATGAGCACCTGTTCAATCTGCATGGGGTAAATGTTGCAGCCCTTGATAATGAACATGTCGTCCGAACGGCCAAGGATGCGGTCTATGCGGCGGTGCTGGCGGCCGCAGGGGCAGTCGCCGGGCAAGATGCGCGTAAGGTCGCGGGTGCGGTAACGCAGCACGGGCATGCCCCGGCGGCTAAGGGTGGTCATGATAAGCTCGCCCACTTCGCCGTCCGGTTTCGGTTCCAGAGTTTCCGGGTCCACAATTTCCACAATGTAGGCGTCTTCCCAGACGTGCAGGCCGTTTTGGTAAGGGCATTCAAAGGCCACGCCGGGGCCGTTCATTTCTGAAAGGCCGTAGGAATTGTAGGCCTTTATGCCGAACATGCCTTCAATGCGGCGGCGGGTTTCATCTGTATGCGGTTCCGCCCCTATAAGGGCCAGGCGCACCGGCAGGTTGCTTATGTCCTCGCCTTCTTCAACAAGCGCCGCGCCAAGGTGCAGGGCGTAGGAAGGGATGATGTGCAGGGCCGTAACCTTGAAATCGCGAATGAACATGATTTGCCGGCGGGTGTTGCCCGTGCCGGAAGGGATGGTTAGGCAGCCCAGGCGTTCCGCCCCGGCATGGATGCCAAGGCCGCCCGTGAACAGGCCGTAACCCGCGATATTCTGGAACACATCTGTTTTGCGCATGCCAACCATATACATGCAGCGGGCCATAAGGTCGGCCCAGGTGTTCAGGTCGTCCTGCGTGTGATGAATTACCGTGGGCGCGCCGGTGGTGCCGCTGGAAGCGTGCAGGCGCACCAGTTCACTATGCGGCACGGTGACCATGCCGTAAGGGTACTGACCGCGCAAATGGTTTTTGTCTGTGAAGGGAATGCGGCGCACATCATCAAGGCTGCGGATATTTTCCGGGCTTACCCCGGCCTTGGAAAGGCGTTCCGCATAAAAAGGGGACTTCATGGCCTGGGCCACGGAATTACGCAAACGCACCAGTTGGGCGGCTTTAATCTCTTCACTTGACCAGGTTTCCGCTATGTCAAAATAATCAATGGCATGGCTCATGGCTTCCCCTTTTTTTAAACATCCAGCTCAAGCCCTACCGGGCAATGGTCTGACCCTTCAACGCCCATTTCTATCCAGGCGTTTTTCACCGCGCCCTTCAGTTCTTCAGAAACAAAAAAGTAGTCTATGCGCCAGCCCACGTTCCGTTCACGCGCCCGCATGCGGAACGACCACCAGGAATAAAAATCCGGCTTGTCGCCGTTTACCAGGCGGAATGTGTCATAATAGCCGCTGGCGGTGAATTTGTCCAGCCAGGCCCTTTCTATGGGCAAAAAGCCGGACGTGCCTTCATTTTCCTTGGGCCGGGCCAAATCAAGCGGGCGGTGCGCGGTGTTGAAGTCGCCGCAGACTACAATGGGTTTGCTTTGCCGCGCCTTTTGGGCATATTCCAAAAAGGCGTCATAATAGCCCATTTTGTAGGTCAGGCGTTCATCACCGTTTTGCCCGTTGGGGAAATAGACGTTCATAAAATGAAAGGACGGGTATTCCAGATGCAAAAGCCGCCCTTCACCCGCCCAGGGCGCGGGCAATTCATAGCTTACGGCCAAGGGCGCCGGGCGTGAAAATACGGCCACGCCGGAATAACCCTTGCGTTCCGCCCCCAGCCAGTAGGCGTTGTAACCTTGCGGTTCCCGGTGTTCCGGGGCTATTTGTTCCGGCGCGGCCTTGGTTTCTTGCAGGCCGACAATGTCGGCCCCGCTTTCGGCAAACCAGTTCCAGTGCGGTTTGGAGCAAATAGCCCGGAACCCGTTGACATTCCAGGAATAAAGCTTCATTTCTATGCTATTCGCGGCCCAGGTATTCGCTGGTGCGGGTATCTACCTTCACGCGGTCGCCGGTGTTCACAAACAGCGGCACCTGAATGGAAAGGCCGGTTTCCAGCCGGGCGGGCTTGGTGGTGTTGGAAACGGTGTCGCCCTTCACGCCGGGTTCCGTTTCCACAATTTCCAGCACCAGCGAGGTGGGCAGTTCAATATCCAGCGGCGAGCCGCGGAACAGCAGCACCTGCACCAACTGGCTTTCTTTCAAAAAGCCGTCTTTGCCGCCGGTGCTTTCCGCCTTGACGGGCAGTTGTTCATAAGAAGTCAAATCCATAAAGATCAGATCTTCGCCTTCCTTGTAAAGGTATTGCATTTCGCGCACTTCAAGGTCTGGCCGGCCAACTTTTTCACCGGAACGGAAGGTGATGTCATTGGTGCGCCCGTTAAGAATGTTGCGCAGCTTGGTGCGAATCATCGCGCCGCCCTTGCCGGGCTTGAAGTGCTGGAAATCAACAATTTCATACGGCACGTCATCAATTTCAATTTTCAGGCCTTTGCGAAAATCTGTAGTGGAATACATTGATCCTCCGATCTATTTGAATGGGTTTTATTTTTTTATGTGGTTCAGTATGGCCAAAATACCCAGGGCATAACTCATAAGCCCGAAGCCGGAAACAACGCCCAGACAGTGCCGGGCTATTAGGCTGGTGTGGCGTATATCTTCCCGCGCCAGGATGTTGCTAAGGTGCACTTCCACCACTGGCAGGCCCAGCCATTCCAGGCAGTCGGCCAGGGCCAGGCTGGTGTGGGTATAGGCCCCGGCGTTCAGCGCCACGCCATCAAGCTTTTCCAGCCGGGCCTGTTCAAGGCGGTCTATAAGCCCGCCTTCATGGTTGTGCTGAAAAAAAATCAGCTCTACCCCGTCCATACAGCCCGGCGCAAGCGCGGCAAGCAATTCGGGCAGGGCATTCATGCCCGCGCTGCCGTAAATTTCTGGCCTGCGTTCACCCAAATGCTTCAGGTTGGGGCCGTTAAGCACCAAAATTTTGCGTGTTTCCGCCATTGTTTCACACCATTTTTTAATAAAAGGGAAGTCAGCTTTACTTAAGCCGCCACGCTTGTCAAGTGTTGATTGCGGAAGAAATTGCGCCCCCGCAACCCCGCGCGGGCAATCCGGGCAACGGCAAAAGGCGACAAAACAAAACCCGGCCTTGACCAAAAGGCCCTTTTCTGCTATGTATAAAGAGTGTTATAGCGCCTTAATTATTTTACCGGGAACAAACCGTGAGCACCCTTACACTGAAAGAAACCGTCTACCTTGAAGAACAAATGCCGGAAAAGGCAGAGACGCAAATAGCGCTGGCCGGGCGTTCCAACGTGGGCAAATCTTCCCTTATAAACGCGCTGGCCGATAAAAAAGGCCTGGCAAAGGTAAGCTCCAGCCCCGGCAAAACGCGCAGCATCAACTTTTATCAGGTGGAACCGGAAGGCTTTTACCTGGTAGACCTGCCCGGTTACGGCTACGCCAAAAGCTCCAAGGCGGAACGCGAAAAATGGAGCAAACTCATCAACTTTTACCTGCAAAGCCCCAACGGCCCGGCAGCCCTTGCCCTGCTGATTGATTGCCGCCTTGAACCGCAAAAGCCCGACCTTGAACTGGTGCGTTTTGCGGAAAGCGTGCGCCTGCCCCTGCTGGCCGTGCTTACCAAGGCCGACAAGTGCACCCAGAAGGAACGCAGCGCCCGCCAAAGCCAATGGAGCATCATTTTGGGCGGGCAACGCCCTGTCATCTGTTCATCCTCCACCAATCTTGGCCTGCGAGAGCTTTGGGAAAAGCTGCGCCGCTTCGCCTCGCCAGACATCATTTGAAGCCATTGCACAAGAGCCTAATTTAGAACGCTTTACGCTTGAAATAGCCGCTTGACGGCCGGCAAAGCCCCACCGCATACTTCTACTACAATCACGAATCATTCACGCCTGTTACCAGTACCTCCGGTATCGCCCTTCATGCCGCGCATCAAAAATCCAATCCGGCAACAGCCCTGCCTGATAGCATTATCTATTCTCACATTTTTACTAAAAAATATTCGCTTTGCAGATAATTTTTGCTTGACATAAGTCTCTTTTTCAATAAAATGCTCTTATGAACAGCTGGTAAAAAGTGCACGCATTCGCTGAGATGTTAGATTAATAGAGCTAATACGCTTAAATTATTGGCCGTCCTAAAGTATCTAATAAGATTATTTGCACTTGCCGCAAAAATATTTTTTTACAAGATAATCTATAAACACTTGCAAAGGAGATGTTATGACAATTCGTGATTTTGAACGCGCCGGGCGGCTTTTGGCTGATCTGGCCTGGGTAGGCAATGACAAAAATTTTTCCGTAAGCTGGAATATTCTGGAACTGCGCGGGCATGAAGAAAGGCGCAAAGCCTGGGAAGCCCCGCGCCAGAATATAAGCAAGGCCTTGCAAACACTGTTGCAGCAGGAACGCGAGCAGTACCAGGCCAGCATACTGGCCGAATTGAACGCCCTGGGGGTGGAAGCCCAGCCCCACAGGGCATAACCCCGGCCGGGCATTGGCGTCCGCAGGCAAGCCGAACGCCAATGCCCGGCCGAAAAACGAGGCCAATGCACAATGAGAATTTTTGTTCTTTTACAAGGAGTGCGAGATCCGTGCGGAGGGAGTATATTCAAGCATATATGACCTTCGCGCGGGACGAAGCACGACGCAGTAAAAGGGCAAAAAGGCCATTGTGCAACAGTCTAAGTAGGTAAGCGCAATGACGGCGATGTGTACAAGCGGGCAAAAAGAAAGGGTATAATATGACTACTGTGAATGCTACCTATGCCAAGCAAAATTTTGGAACCTGCATTGCCGATGCCGCCAAACAGCCTGTTGTAATAGAAAAATCCGGGCGGCCCGCTGTGGTTATGATATCATATGAAGAATTCCAGCGTTTAAGTGAACTGGAAGACGCAATGTGGCTTCAACGCGCCAAGGATGCTGCTGCCGGGGGGTACCTTTCCGGTGAAGACTCGGACGAGTTTATGAAAAAACGCTTGGAACGCGTAGTTCAAAAATGAAATAAAGCAAACCGTTGCGCAATGGCCGTGGCTATTGCGCAACGGTTTAAAATCACTCCCCGGTAAACCAGGTTATATCCCCTTGCTTGCGCGGGGGAATGTTTGATTGCTTGATGGCCGGGTAGCCAAAAAACTGGGCACCCGCTATTATTTCATTTTCCGCCAGGCCCAAAACCTTTTGAATGGCCTGGGAAGCCCGCGCCGTGCGGGTGAAATAGCCGCCCCAGGTACAGCCTATGCCGCAGGCATGGGCCGCAAGCTCAAAATAGGTAAGGGCAATGGCGGCGTCGGTCATTTCCCATGACCAGGCCTTGGGCATTACAGCTGCCAGCAGGTTGGGCGCCCCGCGGAAAAACGGGTCAAAACCCTTGCGCCAGCTTGCGGCAAGTTCCTTACCACCGCGTTCAGTGCTGCCGGCGCTTTCCATGGCATCCGCCATCATGTCGCCAAGCAGCTTCATCTTTTCCCGGTCTTCCACGCAGATCCAGCGGATATATTGGTTATTTTTGGCGCTGGGGGCGTAGCGCACAGCTTCCATCAGCTCTGTGATTTTTTCTTTGCTTACCGCTTCTTTGGAAAACTGGCGCACAGAGCGGCGGCTTTGGCAAAGTTCCTTCAACTGGGCGAATTCCGGCAGAATTTTGCGGTCTATGCGCCGGGTTTGTTCCAAAGGCAGCCCTTCCACGGAACAGGCCATGCGCGGGCAAAAGGCCATACACTGGCCGCAGGCCAGGCAGTCTGCCTCGCCGCCCTCGCGAAAGTGCGGGTAGCCTTCACTATCCAGCCGAATGGCGTTTACCGGGCAAACGCGCTTGCAAATTCCGTCTTTGTTACATTTGCTTTTATCAAGGTAAAAACTTGGCATATTCTACTCCATCATAATGGTTGCGGGATAATTTCCATTTAGAGCAATTTACGATTGAAATGAGTAATTGCTCTGCAAGGATTTGTCTTCAAATCCTTGCCGCGAAATAGTCGTAGGCGAGATTTGCTCGCCGTTAAGCGACTATTTCAAGCGTTAACTACATCTAGAGCACATCAAATTTGAAATTACACCTTATGCTCCAATTCTGCAAGTAATGCGCGGGCGGCCTGCGCCGCCCCGCCCGCCCGCTCCGCCGCATAGGATGCGAACGCGGCGCGGACGCGCTTTTTTTCCCGCGCCGCTTCACCCAGGCTTTCCAGCAGGGCCGGGGCCAGTTCACCGGCGTTATGCACGCGGCGCACCAGCCCTTCTTGAAAAAGTTCTTCTCCAGCCCAATAAAAATTACTCCAATGCGGGCCTATGCATGGTTTTACCCCGGCGGCCAGGGCTTCCAGAAAATTTTGCCCGCCCAGGGGGGCCAGGCTGCCGCCCACAAATACCGCCGAGGCAAGCTGATAAAGGTTTTGCAGGTCGCCGAAACGGTCCCACAGCGTAAGGCTGCCGGGCGCAAGAACGGCTGAAGCTGAAGCCGGGGCGGCGTTTTCAGAGCATTCGGCGCTTTCAGAACACCCGGCGGCTGCCAAAGTTGCAGCGTTGGCCGCAAGCGGCGCTTGCCCGCCGGGCTGGGCGCTGCGCAATTCACAGGGCAAAGCGGCCTTTTGCAGGGCCGCCTGCCAGGCCTCCACCCGGTGCATA
>JAVBMP010000128.1:0-20106 GCA_031552315.1 Desulfovibrionaceae bacterium | reverse complement strand
TTGAAGGCGTTGGCTGTCATGGCCACAATGGGTATTGCGGCCGCGTTGGGGGCGCTGCTGGCGCGTATTGTTTGGGTGGCGGTAAGGCCATCCATTATGGGCATTTGTACGTCCATCAGGATTATGTCGTATTTTTCCGGGTCGTTCAGGTACATGCGCACGGCCTTTTCGCCATTTTCCGCGCATTCTATGTTTATTTTGGTGTCTTCCAGCAGGGTCATGGCAATTTCGCGGTTAATTTCAATATCTTCCGCAAGCAGCAGTTTGCACCGGCTGAAGGTTTTGTCCTGACTTTGGGTTTGCGCCATGGCCTTTATGTTGTTTGTGTTCAGCACCAGTTCATTTATCGCGTTGAAAATTACGGAAGAGAACAGGGGCTTTTGGATAAAACGGGCCACGTTTACCCCTTCCGCCTTCTTTTCAATATCCACCCAGTCGGCGGAAGAAATCATTATGACAGCCACGCTGTCGCCCAGAATGTTTTTTATTTCGCGGACAGTATCAATGCCGTCCAGGCCTTCCATGATGTAGTCCACAAAAATTATGTCGTAAGAAGCGCCGCCCTCCACGGTTTTTTGGGCCGTTTCCAGGGCGCTGGCCCCTGAAGGCGCCAGGTCGCAGCGCATACCGAAGCAATCCATAATTTCTTTGAAGTATTCCAGCACCAGCGGGTCATCGTCCACAGCCATCAGGCGAAGCTTTTTGTAGACTTCCGGGTCACATGCCCGGTTTTTCTCGGCGTTTTTGTCTTCTTCAAGCGTAAGGGTGAAGAAAAAGTTGCTGCCCTGGCCCGGCTGGCTGGTAACGCCTATTTCCCCGCCCATCATTTCCACAATGCGTTTGGATATGGAAAGGCCAAGGCCGGTGCCCCCAAAGCGGCGGGCGGTGTTTGCCTCCGCCTGCTCAAAGGAATCAAACAGCTTGGCCAGCTGTTCCTGGGTAATGCCTATGCCGGTGTCGGTTACTTCAACATAGATGGTGTTTTTTCCTGCATTCGGCTGCGGTTTGATATTCAGGCAGACCTTGCCGTAGTCCGGCGTGAATTTTATGGCGTTGGACAAAAGATTGGTAATTACCTGAGAAAGGCGCAGCTCGTCACCTATTACATGGCGCGGCACGGTGGGCGACAATTTGGCGTAAAGGGTGATTTTTTTCTCTTCCGCCTTTACGTTTACCACGTCGCAGATATTTTCCATCATTTTTTCAAGGTCAAACGGGTCTTGCACCAGCACCAGCTTGTCCGCGTCTATCTTGGACATGTCCAGAATATCGTTTATCAGGGCCAGCAGCTGCTTTGAAGCCTCGTTCACCTTGGCAAGGCAATACTGCATCTTGTCCGCGTCTTGCGTGGCCTGGCCTATTTTGGTCATGCCTATTATGGCGTTCATGGGGGTGCGTATTTCGTGGCTCATGTTGGCCAAAAACTGGCTTTTGGCCTTGGCGCTGTTTTCCGCCGTTTTTCTGGCCGCTTCTATTTCCGCCAGCATGGCCTTGTATTCCCGCAAGTCACGGAAATACCCGGCTACTCTGAACCCGCCCTTGTAGGCCACCTTCACCAGGGTTACCTCTGTGGGCATAAGTTCGCCCGCGCTGGTCTGGTGCGCCCATTCAAATACATAGCGGCCTTCGTCAAAGGCTTTTTGCATGACAAAATGGTGCCTTTCTTTTGTGCTTATGCCATCCGCCTGCGTTTCTGGGGAAAAAAGGAAAAAGTTTTCCAGCAGTTGCTTTTTTTCATCTATTTCAAACAGGCGCAAGGAAGTTTCATTGCAGTCCACCATGTTGAAATTTTCATCCCAAAAGGTAAAGCCGATCGGGGTGGCGTCTATCATGATCTGGTTGCGTTCATCCGCTTCATGCGCTTCTTGCCGGGCGGCCAGTTCCGCCCGCAGGTCGTGAATGTAGCCCACAAGGCGGTAGCTGTTTTTGTACTCAACCCGCTTCAGGGTAACTTCCGCCGGTATAAGTTCCCCATCAAGCTTGCAGTGCATCCAGTTAAAGGTAACCGGGGCGTCATCCGCCATGGCCTGGCGTATGCATTCGCCCGCAAGTTCTACTGATTGCCTGCCGTTGGGCTGCACGGGCACGGAAAGGCTGTAGAAATTTTTGCAGTAATCGGCTTTGGTGGGTATATCAAACAGTTTCAACGCGGCGTCGTTGCAGTCCATCATGTTGAAGTTTTCATCCCATATGTCGCAGGCCAGGGGGCTGGAGTTCAGCATCAGGTGGCTGTATGCGTCCGCTTCCTGTTCAATGCGTTCCTTTTCCTTGCGGGTGGAAATATCACGGGCAATGCCCAAAATGCCAATGGGCACGCCGTTTTCAATGAAGGGCGTTTTTACGGTTTCAACATATTTTGTTGAACCGTCCGGGTAGGTAATGAGTTCTTCAATAGATTCCGTTTTTTGCCCCGCCATGATCCTGCGGTCAGCTTCCACAAACAGGGCGGCCATTTCCGCGTCGACCTTGAATATTTCCATGTCTGTTTTGCCAATCAGCTCCGCTTCCGTGCAACCGGCAAATTCCGCGAAGCTGGGGTTGCAGCCAAGGTACAACCCGTTTACGTCTTTATAAAAAATCAGGTCCGGGATAGTGTCTCGTATAAGCTGCAAAAAGGAATTGGCTGTATTCATAAATCCTCCAAAAAAGCAGGCTGTGAGGCATCTCGGCTTTTTTTAAACCGAATGAATTGATTTTTTTGTTTGCGGCGTTGCGCGCGATGCGCGTCAACCGGGGCAAATTGCTTTGCTCCGGCGGTTTGTTGTAAGGCAATGACAATATCACATACACAATAATAAACCGAAAAAATATCACTAGTAGTCGCTTTGGTTATAACGGTATTGTCAAGATAAGCAAAGTGAAAATTAAAGGAGTTTTTACCTTGAAATTACTTGACTTGAGCGCTTTGCCCAATGTAACAACCCGAATAGACAAGCGAATAATTTAATGGTGGATTCACAAAAAAATTCGCCGGGGAAATTTATTTTTGGAGGCCGCCCGTTCATGCCCCGTTCAGACCATTCAGCCCGCTCAGCCCATTCAGCCCCTTCAGGCCGCCCAGCCCATTCAGGCGGAAAATGGCGTCTTTTGCTTTGCTGCGCGGCGGCAATGATTATTTTGCCCCTTGCCCTTGTGCTGGCCTACCATGTGGTGCCGGGGGCCGCCGGGGCGCGGTCCTTGCTGCATTCCAAACTGTTTGGGGGCGCGGAGCCTGAAGGCTTTGTACGGGTTTATTCCGGGCAGGACAAAAATCAAAACGGCGCGGATGACATTGAAGATATAATTACCGGCGCAAGGGAAGAGACCTTCCGCCGCCCGGTTTACCGCAGCGCCTACTACAAGGGCGGCTACCCGCCGGGGCATGAAGGGGTATGCACAGATGTTATATGGCGGGCCATGAAGCATGCCGGGTATGACCTGAAGGCGCTGGTGGACGCGGATATACGCCGCAACCCCGGGGCATACCCTAGAGCCGCCAAACCCGACCCGAACATAGACTTCCGCCGGGTGCCCAATTTGCGCGTATTTTTCAGCCGCCACTGGCAGACGCTTCCCGCAGTCACCTTGCTGGACAAAACCGCCAACCTGAACCTGTGGCAGCCGGGCGACATAGTCACCTTTGGCCCGCCCGACCATGTGGCCATTTTGTCAGACCGCCGCAATTCCGCCGGCTTTCCCCTGCTGCTGCACAATGACGCCCCTTGGGCCAGTGAGGAAGACAGCTTTGCCGCGTGGGCCGCAAAGGGCCTAACCGGGCATTACCGCCTGCCCGCGCGGCGCTGAAAAGGACGGAAGGAAACAGGCCGGGCGCGGAACAAGCGGTTGTAAAATGGGCTGTTGTGCCGCGCTATCCTGGCTGTTTCGCCAGAACAAATTCGGCCATGGCGCGCACCTGCTCGTGTTCATCTTGCCGGGCCAGTTCAAGCAGTCCGGCAAATTCTGGGCTGGCGGGGTTGGTGTTGGCAAGGGCGTTCAGGGCGTTGGTTTTCCACTTCCATACTTCATTTTCTTGTATGTACCAAAATTTGGGGGGCAGCATTTTGCCCAGCTCCGCATAGCTCATGCGCATAATTTTTTCCGGCGCAAGTTCTGCCGCCAGCTCCGCCAGGGCGGGGAAGTCTTCTTCTTCTTTCCAGCTTCTTTTGTTGTTGGGGCAAACGTCCTGACAGGCGTCACAACCAAAAATCCAGCCCCCGGTCTTTTCCGCCAGCGGCATGCCTGCCGTGCAGCCGCGTTTGGTGGTAAGGAAGGAAACGCAGGCCGCGCCGTTGGTGCTGTACGATTCCGCCAACGCGCCGCTGGGGCAGGAACGCTTGCAGGAAAAGCAGCGGTCATCACATTTTCTTACTTCCGGCGTGTGCTTCAGTTCCAGCTCTTTATCTATAAGCCAGGCTTCAAGGCGCACCCAGGAACCGCGTTTGGTGTAGAAAAAGTTGTTCTTGCGTATTATGCCCAGCCCGGCGCGGGCGGCGGCCCAGCGCAGGGCGGTAATGCCGTAATCCGGCTCACGCGCGTTTTGCAGGCCAAGGCCGCTCAGGTGACCGTCCATCCCCGCCCCGGCCCGGTGCCCGGCGGATTCCGGGTCGCGGCGGCTGTCAAATAAAAAAGATTTGCCTACAAGCCCGGCCAGATGCGGCGGCACGCGGTAACGCCCGTACCAGAAGGCGCAAACCACAACCGCCTTTGCCCAGGGGAACTGTTCTTGCGGGGCGGCAAAGGCCGCATAGGGGCTGTACATGCCCCGGCTTTCCGGGAAGCGTTCCATGCGCCATTCAAGCTTTTGCGCGTAGTCGCGCATTTCTTCAAGCGAAATGATGCCGCATTCCTCGTAGCCCAGTTCCAGGGCCCGGTCGCGTATGGATGACGCAAGGTTGTTGTTCATGCTTGTTTACCCTGTAAAAAAGTATAATAAAATTATAAAGTAAAAAGTATTGTTCCGCAACTTGTCTGGCGTAACTTTTCTGGCAGCAATTTTCCCGGCGCGGCTTCCTTTGGCAGCCCCCCCCCAAAAAAAAACTCAAATTGCGCTTCGGAATGTATTTTGCTATGACCCACCTATGGACGTATTCGCCTTCAACGCGGCAGACCTTATGAGCTTTTTGCTTACCCTTGTTCGGGTAAGCCTTTTGGTGTTCATGCTGCCTTTTTATGGCGGAGACAGTTCACCCATGCAGGTAAAGGCCGCGCTTTGCCTGGTGCTTGCCCTGGCCCTGTGGCCGAATATAGGCTTTCAGGGCGATCTTTTCCCTGCCAACCCGTGGAACCTTGTTTTGCTGGTGCTGGGTGAAGTATTGCTGGGCATGTTTTTTGGCCTGGTAATGAACATAATTTTTGCGGGCATTCAGTTTGGCGGTGAAATAATCGGCTTCCAAATGGGTTTTACCATGATCACCCTGGCGGACCCGAACAGCGGCGGGCAAATGGTAGCCACGTCATACCTTATGTACATGGTTTCGCTAATGATTTTCCTTACGCTGGATGGGCATTTGCACCTTTTGACCGCCCTGGTGGACAGCTTTCGCCTGGTGCCGCCCGGCAAGCTTATTGTCAATGCCAAACTTACTTCGGACATTATCGCCTTTTCCGGTTCTTTGTTCGTTGTGGCCTTTAAAATTGCCGGGCCTATTGTGGCCATGCTTTTTTTGGTGGAACTGGGGCTGGCCCTTATGGCCAAGGTGGCCCCGCAAATGAACCTGCTTATGATCGGCATGCCCCTTAAAATTGGCCTGGGCTTCTTTTTTATGGGCACCATCTTTACCCTTATGGGCATTTATATGGAAGAAATAATTGTTGGCCTAAGGCCGCTCTTCCAAAATATCCTGAAGCTGGCGGGGGGCTAGGCCATGCCCCAAAAAGACCCAAGCCGCACAGAAGCCCCCACCCCAAAACGCATAAACAAGGCCAGGAAGGAAGGCAACGTCGCCAAGTCGCCGGACTTTACCACATCTATAGTCCTTTTGGTGGGCATTTCCGCGCTTTATGTCTGGCTGCACTTTATCGCGGATGATATAGCCAGGCTTTTCCGCCACTTTCTTTCCACCGCCATCCTGACCTTTACCCCTACCGAAGAAGATGTTCTGGCCCTGTTGCCCATGCTGGCGCTGGAACTTGCCAAAATGCTCCTGCCGGTAATGTTGACAATCGGCCTGGCGGCCTATGTGGTGCTGCGCCGGCAGGTGGGTAAACTTTGGACAACCAAGGTGTTCAAGCCCAAGCTGGCCCGCTTCAACCTTATTGCCGGGTTAAAAAGGATGTTTATTTCCCTTAACACCCTGATGCGCCTGGGCAAAAACCTGCTGCAAGCCCTTGCCATAGGCATTGCGCCCTGGATAGTCATACGCGGGGAAATACCCGTCATAACCAAACTTTATTATACAGACGCCGCCGGCCTGGCCGTGTATATTTTGAAAACCGGCTACACCATGGTGCTGTATGCCCTTATGCCCATGATCCTTATAGGCCTGGTCTCGCTTATCTATACCCGGTGGGATTATAAGGAAAACCTTAAAATGACCAAAGACGAGGTCAAGGATGAAAGGCGCCAGGCGGAAGGCGACCCGGCCATTAAAGCCAAACAGCGCCAAAAAATGATGCAAATGATGCAGCGGCGCATGATACAGCAGGTGCCCAAGGCGGACGTGATTATAACCAACCCCACGCATTTGGCGGTGGCCCTGCGCTATAACGCGTCCGAGGCCCCGGCCCCCGTGGTCATAGCCAAGGGCGCGGACCGGGTGGCGGAAAAAATAAGGGAAGTGGCGCGTGAAAACAATGTGCCCATCAGGGAAAATAAGCCTTTGGCACAAGCTTTGTATAAACAGGTTGACCTGGGAGAAATAATACCCGAAGACCTGTTTCAGGCGGTTGCCGCAATCCTTGCGCAAGTATGGAAAATGCAAGGGAAAAAAGGCAATTAAGACGGGTGTTGGCTCTTCCATAAAATTACCTGCAAGGCCCGGTTTTTAGTCAGAAAAATGACAAGCCGGGTAAGGGAGCCGGAATTATGACAGCCAAAGCCCAAACAGCGAACAGCCTTCCCAAAATAGATTACACCCGCTTTAGCAAAAACAGCGACTTTTTGCTGGCTGGCGGCGTAGTGGTAATTCTTTTTGTAATGCTTATACCGCTGCCCACCTTTATTCTGGATACCATGCTCACGCTTTCCATAAGCCTGTCGCTGATCATTTTGATCACGTCAATGTTCATGATGTCCCCGCTGGAATTTTCTGTTTTCCCAACCTTGCTGCTGGTAACAACGCTGTTGCGCCTGGCCCTGAACGTGGCATCCACCCGCCTTATTCTTATGAATGGCGACAAGGGCACGGCGGCGGCCGGTTCACTAATTGAATCTTTCGGGCAATTCGTGGTGGGCGGCAGCTACGTTATTGGCGCGGTTATCTTCATGATTCTGTTTATCTTGAACAAAACCGTTATCACTTCCGGTACCACACGTATTGCGGAAGTGGCCGCCCGCTTCACCCTGGACGCCATGCCCGGCAAGCAGATGGCCATTGAAGCCGACCTGAACGCCGGGTTGATAGATGAACCCACCGCAACCGAACGCCGCAAACAGCTGCGCAAGGAAGCGGACTTCTACGGCGCCATGGACGGCGCGGGCAAGTTTGTGCAGGGCGACGTGAACGCCGGCCTGTTCATTGCCATGATCAACATCATCGGCGGCATCATCATAGGCATGGTGCAAAAGGGCATGGACTGGCAAAGCGCCCTGAACACTTACACCCTGCTTACCATTGGTGACGGCCTTATTGCCACCATTCCCTCGCTTATTACGTCTACATCGGCGGGCATCATTGTTTCCCGCGCGGCTTCCGAAGCCAAGATGGGTGATGAAATTCTGGGACAGCTTACCAACAATGACCGCGCCCTGAAGCTGGTTGCCGGCGTGTTGCTGGTGTTTGCCATTGTGCCCGGCATGCCCACCATCCCCTTCCTGATGTTTGCCGGCCTGCTTTACGGGCTGGCCCGTTCCATGGGCCGCGACAAGGCGGAGGCGGAAGGCGGCGCGGCCCAGCAGAAAAAGGGCGGGCTTTTCGGCAAGGGTTCCACACAAAAGGCCCTGCCCGGCGGTTCCGGCTCTTCGGCTTCCGGCAACGCCCAGGCGGGCAATGCCCCGGCCCTGGATACCCCGGAAGAAGTACACGCCCTGCTGCCGCTGGATACCCTTGAACTTGAAGTGGGTTACGGCCTTATACCGCTGGTGGATGAAAACCAAAGCGGCAACCTGCTGGCCCGCATACGTTCCATTCGCCGCCAGTTCGCGCTGGACATGGGCGTAATTCTTCCCTCGCTGCATTTGCGCGACAACCTGCAACTCAAGCCCGGCCAGTACAGCCTGCTTATCAAGGGCAATGAAGTGGCCTCGGCAGAAATACTGGTTGACCATTTCCTGGCTATGGACCCGGGCAACGCCAAGCACAGCATACGCGGCATTGAAACGCGTGAACCGGCCTTCAACCTGCCCGCGCTCTGGATACCGGAAAGTCAGAAAGAAGAAGCCATGCTGGCCGGTTATACCGTGGTGGACCCGGCAACCGTTATTGCCACCCACCTTACGGAAGTGTTCCGCCGCCACCTGGGCGATTTCCTTGGCCGTCAGGAAGTGCAGGCCCTGCTGGACAACCTGCACAAAAGCGCGCCCAAGGCGGTGGAAGAACTTTCTCCCGGCACCCTTGGCCTTGGCGTGGTGCAAAAGGTACTGCAAAACCTGGTGCGGGAAAATGTTTCCATACGCGACCTGCTTACCATAGTGGAAACCCTGTCCGACTACGGCCAGGTAATAAAAAGCCCGGAAATACTTACCGAATACGTGCGGGAAAAGCTTGCGCGTACCATCGTTAAGCCTTATATGGACAGTCAGGGCGCGCTTCCCATAATTACCCTTGACCCAAGGGCGGAGCAGACTTTACAGGAAGCCTTGCGCCAGACCGACAGCGGGGCCTACCTGGCCCTTAACCCCGGCAGCGCCCAAAAACTGATAAAAAGCATAAACCAGACAGCGGAAAATGCCGTGAACACAGACGGGCAGCCGGTTATCCTGGCTACGCCCATGGTGCGGCCGCACCTGGCCCAGCTTATAACGCGCTTCCTTCCCAGCGTGCCGGTGCTTTCCCAGGCTGAAATACCTGCGGATATCCGCTTGAGTTCTGTGGGAATCGCAGGTATGGATTAAGCGAAAGGCAGCCGGAAAAGACCGTTGCCTGAAACTTTTCGGCTGAATATTGCTTAAGGTATTGTAATGCAGGTAAAAACTTATACAGGCCCCAATAATAAAGCGGTGATGGACCAGATCAAATCTGAACTGGGCCTTGACGCGGTAATTCTGGAATCGCGCACCGGCAAGGAAAACGGCAAAACCGTGGTGCGCATGACAGCCGCCCTTGAAAGGCCGGAACCGGCCCGCGCGGCTGGCGGCATGGGCGGCATGGGGAATGCGGGCCCTGGCGCCATACCCGGCCTTGGCGCCCTGGCTGGCGTAAACGGCGCGGAAGGCACTTCCGGGGCTACCCCGGCCCGTGGGGCCAAAAATTATGCCGCGCAACTGGGGCATGAGGATTTAAGCGCCCTGGCGGCCCAGTTTACCAGATCCGGCGGGCAGGCGGACGCAATGCACTCCCGTCAGGCCGCGCGTTGGCAAGAAGAGTGGGGCAGCATAAAAAACCACATCTTCGCCCTGATGAAGCCGGCTTTGAAGTTGGAACTTTTAACGCCGCAACAGCGGGCGGGCTTCAACTACCTGCAAAATGAAGGGGTAAGCGACCCGATACTGCTTGATGTTTACCGCCGCCTGGCCGATGACCCGGGCGCTTCCATAATGGCCCCCCTGGCCCGCCTTGCCACGGTGCGGCCCTGGGGCAGTGAAAACTGGCGGCAGCGCATACATTTGATAAGCGGGCCATACGGCGCGGGCAAAACCAGCGCGGCGGTGCGCATGGCCCTTTACCTGCAAAAATGCAACCCCGGCGCGCGGTTCTGCCTGGTAAACGCCGACGCGGACAGGGGCGGCGGGCGGCTTTTGCTGAAGCATTACGCCGGGCTTTCAGACTTCCCCTACCGGGAAGCTTCTTCCCCGCTGGACATGGTTGAAGTTATTTCAGAAATACGCAGTCAGGGTTTTGACAAGGTGCTTGTTGACCTGCCGGCCCTGCCCAAAGATAAAACCCTGGTCAGCCAGCTGGCAACCCTTGGCCTGCACAGCAACGGCTATGACGCCATGGCCGCGCACCTTGTGCTTACCCCGCTTTATGACCGGAACATTCTGGACGGGCTTTTGGCGCGGTATTTGATAGATATGGATTCAAGCCTTATCTGGAGCAAGCTTGATGAAACGGACAAGTACGCCGCAATTTTGAACACAGCGGCCCAAACGCGCCTGCCGGTATCCTGCTTTTCTTTCGGGCCGGGCCTGCGCAATACCCTGGTGCCGGCGCAAAGCGCCATGCTGTGGCGCTTGATGTTCAAGCATGAGCTGCCTTCCATCCCGGCCTAGCCTTCCGGCCTGGCCCCGGGCGGGGCAGTTGTAAATGTTATATAAGGACTGATGTTATGAGCAACCTCCCAATGGTTTTATCTGTAACCTCCGGCAAAGGCGGGGTGGGCAAAACCAATCTTTCCGTAAACCTGGCCTGCTGCCTGGCGGAAGCCGGCAAGCGGGTAATCCTGCTGGATGCCGACCTTGGCCTGGCTAACGTTGACGTCCTGCTTGGCCTTACCCCGGCGCATAACCTCTTCCATCTGTTCAATGACGGCGTGCCCTTGCAGGAAATTCTTTTTCCCACCCCCTACGGCTTCAAAATTCTGCCCGCATCTTCCGGCATGGCGGAAATGCTGGAACTGGGCACCGGGGAAAAGTTGGAACTTCTGGAAGCCATGGATAGTCTTGAAGAGGAAGTTGACTATTTAATAGTTGATACCGGGGCCGGAATAAATGATAATGTCCTCTACTTCAACCTGGCGGCGCAAGAAAGGCTGGTGGTGCTTACGCAAGACCCGACCTCGCTTACAGATGCCTATGCCCTTATCAAGGTGCTGAAGCAAAACCACGGGGTGGAACATTTCAAAATTGTCATCAACCAGGCCCTTGACCCCAAAGGGGCCATGGACGTGTTCAAACGGCTTTACGCGGCTTGCGACCATTTTTTGGACAGCGTTTCGCTGGATCTTGCGGGCATCATCCCCAAGGATCAAAGCGTGCGCAAGGCGGTAATGAAGCAAAAACCCTTCTGTGTTGAAGACGCCGCCTCCACAGCCTGCGCCGCCGTGCGCAAACTGGCGGGCACTGTGCAGGGCTGGGAAGTGCAAGAAAACCTTGACGGCAACATAAAATTTTTCTGGAAGAGGCTGCTGTTCCGTGACTAACCCAAGCGCGCAAAATACCGCGGGCATCTCACCGTGGGATGTTCTGGATGCGGGCCTTACCGCCTGGGAAGATTTTTCCCACGCGGATAAAGAACGCATTGTGCGGCATTTTGCGCCCAAGGTTAAATACCTGGCCACGCGCCTTAAGGTGCGCCTGCCCAAAAATGTGGAACTGAACGAACTTATAAGCTCCGGCACCCTGGGGCTTATGGA
The DNA here is from genome assembly GCA_031552315.1 of Desulfovibrionaceae bacterium. GTDB lineage: Bacteria > Desulfobacterota > Desulfovibrionia > Desulfovibrionales > Desulfovibrionaceae > JAVBMP01. Next base: position 8,517 of record JAVBMP010000128.1, on the reverse strand, counting down.
AGCCCTGCGCAAATTCAAGCCCCAGCTGGGCATAAAGTTTGATACCTACGCGGAAAGCCGCATCAAGGGGGCCATGCTGGATGATCTGCGCCGCCTGGACTGGTTCCCCCGTTCGCTGCGCCAGCGGGTGCGGCAAATAAGTGAAGGCACCCAAACCCTTGAACATGCCCTGGGCCGGTCGCCCACGGAATCTGAACTGGCCGCCCACCTTGACATGCCGGAAAAAGACGTGCGTGAGGGGCTGGAAGCCTTGCAAAACCAGCTTTGCCTTTCACTGGATACGCTGGAAGAAAACTTCGGCCAGGCTGAAGAACGCCCGGAAGGAGAACCCTTTGCCGGAACAGCGGCACAGGAATTATTGGAAAAAGTGGCCGGACTTATAGAACAATTGACAGACCGGGAAAAACTGGTATTGTCTTTGTATTATACGGACGAGCTAAATATGCGGGAAACTGCCGAGGTTATGGGAATAACTGAAGGCCGGGTCTCGCAACTCCGTACTCAGGCCCTTGAGCGTCTGCGCAAAAATTTTGCCGCCCGTTACGGTGACGCCGGGGAAATCTAGCTATTTTGTAGTTGTTAAGGAGAATTTATGCCGGTTAATACCAACATGCGTGTACTGGTTGTTGATGATTTTTCCACAATGCGCCGCATCATTAAAAATATTCTGCGCCAAATCGGCTTCAATGACATAGTGGAAGCCGATGACGGGCAAAATGCCTGGGAAGTGCTGAACAGGGACAAGATAGACTTTATCATATCAGACTGGAACATGCCCAACATGACCGGCATTGAACTCCTGCGCAAGGTGCGCGGCAGTGAGGAATTTTCCGACCTGCCCTTCCTTATGGTAACAGCGGAAGCCCAGCAGGAAAATATTATTGAAGCTGTGCAGGCCAAGGTTTCCAACTACATAGTAAAGCCCTTCACGGCGGAAACCCTGCAACAGAAAATAGATAAAATTTTCCCCTGACGCGGCGGGCTATATGGCGGCGCGTCTGCCAAAATTATAAAAAGGCCCCCGGCTGTTGCGCGTTCATCTTCGCCCGGCCTGGGGTTTTTTGTTGTTGTCCGGGCACACCTTGCCAAGACGGGGAAATTGTACCCTGAGGTCGTTGCACAATGGCCTTTTTGCCCTTTTACTGCGTCGTGCTTCGTCCCGCGCGAAGGTCATATATGACTGAATATACTCCCTCCGCACGGAACTACGGGATAGTGGCACTCCTTGTAAAAGAACAAAAATTCTCATTGTGCAACGGCCTCACCCTGAGGGCGCCATTCACTAGAGTGGTTTACGCTTGAAATAGTCGCTTAACGGCGAGCAAAGCTCGCCTACGACTATTTAGCGGCAAGGATTTGAAGACAAATCCTTGCCGAGCAATTCACTCATTTCAATCGTAAATTGCTCTAGCCTTGTCCCGGATGCAACCATTTCAAACCTGGCGCGGCACAGACCCGGCCGTTGCCTGAACCGTGTTATGCAATACAGCACCAAGGAATTTCGCAATGGCTGCCGATGCGGGTGACGCAACAAACAAAAAAAGCAGGAAGGTGGAGCTGGACATTGAAGACGCTCCCTTCTTGAACGATGAACCGCCTGCCGAAGAACAAAAAAAGGCCGAAGCGCAAAAAGCCCCGGCTGCGCGGGAAGACGGCCCGGTGGAAGCAAAGCCCGGCCTGGTTGACAGGCTGAAGGCCCGCAAAAAAATCTTGCTGTTTGCCCTGTTGGGCTTGCTGCTTATGGCCGGCGCGGCCGTGGCGGTAAACATCCTTTTGCCGGGCGGTGATAAAAAAACGCCGGAACCTGTCCCCCAAACCGTGCAGGAAGCGAAAAAGGAAGAGCCCCAGCCAAAGGAAGACCCGGCAACCACAAAAGGCGCGGAAGCTCCAACCAAAACAGTCATTGTGGACAACAAGCCCCCCAAGGAAGAAGCCGCCCCCACCGGCCCGCGCTTTACGCTGGACTGGGCGCCCTTCATGCTGGAACTTCAAGATACTGAAGGCACAATACGCATTTTAACCATAAAGTTTACCTTTCAGACAGACGATGAGCCTGTTTATATTGAAATGCTGAATAAAGAACGCATAATTCGTGACAGCATATATTATCACCTGCTCAACCGCCCCTTTGACACGCTGGTGGACAGCAGCAAGCTGCCCGCCCTTAAAGATGGGGTCATCAAGGCCATAAACGACAACATCCGCAACGGGGAATTGAAGATCGCGCTAATTGATTTTTATCACATAAATTGATTGCGTTTTTTTGTTTTTAGGCGCAAAGGCCAAAACATGCTGCAATATCAAACGGCTGTGCTTAAAGGGCGAATATCCCCAATGTTTGCTTGGGCCTTGCGTTTAAGGCCTGTGCCTGCTATTGAGTTACAATTATAAAGTTGACCGCGTAAGCGTGTTATGGTCAAGCGCCAAAACCGCCATATTCCGCTTAAGGATTTGTCTATGCCACAACAAGTAAGCAAATTACGCCTGTATTTTGAAAAGATTTTTACTACATTGGGCCTTGGCATGCGCGCCAAGCTCATTTTGCTTTTCGTGGTCATCAAGGTGCTGCCGCTTTTGTTGCTGGCCCTTCTGGCCTGGCACCAGGCCCTGAAGCTTGGCGATGAAATGCGCCACCGCACGGAGCTTATGGCCAAAAGTTCCAACGAGGCCCTTTCAGAAACCGGCAAAGTGGCCGTGGCAGACGCGGAAACCGCCCTTGACGCCCGCGCCACAGACGACATTGAACGCATGAGCACAGATGCCGCCCGCCGGGTGGCGGACTTTTTGTACGGCCGGGATAATGACCTGCGCCTGTTAAGTACCCTGCCGCCCACGGCGGAAGCCTACCGCGGGTTTATTGAAACCAAACGCGGCCTTTTGGTGCGCCAGGGTCACTGGGGCCTTTCAGAAGACAAAAAACGCTGGGTGCCGGTAAACCGCGCGCCCGGCTTGCAAGACAGAACTTCCACCAACGAAGAAAACAACCACATGTTCCACTACCGGGCGCCGGAAAATTATGTCTATGACAGCCGCCCGTATTATAAAGAAATAACCTTTGTGGATTTGAACGGGCAAGAAAAAGTCAAGGTTACCTCTTCACAAGATATGCCCACGGATCTGAAGGATGTTTCCGACCGCAAAAATACCTTTGTGCGGGCGGAAACCTATTTTGCGGAGCTTAAAAAGCTGAAGCCGGGTGAAATTTACGTTTCAGACGTGATAGGGGCCTATGTGCCCACCCAGATAATAGGCATGTACACGCCGGAACGGCTTGAAAAGGCCGGCAAGGCGTTCGCGCCGGAAGAATCCGCCTATGCCGGTAAGGAAAACCCGCTGGGCAAGCGCTTTAAAGGCATTGTGCGCTGGGCCGCGCCTGTGGAAAAAGACGGGGCCGTCATAGGCTATGTCACCATGGCGCTGGATCATGACCATATCATGGAATTTACCTCGCACCTTATGCCCACGCAGGAACGCTATACGGAAATACCCGACGCCTATGAGGGCAACTACGCCTTTATCTGGGACTACAAGGGCCGCAATATAGTGCACCCGCGCCACTTTTCCATAACCGGCTATGACCCGGAAACCGGCGACCCGCAAGTGCCCTGGCTGGAAGACCGCATATACAATGAATGGCAGGCCAGCGGCAAAAGCTATGTGGATTTCATAAAAGACGTGCCCACCTTTGTGGAACAGTCCAACAACAAAAAATCCGCGCCGGAACTTACAAAGCGGGGTCTGGTGGGGCTTGATTGCCGCTATTTGAACTTCGCCCCGCAGTGCACCGGTTGGTTTGACCTTACGGAAGAAGGCGGCTCCGGCTCCTTCCGCATTTTCTGGAGCGGTTTGTGGAAGCTGAACACCGCAGCGGCCATTCCCTACTACACCGGGCACTATGGCGATTCCCGACGCGGCTTCGGCTTTGTAACCATTGGGGCCGGGCTGGAACACTTCCGCCGCCCGGCGGTGGAAACCCGCCAGTCGCTTGACAAGCTTATTGAAGAAAGCAACGCCAACCTCAACAGCATAAGCCAGGAAACCCAAAAGGCCATTAACACCAACCTGGTGGATACGGCCAGCAGCCTGGGCATTTCCACCGCGCTTATGGTGCTTCTGGTTATTTTTATCGCCATATGGCTGGCTTCCGCCTTTACCCGCAGCATTACCAGCCTGATAAACGGCATTGCCCGCTTCCGCGCGGGTGAACGCCACTTCCGCTTTGACGCCCCCATCAAGGATGAACTGGGCGAGCTGTCCGACGCCTTTGATGAAATGGCCGACAGCCTCAACCGCAGCATAAGCAGTGTTTTGGCTATTATAGACCTTGACCGCAAGGTTATTCACGGTAATGAAGCGGCCCTCAAACTTGTGGGCAAAACGCAAGAAGAAGTGGTGGGCATGCCTTATGCCGACTTCAGCATCTACCCCCCCAATTCCGAATACGACCCGGTAACCGCCCTGCTGGAAGGGCGCGAGGCCAAGGTATACTATGATGAAAGCCGTGGCCGCTACTTCAAGGGTGAGGCCTCGCTGTTCCACAATGAACATGGGGAACATGTCGGCTACATCATCTACTCAAACGACCTGACAGAAGTTGTCAATGAGCAGAAAAAAGTTGAAGAACAGCGCGCCCTGCTTGACATGGTGTTTTCATCCTCGCCAGACCTGCTTTGGTACAAAGACGCCAATGGGCGCTACCTGGCGGTAAACCCGCGCTTTTGCCAGCTGGCCGGGGCCAGGGCGGAAGACCTTATCGGGCACACCAAGCATGAGGTGCTGCATGCCAATTCCCTGGAAGAAAGCGACAGAAATGACGCCATGGTGCTGGAAAAACGCACGGCCATATACGCGGTGGATACCCTGCGCTTCCCGGACGGCCACAGTGAAGTGGTTGACGTGGTGCGCACCCCCACCTTTGACCCGGCAGGCAATATAACCGGCATAATAGGCGTTGCCAGAGACGTTTCTCACCGCGCGGCCATTGAAAAGGAACTGCGCACCATGCAGACGGAACTTACCAAGGCCGCGCGTGAAGCCAACAAGGCCAATGAATCCAAAAGCGAATTTTTGGCCCGCATGAGCCACGAAATACGCACCCCCATGAATGCCATAATAGGCATGGCGGGCATTATACGCCGCAAGCTGGAAGACCATAAACCGGAAGCCGCAAATGCCGATGCCGCGCAGGCTGCGGGCAACGCCCCGTCCTGTGAGGAAATCAAGTCGCATGTGCAGCAGATAGAAGTATCTTCACAGCACCTTCTGGGCCTGCTGAACGACATCCTTGATATTTCAAAGATCGAGGCCGGCCGCATTGACCTGACTGAAGAACCCTTTGACCTGCTGAAGCTTGTGGACAACGTGGAAACCATTATCCGCCCGCGTTGCACAGAAAAGAACATCCGCTTTGATATAGAGGTAAACAACCTTGTCACCCAGCATGTGATGAGCGACCCGCTGCGCTTGCGCCAGGTGCTTATAAACCTTTTGGGCAACGCGGTAAAATTCACACCGGAATGCGGCCATGTCGCCCTGCGCCTTACCGGCAGCCCGCTGGAAAACGGCAAGCTGCCCGTGCTGTTTGAAGTTACAGATACCGGCATAGGCATACAGCCGGATAAAATTGAAAGCCTCTTCCAGCCCTTTGAACAGGGCGGCGGGCAAATTACCCGCCAATACGGCGGCACCGGGCTTGGCCTTTCCATAAGCCACAGCATTGTGCAGCTTATGGGCGGGGAAATAGGGGTGGAAAGCGCGCCCGGTGAAGGCAGCCGCTTCTACTTCACCATACTGCTCAATACCAGTGAAACGCTGGTGGAAGAACTTCCGGCAGAAACCCAGGCCACCATTTTGAACGGCAAACGCGCCCTGCTGGTGGATGACGTTGACATAAACCGCATGATTGTGGTGGAGCAGCTTTCTCACACCGGCATGATTCTGGAAGAGGCGGAAGACGGGCTGGAAGCCGTCACCATGTTTGAAAAATCCGCCCCCGGCTACTTTGATATTGTGCTTATGGACGTGCAAATGCCGCAAATGGGCGGCTATGAAGCCACAGAAAGAATACGCGCCATGGACAGGCCAGATGCCAAAACCATACCCATAGTAGCCATGACGGCCAATGCCTTCAAAGATGACGTGGAAAAGGCCCTGAGCAGCGGCATGAATGCCCATTTGGCAAAACCGCTGGAATATGACAAACTTATGGAAGTGCTGGCCCGCTATTTACGTTAGAGCAATTTACGATTGAAATGAGTGAATTGCTCAGCAAGGATTTGTCTTCAAATCCTTGCCGCAGAATAGTCGTAGGCGAGCTTTGCTCGCCGTTAAGCGACTATTTCAAGCGTAAACCACTCTAGCCAGCGCAACGTGACATTCAGTTCAAAAGTCATGCGTTGCGGCAGTGCCGGGCGCATGACTTTTTATTTCAGGCAGGATAAGCATATGAAAACATTCTGGCATTATGATTCGCCAGTCGGCAGGCTGGAAATTGTTGAAGAAGACAACTGCATAACCCAGGTGCTTTTCAGTCATGAAAAGCCAACAGGCAGCAACGCGCCGTTAAACGGTTACCAGCCGGAAGAAAGCCCGCTGATAAAGGAAGCCTGCAAGCAACTGGCGGAATACTTCGCGGGGCAACGGCAAACTTTCAGCCTGCCCCTTGCCCCGCGGGGCACGCCCTTCCAAAAAGCCGTGTGGCAGGCCCTGCAAGCCATACCCTTTGGCGAAACCCGCAGCTACAAGGACATTGCCATTGCCGTGGGCAGCCCCAAAGGCTTCCGCGCCGTGGGCATGGCCAACAACCGCAACCCCATAGCCATTATAGTGCCCTGTCACCGGGTTATAGGCCACAACAAACAACTTGTAGGCTACGCCGGGGGGCTGGATACAAAAAAATTCCTGCTGGATCTGGAATGCGGGGATAAAACGGGCGCTTAGGAAATTATCTATCCAGATGAAATCTGGCGTTGCCCACTGTTAAGCAACAGCCTCAAAACGGAAATGTCATACACATCAAGGATGTAAAAATTGCATAATCCCGGCGCAATCTGAAAGATTGCGCCGGGATTATGCATAATGAGGGGGTTTGGGGGAATTCAATTCCCCCAACATGCTTTAACTTTTATTATTCGCCAAGCTGGCAGCGCACATAGCGGGTGACGGCAAGTTCATCGCCCAGGGCTTTGCCGGTTTCACGCACCAGTTCATTGATGGTTTTTTTGTCATCGCGGATGTAGGCCTGTTCCAGCAGGCACACTTCCTGATAGAACTTCTGGATGCGGCCATCCACAATTTTTTCCACAATGTTCGCGGGCTTGCCTTCATCCAGGGTTTTCTGGCGGTAAACTTCGCGTTCACGCTCTATCATGGCCGGGTCAAGGCTTTCGCGGGAAAGCGCGGCCGGGCTGTTGGCGGCAACCTGCATGGCAATGTTGCGGGCCATTTCAAGCAGTTCCGGCTTGGCGGAGGTTTCCGGCTTTTTGCAGGTTACTTCAACCAGCACGCCGAGTTTGCCGTTGGAGTGAATGTAGCAGCCTACCACGCCTTCACCGGGCACGGCGAAGTCAAACAGGCGGCCAACAGACATGTTTTCACCCAAGGTGCCGATTTGCTCATTCACGTCATTGCTGAACATGGCCTGCACGGCTTCATCGCCCTGCGGCTTGGCGGCAAAGGCCTTTTCAATGACGGCGGCGGCAAAGGCGCGGAACTGGTCGCCACGGGAAACGAAGTCTGTTTCGCACTTCACTTCAATAATGGCGGCGTTTTTGTTGTCCGCGGAAGACTTGCTGGCTACCAGGCCTTCACTGGTTTCACGCCCGGCCTTTTTGGCGGCCTTGGTAATGCCCTTCTGGCGCAGCCAGTCAATGGCCTTTTCCATATCGGCCTCGCATTCCTGCAGGGCCTTTTTGCAATCCATCATGCCGGCGCTGGTGCGCTCGCGCAGTTCTTTAACAAGAGCGGCGGAAATTTCCATTAGTTGTCTCCTTCGTCGTCACCGGCCACAGCGGCCAGAGAGGGAGAAAGCGGGGCCTTGGCAGGCTTGGCGGCGGCCTTTTGCAGTTCCGCTTCCAGGTCGGCCTTGCCGTGGTCTTTGCGCATGGCATCGCCTTCAAGGCAGGCTTCCGCAATGTGGGAAACAAACAGTTTGATGGCGCGGATGGCGTCGTCGTTGCCCGGTATGATGTAGTCCACCAGGTCGGGGTCGCAGTTGGTGTCTGTTACGGCCACAATGGGTATGCCGAGCTTGCGGCATTCCTGCACGGCAATGGTTTCACGCTGCGGGTCAATGATGAACGCGAGCTGGGGCAGGCGTTCCATATCTTTAATGCCGCTGAGCACCAGACGCATCTTGTCCAGTTCTCTTTGCAGGCTGAGTATTTCTTTTTTCTGGTAGCGGTTGATGCTGCCGTCTTCAAACATGGCTTCGAGCTTTTTCATGCGCTCTATGCTTTTTTGAATGGTGGCGAAGTTGGTAAGGGTGCCGCCCATCCAGCGGTTGGTAATGTAATACTG
>JAVBMP010000093.1:0-31015 GCA_031552315.1 Desulfovibrionaceae bacterium | reverse complement strand
GCGGGACGAAGCACGACGCAGTAAAAGGGCAAAAAGGCCATTGTGCAATGGCCTCAAAATGCAATGCCCTCAAAGTTCATCACACACGCAACACCTTATCTCTTTAAACTACTTTCCCACGGCATGAACCCTACATGCACTCTTCCAGCGCTTCATGGTCGCCGCTTACGCGCAGGCAATTGCGGCCGCTGTTTTTGGCGGCATACAGGGCTTTATCCGCCAGGGCCAGCAGGGCAAGGTGGGAAGGGGCGGCCTGAACGGCGCTGCCTGCCAGCCCAAGGCTTATGCTGGCCCGGATTGGCCCGGCGCTGGTGTTGAACACATGGTCGTTTACCTTGCGGCGCAGCCTTTCCGCCAGAATGGCGGCGGATTCCACCGGCGTATGCGGCAAAAGCACTACAAATTCCTCACCGCCGAAGCGGGCGCACAGGTCCACATTGCGCAAGGTGGCGCGGAAAATTTCCGCCAGTTGCTGCAACACCTGGTCACCGGCCTGGTGCCCGTGGGTATCATTAATTTTCTTGAAGTGGTCAACGTCTATAAACAGCAAGGAAAACGGCATCTTGTAACGGTTGCCCCGGGCATTTTCCCGGGCCAGCGCCTCTTCAAAATAACGGCGGTTGTAAAGCCCGGTAAGGCTGTCATATTCCGCCAGGTTGCGCAGCACTTCCCGGCCCAGCGCGTTTTGCAGGTCAAGGGCCAGGTGGCGCAAAATGGCGTCAAGCACTTGGGCCTGATCGCGCCCGAAGCCGCGCTTCATGTTGGTTACAACGGCCAAAAAGCCGATGGTGTTTTCCCCGGACTTCAGCGGTAAATAGACCACATTGCCGACCGAAGGCTCTATGATTTCCAGCAAGGCCCCGCGCACCGAAAGTTTAAGGGATTTTTCCTCTATTTTGGCTGGAAGCGGCAGGCCGCAGCTTTCGCCATGCGCCTGAAGTTGCTGCCGCCATTGGGCGAAAGCCGGGCTGCCCTGTTCCGCCGCCACAAAAAAACGGGAACACTGTTCACCCTTGGCATTGGTGTACCAAATGGCCGCGTGCATGCTGTGCGCGGGCAACAAAAGCCCCATGCCCTTGAAGGCGCTTTGCAAAATTTCTTCCGCTTCATGGCTGGTTGCGGTATCTGTCAAAAAGTTGACCAAAAAATCCAGCAAGGTGTTTTTGCGTTCAAGAAGGTCGCGCCCCAGCGTTATTTCTTTGCTCATGCAAAGGATATCGCGGTGCACCATAACGCTTTCCATAGCCTGGCGCAGCTTGCGATTGAAGGTTTTGGCGGCAAAGGGCGGACGCAGAATATCCAGCGCGTCTGAATCCACCGCCGTTTCAAGATCCTGCTGCGAATAGCCTTCCGGCAGAACCGCAATGCGCGGCAGATGCTTGAGGTGCCGCACATCGGCCCCTGCGCCAGATGTTCCGCCCAGTGCGCCGCCGGACGCGGAAATGCGCTTGTTCAGGCCGGAAGAGGCAAACAGCATGACCGGGCATTCGGCCTCTATATCCGCTGCCACGGGCAGGGCCGCTTCGTCAAAAAAACGCATCCTCTGCTTGCTGCCCAGGCAGGCCTCCAGACCCGCGCGTTGCGCTTCATCCAGCCCTATTCCCCAAAAAAATTGTTCCGCTGCCTTGGCCTTCATGGTTCCCCTCCGCAAATATAACTGGCGCTTTTACTTTGGCCTGCCGGCAGGTTTGAACTGCCGGCGGCCTGAAAAATAAACTTGCCTTGCTATATGCAAGAAGCGAACCAAAGGCCAAAGCAATGAAAGATAACGATGTTGACAAATAGACAAAACAGACATAATGTCCATTTAAAGAAATAAGGATAACACATGCTGAAACGCCAGATCACGCGGGACGCCGAAAAGGCGATAGACAAAATGCCTGACAAACATTTTTGCCAGGTATATGATGCCATTGAAGCGCTCCGCATGGCGCCGGAACCGGAAGATTCCAAAGAACTGGCCGGCAATGCCGCGCCGAAACGCCGCCGTAAAGATGTTGGCGAATACCGGATCATTTATTGGTATGATGAGAATAGCATTTATATAGATCTGGTAGGCAAACGCAATGATGATGATGTGTACAAGCGGGCAAAAAGAAAGGGGATAATATGACTACTGTGAATGCTACCTATGCCAAGCAAAATTTTGGAACCTGCATTGCCGATGCCGCCAAACAACCTGTTGTAATAGAAAAATCCGGGCGGCCCGCTGTGGTTATGATATCATATGAAGAATTTCAGCGTTTGAGTGAACTGGAAGATGCGATGTGGCTTCAACGCGCCAGGAATGCGGCTGCCGGGGGATATCTTTCCGATGAAGAGTCAGATGAGTTCATGAAAACACGCCTGGAACGCGTAGCTCAAAAATAGAGACTGTTGCGCAATGGCCGTGGCCATTGCGCAACAGATTGAACTTATTCCCCGGTAAACCAGGTTATATCGGCCTGTTTGCGCGGAGGAATGTTTGACTGTTTGATGGCCGGGTAGCCAAAAAACTGGGCCCCGGCTATTATTTCATTTTCCGCCAGGCCAAGAATTTTTTGAATGGGCTGCGATTCCCGCGCTACCCGCGTGAAGTAGCCGCCCCAGGTACAGCCTATGCCGCTGGCGTGGGCCGCAAGTTCAAAATAGGTAAGGGCAATTGCGGCGTCCGTCATTTCCCATGACCATTTTGGGGGCATTATGGCTGCCAACAGGTTGGGGGCCCCGCGAAAAAACGGGTCAAAGCCCTTGCGCCAGCTTGCGGCAAGTCCCTTGCCGCCCTGCTGGCTGGTGTTGTCGCTTTCCATGGCGTCTGCCATCATGTCGCCCAGCAGTTTCATTTTTTCCCGGTCTTCCACGCAAATCCAGCGGATATACTGGTTATTTTTGGCGCTGGGCGCGTAACGGGCAATATCCAGAAGTTCCGCGATTTTTTCCCTGTTCACCGCTTCTTTGGAAAACTGGCGCACAGATCGGCGGCTTTGACAAAGTTCCTTCAACTGGGCCAATTCCGGCAGAATTTTGCGGTCTATGCGCCGGGTTTGTTCCAGAGGCAGCCCTTCAACGGAACAGGCCATGCGCGGGCAAAAGGCCATGCACTGGCCGCAAGCCAGGCAGTCTGTTTCGCCGCCTTCACGAAAATGCGGGTAGCCGTCGTTATCCAGCCGAATGGCGTTTACCGGGCAAACGCGCTTGCAAATTCCATCTTTGTTACATTTGCTTTTATCAAGGTAAAAACTTGGCATATTTTTCTCCATAATAATGGTTAAGGGGAACTCAGGTTACATTCAATTCCGCCAGCAGGGCGCGGGCGGCCTGTTCCGCCCCGCCTTTTCGCTCTGTTGCATAGGCTGCGAACGCGGCGCGAACCCTGCACTTTTCTTGCGCCGTTTCAGCCAGGCTTTCCAGAAGGGCCGGGGCCAGTTCATCGGCGCTTTGCACGCGGCGCGCCAGCCCTGTTTGGAAAAGTTCTTCCCCGGCCCAGTAAAAATTGCTCCAGTGCGGGCCAATGCAGGGTTTGACCCCCGCGGCCAGCGCTTCCAAAAAATTTTGCCCGCCAAGGGGGGCCAGGCTGCCGCCCACAAACACCGCCGAGGCAAGCTGATAAAGGTTTTGCAGGTCGCCGAAACGATCCCACAGGGTCAGGCTGCCGGGGGCAAGCGCTGCGGAAAAGGCAGTGGAAGCCAAGGCGGCGGGAGCCAAGGCAGAGGAAGCCGGGCCGGGCGCGCCTTGACAAGCCCCGGCCTTGCCGGGTTTGCCAGCAATCTGGGCAGCCCGGGCAGCCGGGCCTTCACCCGCTTCAGGACTTGCAGGGCCGAGCGCCAGGGGCGCTTGCCCGCCGGGCTGGGCGCTGCGCAGTTCACAAGGCAGACCGGCCTTTTGCAGGGTGTTTTGCCAGGCCGCCACCCGGTGCATGTGGCGCGGGGCCACCACCAGGGCCGCCCCGGGGGCTTCCCGGCGCAGACGGGCCAGCACCGGCGCAAGCAGGGCTTCTTCTTCTTCCCGCACGGAAGCCAGCAAAATTACCGGAGCGCCCTGCCCCGCGCCTTCCTTCAGGCTTGCGCAAGCGCCGGGCGCGGCGGCTTCCGGGGACATTGCTTTGGGGGACATTGTTTCCGTGGGCACTGCTTTTGCGGAAACGGCTTCTTGCGCGGGTACGCTCTTTTCCGGCGCAAGGGTTTTTTCCGGCCCTGCCCCTTCCACCACTGCCCATTCCGCCACTGCCACTTCCGCCACTGCCACTTCCGCCACGCGCAGGCTGTCAAATTTGATGTTGGACATAAGCCCCACCCTGTCCGGGCCGAACAGCGCGGCAAAGCGGGCCGCGTCCGCCGGGGCGGTGGCCAGAATGCGCCGGGGGGCGTGCTGGCGGCAAAAACCCGCCATGAATTTGTAAGCCTTGAAACTTTTTTCCGTCATGCGGCCATTCAAGATGAACACCGGCACGGATTTTTCCACGCAGGCCGCCAGAAGGCCGGGCCAGAGTTCGGTTTCCAGCAGGGCCACCAGAGCGGGGCGGGCAGCTTCCAGCGCCCGGCGCATGATGCGCGGTTCATCCAGCGGGAAGTAGCGCAGTTGCAAATCTATTTTGTCTGAAAGGCCGGATGCCCCGCCCCGCAGCACATCCATGCCCTGACGGGTGCAAGAGGTGCAAAGCACGGCCAGCCCGCCGCCAGAATGGCCTGCCGGACGCGCGGGCGCTTGACCGGCTGCATCTTGCCGCCCTTCCCCTTTGGGCTTGCCTCCTTCCGGGCCCACTTCTTCCGGACTCACTTCTTCTGGGCCTTCCCCTGCCGGGTTCCGCACCTGGTTCCGCCCCGGTTCCCGTTCCAATTCCCGGCCAATGGCCCGCAAAAGTTCCAGCGCAAGGTAGGCCTCTCCGCCGGAAGCGGCCTGCAACCACAGCCGCGCCGGACGCAAGGGGGGCAGATCCGGGGCGGCATTGCCCGCCTCAAGCCGGGCGGCCTGCCAGGGGGAAAGTTCCGCCGTATCGCCGCTTTGCGGCCAGCCGGGCAGTACCTGGCGTTCCGCGAAGCCTTGCGCCATTCTTTTATGGCGGCGCAGCAGGGGCCGGGCCAGCTTCCAGGCCAGGGCGTAGGGTTTAAGCAATAATTCATTCATCCGTATAAAGCCCCCTGGAACATTTTAGCCGGGTTCTATTGAGATTACAGCAATTTTGTTCTCTGGCAAGGAAGAAAATTTTTTTATGATGGGACAATTCCGCAGGATAGCGGAATTGGACGCTCCGCGCCCGAAGGGCGAGCCACAGGAAGTGGCGAGTCAATGTACTCTTATGGTACTCGACCGTCATAAAAAGGTTTTCTGACGCAGCCAGAGGGCAAAAGGGCCGTAGTGTCATCTTTTGGCCGCCTGGCCCAGTTCCACCAGCCTGGCAATAAGGTCTTCAAATGAAAGGCCTATGGCGGCGGCTTCCTGCGGCACAAGGCTGGTGCCGGTCATGCCGGGCAGGGTGTTTGTTTCCAGCAAGGCCAGGCTGCCGTCTTCCCGCAGGATGAAGTCTGAACGGCTGTAGCCGGCAAGGCCAAGCGCCCGGTGCGCGGTAAGGGCCATGTGCTGCACTTTGGCGGTGGTTTCTGCCGGCAGGGGGGCGGGGCAAATTTCTTCCGCCATGCCGGCGGTGTATTTGCTGGCGTAGTCAAAAATGCCGCTGGTGTTGCTTTTGGGGCGTATCAGAATGGGGGGCAGGGGTTGAGCCTCTTCCACCTTTTTGCCGCCCGGGGTTTTGTTCAAAACGCCCAGCACGCCGCAGGTAACTTCCACCCCGCGAATGGCCGGTTCCACCAAAAATTCCCCGCGCGGGTTGGCCCCGAAAAGGCGGTTCAGCGCACCTTCAAGGTCTTTTTCTTCCGGCACGTATTCCATGCCCAGGCTTGATCCGCCGGTGTTGTCCTTGATGAATACCGGGAAGGGGAAATCCGGCTGCCAGCCCTCTGCCGGGCGGGCGCTTAAAAGCTGCCATTCCGGGGTGGGCAGGCCGTGGCGCTTGAAAAGTTCTTTGGCCGCGGCCTTGTTCAGGGCCAAAAATGACCCGGACGGGCCGGAACCCTGATAGGGGCAGCCAATGCTGTTCAAAAGGGCCTGCACCAGACCGTCTTCACCCGGTGAACCGTGCAGGTTAATGAAGGCGAAATCGTGGCGGGAGGCCGCTTCCATCAAGCCGGAAAGGCTTGAGCCAAGGTCAAAAAGCGTTGTGTCGTGCCCCAAATTTTGCAAGGCGGCATCCACCGCCCTGGCCCCGTTAAGGGAAACTTCACGTTCAGGAGACCAGCCACCGGCTATTAAAAGTACTTTCATTTACAGAAACCCCCAGACGTTTGGAAAGGGCATTTTCAATTTCCTGCCCCTGTTGCTTGGAAGCCGCAATACTGCGGATGGCCTCTTCTGTTTTGCCATAGCGTTGCGTAAGGTCCGCAAACCTTTCATCAAGGGTTACAACCCGGTCATGTTTCGCCCTTTTGTCGGCGTAAGTGATCAGCAGGGCGGGCAGCCAGGCGTCATTCCACACATCTATCGCCCACAGCCAGCGCACATGGTGGTAAACCGCCTGCGCCACATGCTGGTTGCGCGTTTCACGCATTACCCAGGCCGCGCCGATTTGGCAGTGGCTGCTGCCGTATTGCAGGGAATAGGCCTTGCCTATGTCATGCAGCAGCCCGGCGGCCAGCACGGTTTTTATGCACACCTGCGCCCCGGCGGCCTTAAGCATTTCCGCCAGGGACGCGGCCACACAGGCCACCTGGCTGCAATGGGCGCGAATGTGCATGGGCGTTTCATACCTTTCCCACAATTCCTTGCACACCTCCACTTCCGGCGGGGGCGGGCACACGCTGGCCGGAAGGGGTTCCGGCTCGCCAAGGGGGAAGCCGCCAAACCCCTGACCGGGTATTTGCGGCGCCCCGCAAGCTGTTTCCAGCTTCAGGCAGGGAAAGGGAAAGTCAAAGTAGTCGCGCTTGCCTTCCGGCACGGAAATTTTTCTGTCAATATGGTGTGGATGCATAAATTTTCCTTACAACAACATTTTCAAACCCGGCAAGCCGCGCAGGGCCTCATAGGCGGCCAGCACGTCCCCGGCCCGGTTTACGCGGGTGTTCAGGGTAAGCGAGGTATAGGCCCCGCCGCTGGTCTGGCGGGCCAGGCATTCAATATCCACCTGCCCAAGCACGGAACGCAGGGCGCTTACCGCCGCCGCGTCCCAGCCGGGGGTGTTTTGCCCTATTACCTTGAAGGTGTAGGGGCCGGGGAAACTGTGGCATTCTTCCAGCAATTGCAGGCACTGGGCCGAAGTGGCCGGTTGATCGGGCGAACACGCGGACGGGCAGCGGGATTGATTGGCCGCCGTGCCGTTATCCATGCCGTTATCCATGCCGCTCATGCCGCTGTCCCTGCCGGCAGCCATACTTTCAGTGCTGCCGCTGTCCATAGCTTCTGCAAAACCGTCCGGCTGGTTACCGAATTTGTCTTCAACGCCCACCGCGCGCCTCCTTTTCCGACTTGCCCTGTTCCGCGCCCATAATGCGCAGCACTTCTATCACATCCGGCAGGCGGCGCACTTTTTCCATAACCTGTTCCAGCTGGATGCGGTCGCGCACTTCCAGCACCAGTTCCAGTTCCGTGCGGCTGTCAACCGTGTTGCGTATGCTGCCGGACTGGATGTTCACCCCGTCTTGCCCTATGGCGGTTGTAACGCGGCCTATAAGGCCGGGCTGGTTGCGCCCGCTGGCGTATATTTTGGCCTGATAGGGCTTTACGTCCTGCCCTTCCGTGCCCGGCCAGTAGACGGGGAAAAGGCGGTCTATTTCCACGTTGTCCAGGGTGGGGCAATCCACCGTATGGATGATAAGCCCGCGCCCGTGGCTGCTGTAGCCCACAATCGGGTCACCAGGCACCGGGTTGCAGCATTTGGCAAAGCGCATAAGCATGTCGCTTACCCCGGCAATGCTTACCGCGGCCTTGCGTTCCGGCTTTGCGTTGGAAGTGGCCACATCCTGCACGCCCACAAGCGGGGCCGGGGGCTGGGCCTTGGGTTGCATGGCCTTGTAAAGGCGGCTGATGGTAATTTTGCCATAACCCAGGGCGGAAAGCAGCTCGTCTACATTGCGCAGCTTGAATTCTTCCAGCGCCGGGGCAAAATCTATATCTTTAAGGTTTTTCAGCGGGGCAAGCCCGTGGCGGCGGCCCTGTTTATCCAGCATTTCCTTGCCCAGGGCGATGCTGCGGGCGCGTTCCTCTGTGCGCACGTATTGCTGGATGCGTGTACGGGCCTTGGCGGTTTTTACAAACTTCAACCAGTCGCGGCTGGGGTGGCGGCTTTGGTCTGAAACAATTTCTACCACATCGCCGCTTTTCAGGGCCGTGCTAAGGGGCACAAGGCGGCCGTTCACCTTGGCCCCGGTGCAGTGGTCGCCCACCTTGGTGTGAATTTGGTAGGCAAAGTCCACCGGGGTTGCGTTTTCCGGCAGTTCCTTCACTTCCCCTTTCGGGGTGAAGACGTATATTTCATCCTTGAAAAGGTCAAAGCGCAAGGAACGCAAAAACTCGCGGGAATCGCTTTCAATCTTCTGCCAGTCCAGCATCTCACGCAGCCAGTTAAACTGGCGCACGTCCTTGGCCTTTACCCGCCCGCCTTCCTTATAAAGCCAGTGCGAGGCCAGGCCGTGTTCCGCCAGGCTATCCATTTCTTCCGTACGTATTTGAATTTCCATGCGTTCACCGCGCGGGCCAATTACGGTGGTGTGCAAGCTTTGGTACATGTTGGCCTTGGGCATGGAAATGTAGTCTTTGAAGCGGCCGGGAACAGGCTTCCAGGCCGCGTGGGCCAGGCCCAGCACGGCGTAGCAGTCCTTTTTTTCCGGCACCAGCACGCGGAAGGCGATGATGTCGTGCATTTCATCCATGCTAAGGTTGTTGGCCGTCATTTTGCGGTAAATGCTGTAGGTGTGCTTGATGCGCCCCTTTACCCGGCCTTCAATTTCATTTTCCTTCAACATGGCGCGCAGGGTGTTTATAACTTCATCTATGTAGGCGTTGTCAGACGCGCGGTGTTCTTCCAGCCATTTGGTTATTTGGGCGTAGGAATCCGGCTTGATGTAGCGGAAGCTCAAATCTTCCAGTTCCAGCTTTACGCGGTGCAGGCCAAGGCGGTTGGCAAGCGGGGCGTAGATATCCATGGTTTCATTGGCTATGCGCACCTGCTTTTCCGGCTTCTGGAAGTCCAGCGTGCGCATGTTGTGCAGGCGGTCGGCCAGTTTGACTATAAGCACGCGCATGTCCTCGCTCATGGCCAGGATCATTTTGCGTATGTTTTCCGCCTGCTGTTCTTCCTTGCTGTCAAAGGTAATCAGGCTGATTTTGGTTACGCCGTCAACAATGTCGGCCACTTCTTCGCCAAATTCCTCGTCTATGTCCTCAATGGTGGCGTGGGTATCTTCCACCGTATCATGCAGAAGCCCGGCCATGATGGAAGCTTCATCCAGGCGCAAATCCGCCAGGGTATCGGCCACGGCCAGGGGGTGAGAAAGGTATGGTTCACCAGAAAGGCGCACCTGCCCGGCGTGGCGGGCGGCGGCAAAGACATAGGCCTTGCGGATGGCGTCCTGATCCGCCTGCGGGTCATAGGCGGCGATTTTATCTAAAATATCCTGAATACGAATCATGGTTTCATCAATGCCTTGTGGCGTTGGCGGGCTTCTGGCACCCACCAGCGGATCAGGTTGTATTCAATGCCTGCCGGGGCCGGTTCTATGCCCTGCACCCGGGAATCTATAGCCGCTATAGCGTACGGAACAAATAAAAAACAATACGGTTGGTCTTCATGTAAAATTTCTTGAAAACGGCGATAAATTTCACGGCGTTTTTCCTGATCAAACGTGGCCCGGCCTTCTTCAAGCAGCCTGTCCACTTCCGGGTTGCTGTAACCCACAAAATTCAAACCGCCGTTGCCTGTTTTGGAAGAATGCCACACATCGTAGGCATCCGGGTCCGGCGGGGTTGTCCAGGCCATAATCAGGGCCTCAAAGCGGTTTTTATCCACAAATTCCCGCAGCAGGGTTGTCCATTCCACCACCCTTATTTTTACGTCCACCCCCAGCTTGCGCAGCTGGCTTTGGATGATTATGGCTGTCTTTTCCCGTACTTCATTACCCTGACTTATAAGCAGGGTAAAGGAAAAAGGTTGGCCGTTTTTCATAAGCAGGCCGCTTTTGGCGTCTTTTTCCCAGCCGCATTCCTGCAAAAGGGCTGTGGCGGCCGCAAGATCATACGGGTAAGGGGCGAGTTGCGCGTCAAAGGCCCAGGACGTGGGCGGGTAAGGCCCCTGGGTGGGCACGCCCTGCCCCAGCAGCGCCCCCTTGATTATTTCCTTTTTGTCAATGGCCATGCTCAGGGCGCGGCGCACCCGCGCATCGCTGAACAGCGGGTTTTTCAGGTTGTAGCCCATGTAGGTATAGGATGCCCCGATTTGCCGGTAACAGCTGAAGCGGCGGAAAAAGTCATCCGCCGGGGCATTTGGCCCGGCCTTGATCAGCCGGGCGTCTTCCTGCGCGGCAAGGCCGGATTTACGCATCTGGAAAACGAACTGCTGCGGCGTAAGGCCCATATAATCCAGCGCCCCGGCCCGCAGTTCCATAAACATGGTGGTGATGTCCGGTATAATTTTGTACACCAGCCCGTCCAAATAGGGGCGGCCTTCAAAATAGGCCGGGTTTGCCCCCAGCGTAATGCGGCTGCCGGGCTGGCGGCTTTGCAGCTTGAAGGGCCCGCAGCCCTTGGGCATGCGCATAAATTCCGAACGGCGCACATCTTGCCCTTCCAGCAGATGTTTGGGCATTATTTCCGTCATCCAGCTTATCAGGGCGCGGGCAAAGGGCGCATCGTAGGTCACTTCAAATGACCGTTCACCCAGGCGGCGAAATTCCTTCACCTGCTTCAGGGCGCTGGAATAGGCGCTGCCCGTGGCCGGGTCTATGATCATGCGGTAGGTAAATTCCACATCATCCAGCGTAAGGGGCTTGCCGTCTTCCCAAAATATATCGTCACGCAGTTCAAAACGCAGGCGCAACCCGTTATCCAGCACCTGGAAGGATTTGGCCGCCTGGGGCACTATGTTCAGGTTTTCATCATATTTCAGCAGGCCGATGAAAAGTTTTTCACTTATTTCATGCGAGGCGCTGTCCGTGCTTATGGCGGGTATAAGGTTGGATGCGTCGGCAAGGCTGCCCATGACAAGGGCGTCGCCATAAACGGCCGCGTGCGCGGCCGCGGGCGGAAAAAAACGGGCAAGCGGCAGCAGCGGAACAAGCAGGCAGACGCAAACAAAAGCCCTTTTGAATATTTGTGAATTTTTTTTCATCATCATTTTTGCCCTGCTTCTGCGCCCAAAAATTTTTGGCCCTTAAAAATTCATAATTGACCAAAGAAGCCAAGCTGTGATAGAGTTTATTAAAGATTGGGCTAACGGCATTTAAACCGTATTTTTTTATCCGACAGGCGCCGGCTTTTTTTATTTTAAGCCCGTCTGAAAAGTTATAGCAAATGTTCTACCAGCTTGCCAAGCCCATAAGCCGCTTTGGAAAAATTACCCGGGGCATGGCCGCAAGGTTAGAGGTTTTATAAATGAAAAGCGCTGAAGAAGCCAAATACCTGCTTGAAGATTTTATTAATGACGCCATACCGGAATATATTCTGGATGACGCCCGTTATCTTGTGGATACGGGCAGCGTGCAAAAAATAAATATTAAAAATGAAGATGACGCCTGGCAAATAAGCGCCAACGTGCAGGGTGAAGACCTGCAAACCTACAGCCCCAGCCTGCGCTTTGACGCGGACGACCAAACCTTTCGCCATGCCTGCAACTGTGACGCGGAATCCTTTGGGGCCTGCCGCCATGTGGGGGCTTTGGCCCTGAAGTACATGACCACGGTAATGAGCGCCGGGGCGGAAGACGGAGAAAGCGCCATACGCCCCAAAAGCGACTGGCGCCAGCAGTTCCGCTATTTCTTTTCCTCTGATGTGGAACCGGAATCCGGCAGGCATTACCTTATTTTCCGCTTTTATCCGGAACCGGGGCGCTTGCAGGTGGCCTTTTTTCGCGGGCGGCAAAACAAAACCAGCCTTTCTTCCGTGCACAGCGAGGTTACGCTGGAACAGATCATCCACAACCCGTCCTGGTGCGATCTTTCGCCCAATTTACCGCAACTAGCCGAACTTATAGGCCAAACCATAGATTATTACGGGCACCGCATCAGCATACCGGACGGCCTGCTTACCTGGTTTTTTTGGACAATACGGCGTGAACACTTCCTGTTCTGGAAAGATACGGAAAAGCCCTGCCATGTTGACCAGCGCACCATGCAGCTTAAACTGCACCCCACGCTGGATGAAAATATGGCCCTGCGCTTCAGCGTGCTCTTGTGCCGTGAAGGCAACCCCCCCATCCCGGTGGCGGGAACAGACACCACATTCCACGGGCAAATGCCCTTGTGGGTGTGCTGGCAACAGGGCTTCTACCCGGTACACACCTCGCTTGAAGCGTCTTTGATAAAGGACTTGGTACATGTAAACCCCAATGTTCCACAAGAAGACCTTTCCGAATTTCTTGACCGGGTATGGACGCAGTTGCCCGCGTCCGACCTTTACGCGCAAGAAGACTTTTTGAAGTGTATGGAACCGGTCTTTGTGCCCGCCACCTATGACCCCAAACTGTTCCTGGATGAGGAAGGAAGCCTTCTGACCCTGCAAATTCAAAACGTGTATGAAAGCATACACGGTGAATTTACCCTGACCGGCCCCAACCCGGATTTCCAGACCGGCAGCTACACCTATGAAGGCAACACCTACCTTATAAAGCGGCATCAGGAAAGCGAAGCCGCGCTTATAAGCCTGTTAAGCGCCATGAAGTTCCAGCCCCGCAGTTCCAAACTGTGGTTTTTGGAAACGGAAGACGCCATTAACTTTTTGCTGGACGCCTACCCAAGGCTGGTGGACGAATACCGGGTTTATGGTGAAAAAACCCTTTCCCGCTACAAGGTGCGCCTGGCCCAGCCCGTTATTTCCGCGACTGTTACCTCCAATGAAAAGGAAAAATGGTTCAACCTGGACATTGACGTGCAGTATGACGGGCAAAGCGTCGCGCTGGAAGCTATTTGGGAAGCCTGGACAAAAGGCAAGCGCTACATCCAACTTAAAGACGGTTCCTACACCAGCCTGCCGGAAAGCTGGCTGGAACGCATGGGCCACAAGTTGCAGGCCCTGGGGCTTGATCCTTCCAAGCCGCCCAAGGAAAACTTCCAGCAATTTGAAGCCCCGGTACTGGACAGCCTGCTGGACGACATGCCCAATTCCAGCACAGATTCCTTCTGGAATGCCCTGCGGGAAAAAATTCATCATTTCAAGGAAATTACGCCCATCAACGCGCCCAAGGGCCTGAAGGCGGACTTGCGCCCCTACCAGATCCAGGGCCTTTCCTACCTGAACTTTTTGCGTGAATACGGCTTTGGCGGCATACTGGCCGATGAAATGGGCCTGGGCAAGACCGTGCAAACCCTTTCCTTTGTGCAACATATGATTGAACACGGCTATAGCGGCCCCAACCTGATCATTGTGCCCACATCCGTTTTGCCCAACTGGGAAAGGGAAGCGGAAAAATTTGTGCCTTCCATGCGCCGCCTGACCATTTACGGCACCAAGCGCGAGGGCATGTTCAAAAAAATAAATGATTCAGACCTGGTGCTTACCACATACGCCCTGCTGCGCCGAGATTTGGAAGAACTGCAAAAGTATGAGTTTAACAGCATTATTCTGGATGAAGCGCAAAACATAAAAAACCCCAGCACCATCACCGCAACTTCTGTGCGGCGCATCAACGCGCGCATGCGGCTTTGCCTTTCCGGCACGCCTATTGAAAACAACCTGTTTGAGCTGTGGTCGCTGTTCGAATTTCTTATGCCGGGCTTTTTGGGCGCGCAAAACGCCTTCCAGCGCGGGGTTGTCAAGCCCATCAAAGACGGTGACAATGAAACGCTGGACTTTTTGCGCACCCGCGTCCGCCCCTTCATTTTGCGCCGCACCAAGGCGGAAGTGGCCAAAGACCTGCCCCCGAAAATTGAAAATATCTACTACTGCGGCCTTACGGATGAACAGTCTGAACTTTACGCCATGCTTGCCAAAAAGCTTAAGGAAAAGATCATGGCCACAGTGGATGAAAAAGGCATTGCCAAAAGCCAGATGTCCATTTTGGACGCCCTGCTCAAGCTGCGGCAAATCTGCTGCCACCCGCGTCTGCTAAAGCTTGACCTGCCGGGCGTTTCCACCAACCTGCCATCCGGCAAGTTTGACGCCTTCAAGGACATGGTGGTGGATATTGTGGAAGAAGGCCACAAGGTGCTGGTGTTCTCCCAGTTTGTGCAAATGCTTAAAATAATTCGTTCCTGGCTGCAAATTAACCAAATACCCTTTGCTTACCTTGACGGGGCCAGCAAAGACCGTTTTGAACAGGTGGACCGCTTCAACAACACGCCGGAAATACCCATCTTCCTCATTTCCCTGAAGGCGGGCGGCACCGGCATAAACCTTACCAGCGCGGACTACGTAATACATTACGACCCGTGGTGGAACCCGGCGGTGGAAAGCCAGGCCACAGACCGCACCCACCGCATAGGCCAGACCCGGCAGGTATTTTCCTACAAACTTATCTGCCAGAACACGGTTGAAGAAAAAATACTGCAACTGCAAGACAGCAAACGCGGCATGGCGGAATCTATAATCCCCGGCCAAAGCGCCTGGAAAAGCCTTACCCGCGATGATCTGGAAATGCTGTTTGAAGTGTAGCGGCCAAAGGTGAAAGGCGAACAATAAAAAAATCCCCCGCGCAGATTACGGCGCGGGGGGATTTTTTATGGCGGAGTTTTGGACGGGCAAAAGGCCATTGTCCAGCGGTTTCTAATAATGAAAGGTATTTCTCGCCCACATTTCTACTGTGGGGGTAAGGCACGTTTCTGGCCCATATGAACCGATATTGACTATCTTGGTTGGCGTGCCGGAACACTGAAGCTGTTCAGAATGAACAAGATCGCCGGTTTCAATTCTATACACAATAAGTATGATATCCGCCACATCCACGTCTCTTTCAGTTGAAGACGGGGTATCTTCCCATTCAAGAATCTTTATGTTCAACACATAGCGGCAACCTTGACCGGCGGCTTTTGCCAGGGCGGCCGGCACGCTTTCCGCCTCATCCGCAAAAACGATTTCCCCGGGCCAGTCACGCAAGCCTTCACGCACGGCGTCCAGCGTGTCACGCCCAGATTTTTTTACCGTATTGCCTTTTTTGTCCGGGCCGTCTTCCGGAAATTTCACATAAAGCTTTTCCGGGGTAAGCGCCAGGCGAGAATTACGCAGCACGGGGGTTACATTGACCTTTGTTGTGCCTTGCTGGATGCAGCCGCCGGAAAATACACAAAGGGGCAGGCAGAGAAGCAACAAAAATATTAATTTGATACGCATACACATGGCCTTTGACAACGTTATACTTATAGACCGCGCCGTTCACACGCTCATTAGCATTTGACAAGCAACAAAAAAACTGATTACAGGATGGGCGTCACATAAATATATTGAACAATATTTTTTATTGCAAGCAGGAAAACGTATATGAAAAAACCACACCTTGCCGCGCTGGCCGCGCTGTTTTTTGCCATGACCCTTTTTGTGGGCTGCGCCTCGAAGCCCATTCCGCTCAAGCCGGATCCCAGGGCGCTTGTTATGAATGAATTTGCGGCCATAACCCCTCCGCAAAATATTTTATCGGCGGCAACACCTTATACCCCCATCGGGGAAATCGTGACCGCTTATAAAACCAATCCGTTAAACGCGGAAGAAAAGTTCACAGATAACTGGGTTAAAATTCGTGGCCCCCTGATAACCGGCCCATTTGAGGTGATGTATTCCGGAACAAAATCCTATGTTGTGACGCTTGGCAAAAAAGATAAAGATGCCGTGCTGCTCTGCTCTTTCATAGGAGAAGACAAGCTTGAAGGCATGAAACAGCTTGAAAATGGAAAGGAAGTGTGCATTGCCGGCATAGTGCGCTCTACCCCAAAGGGCCTGATGCTTATGCCAAGCGTTCTGATTCAGGATGCAGAAAAATGAACCGCATATCCCAAAAAAACACATATTGCCTGGCCCTGCTATTGTTCGCCTGTTTCATTGGCGGCTGCGCTTCCCAACCCAAGCCGCAACCCGCCGTTACCACGAATTCCGCGCAAAGACTTGACGACATGCTGAACAACTTCACACCGCCGCCAGGCGCTTTTGATGACGTGCAAAAAAGCAGTCCAGATGATCTTGCCGCCATTTTTACCAAAAACCCGCTGAATGCCAAACAGGAACTGGACGGCAAATGGGTAGTGGTTGAAGGGGTGCTGACATCCGGCCCGCGCGCGCTGCAAACTCAAGGCCTTATACACAGCTATACTCTTATTTTATCAGGAAAAAGCTCCCAATTACCCTGTATTTTCATGGGCAGTAATAAAAAGGAAAGTTTGAAAGCCCTTACCACGGGTTCCCGCATCACGGTCAACGGCAAAATAATGATACGCAACACAGACATTATCCTGATTGGCATCTCGGTTTCTGAAAGCGCCCCGGCGCCAGCCAAAAAATAGAGCCAACAGCCCGCTGCCCACGCCACCGCGTGAAATGCCGGAAAACTTTCCGCACAAGGCATTTGCCTTTCAGCTGCCTTTGGTCTATGACACCCATAGCGGACTTTGCCGCCAGGGCAGGAATACTGTTTCAGAACAACACAACACAGAGAATTTAATGAACACTTATGCCGAACTGCTAAAAAAACTGAATGCCAACCAACAAACCTGGGTTGTTACCGGTGTGGCCGGATTTATAGGTTCCAACCTGCTGGAAACCCTGCTGCGGAACGGGCAAAAGGTGCGCGGGCTGGACAACTTTGCCACCGGGCACCAAAAAAACCTTGATATGGTTCAAAAAGCGGTTGGCGACGCCTGGAAAAATTTTACCTTTATTGAAGGCGACATACGCAACCTTGAAGATTGCCGCAAGGCTTGCGCCGGGGCCGACAAGGTGCTGCACCAGGCCGCGCTGGGTTCTGTGCCGCGTTCCATTGAAGACCCCATACTTACCAATTCCGTAAACATAGACGGTTTTTTGAACATGCTGGTCGCCACCCGTGACGCGGGCATAAAAGGCTTTGTCTACGCCGCGTCCAGTTCCACCTACGGTGACGAGCCCAACCTGCCCAAGCGCGAAGACCGCATTGGCAGCCCGCTTTCGCCCTACGCTGTAACCAAATATGTGAACGAACTTTATTGCAACGTGTTCGCTTCCGCCTACGGCTTCAAAAGCATTGGCCTGCGCTATTTCAATATTTTCGGGCAGCGGCAAGACCCGGAAGGGGCCTACGCCGCCGTTATTCCCAAATGGTTTGCCGCGCTTTTACAGGGCGAGCAGGTTTTCATCAACGGCGACGGTGAAACCTCACGCGATTTCTGCTTTATTGACAACTGCGTGCAAGCCAACCTGCTGGCCGCCTGCGCGGAAAAAGACGAGGCCTGGAACCAGGTTTACAACATAGCCTTTGGTGAACGCACCAGCCTGAATGAACTGTTTGACCTGATAAAAGATGAAGTTGTGGCCCACAACCCGCAAGCCAAAGCGGCCAGGGCCGCGCACCGTGACTTCCGCGCCGGAGACGTGCGCCATTCCCTTGCGGATATAAGCAAGGCCAAAACCCTGATAGGCTACGACCCGGCCTATAACGTGCGCCAGGGCCTTGCCAGCTGCGGTTTGTGGTACGCAAAGAATTTGTAGGCGCTTCACAGAATAAAAAAACGCAATGCCCGCGCCATGTCCCTGACATGGCGCGGGCATTGCGCAATGGTTTTAACTGTGTTGAATGCCTCCGGCGGTCAGGGGCTTCGCCCCTGAACCCCACGCGGGGAAATGATTTCCCCGCGGCCCCTCGGCAGGTTTTGCTGTAATTTGAAAGTTGATTTTCTCCGGCTTTTGAATGACGCCGGTTTTTTTGCCTTTGCCGAACACTCCGTCTTCATTCGGAAGAACCTCCGAATGGGCCGGCCTTATCATTCCATACGCCACTTGTCCGCCGGCAGCCAGGTTTTTATAACCCGTTCCACCTCGCGCACGTCCATGGGTTTGGAAAGGAAGTCATTCAGCCCGCCGGCTATGAACATGGAACGCACATCGCCCACCGCGTTGGCGGTAAGGGCTATTATGGGCAGGGCGCGGTATTTTTCTTCCGGCAATTTGCGTATCATGGCCGTGGCTTCCATACCGTCAATTTCCGGCATCATGTGGTCCATGAAGACTATGTCGTAATCATTGCGGCCCAAAAGTGCCAGGGCTTCCCTTGCGGAATCGGCCGTATCTACAAACGCGCCGTATTCACTAAGCACGCCTTCGGCTATAATCAGGTTCATGGCGTTGTCGTCCACCACCAAAAGGCGGGTGTTGTCGGTAACAAGGCTTGCGGACGCCTCTTGCGCAAGGTCTGCCCCCGCCTGGTCGGCAAGCCCGAAGAACCCGGCCAGCACGTTGGAACTAAGGGCGGAATGCACCAGTTCCACTTCCGGCGGCAGGTTTGGGGAATCATTGAAGTTGCGGGCAACGGCTATAAGGCGCGCGCCCTTGGGCGGATTGAGGAGGGAAATTTCCGCAAAGGCGGAACCTTCAAAAATAATATGCGTAACCCCGTCCGGCAAGGGCGCCAAACGCGACAGGCTGCCTTCCGGCGTAACCTGGGCCGCCTGGGCCTTTAGGCCCATGGACTGGAGTTTTTCCACCAGGCTTTCGGTCTTGCGTTCATTTTTGAAGTAAAGCACGGCCAGATTGCCGGCACAGGGTTGCAGGCAAACCAGCGGGGCCGTGTCGGCCACTTTTTGCGGCACTTCAAAAGAAAAACAGCTGCCTTTGCCGTAAACGCTGCGCACGGAAATATCGCCTTCCATAAGGCCAAGCAGTTTGCGGGTTATGGCAAGGCCAAGTCCGGTGCCTTCCACATTGCGGTTCTTTTTGGTGTCCAGCTGGGAAAAGTTGCCGAACAGCCGGGGCATGTCCTCACGTTTTATGCCCAGGCCGGAATCTTCAACTTCCACCTTCAGCAAAACGGAATCACCGGGCAGGGCTTCCGCCTTCAGGGCAAAGCGTATAAAGCCCTTGTCCGTGAATTTTACCGCATTGGTAAGCAGGTTTATCATAATCTGCTTGATGCGGGCGCTGTCGCCCAAAAGGCAGCGGGGCAAGGCGGGGCTGTCTTCCACAATAAAATCCAGGGCCTTGTCGCCAATGCGGATTTGGATCATGGTGACGACGTCGTTGATCAAGTCTGCCAGGTTGTAAGGTTCCGGCAAAATTTCCACCGCCCCGGCCTCTATTTTGGAAAAATCAAGAATGTCGTTGATAATAATCAGCAAAGACCCGGCCGCGCTTTTTATGTTGCGCAAATAGTCCAGCAACTGCCCTTCCGGCCTTTGCTTCAGGGCCAGTTCCGCCATGCCTATGATCGCGTTCATGGGGGTGCGTATTTCATGGCTCATGTTCGCCAAAAATTCGCTTTTGGCCCGGTTGGCAAGCTCGGCGGCTTCCAGGCGGCGCTGTTCCGTTATATCTGTGTAAAAACCTTCAAGAATGCGCGGGGAACCGTCTGTGTTAAATTCCACCACGCGGCTGCGTTCCCACACCCATTTGATGCTGCCGTCTTTCATGACCATGCGGAAGGTGGTTTCAAGCGGCAGGCCAACGGACAAGGTGACCTTGTTCAGTTCTTCCAGCGGGCCGGCATCTTCCGGGTGAATCATATCAAAAAATTTCAGGGCGTTGTTGCTAAGCAATTCTTCCGGCGTATAGCCGGTAAGGGGTAAACACCCCTCGCTTACAAAGGTAAAGGTAAACTCCGGCGGGTTGTTCAGGCACTGGTAAACCATGCCCGGCAGGTTTGACATAAGGGTTTCAGTGCGCCGCTTGCTAAGGGCCAATTCCTGCATGGCCTGCAAACGCTGGGCAGATTCCATGGCCAGGGCGGTAAAGTCCGCCAGGGAACTGGCGAAGTGCTGTTCTTCAATCGACCAGTTGCGCACGTAGTCAAACTGTTCAATGCACACCACGCCAACCAGCTTGCCGCCCACACGTATGGGCGCGTCAAGCAAAGAACACAAATCCGGCCCATAGGTTTCACGCAAATCCGGCAGCACGGTATCCGTGTCGGCGTCGTTTATAACAATAAGGCGCTCTGTGGTAAGCAGCTCCAAATAATACATACGGTCGCCAAAGGGAAAATCTTCCTGCACGGTGTGCTGTTCATCCGCCATGCTGTAGCTGGTTACGTTGTGCAGACACTTTGCTTCATAATCAACAAGCCACACGCCCACGCGGGTCGCATTCATGGCGCGGCAGCCCTCGCTGGCTATAACCTCTGTGGCATCTTGCAAAATGCCGGAGGTAAGGGCCTGAGTTTTTGTAATCTTGGCAAGCGCCTTGCTCAGTTTGTCCGAGTACTCATCCCCCGAAAAAGCGTAATCCATACCTTTCATGATTGGCAGCCCTTATACAAAATTCTATAACAAAATAATACTATACAATAAGAGATTGTAGCACACAAATTCCCTTATTGCAAACCCCCAAAAACATCTAACAATCACACAATGTTATGCACCCCTGCAAACATTGTGTGCCGTAATGCGCCATGTTTGTGGCGCATTTTATGCTGAATCCCTTAGCGGCTTGTTGATATATCAAGGCCGTTGAGGCAACATTTTTAATAACGTGATTAATTCTTGGGCAGTATATCACAGTTTTACGATATTGCCAGTAAAACTTGCGACAAGGCTGAAAAAAAATCTGGTTTTCAAATAGACTTCAAATAACGGGCCGGGCCAAACTTCAAATAACGGGCCGGGCCGGGGTAACAAAAAACGCATCAAAAACCTGGCGCAAGCCCTTTTCAATCAGCCCCCACTGGCTGTCCAGGCTCTGGTTGCTGAAGGGCATAAGCGTGTATATGCCGTTTACCACGCTTTGAATGACAAAAATCATCAGGTCAATGTCCAGCGCGGGCGCCAGTTCGCCTTTTTGCCGGGCATTGGTCAAAAGGGAACGCAAGTCAACCCGCACCTTTTCATGCCGGTCACGCAGATATTGCAGAATGGGGGCGTTTTCTTGCGTGTGCTCACATTTATAGGTTAAAATTTCCAGTATGTTATGCAGGGTGCCAGGGCTATGTGACTGGCGCAGGAAATTCATGGCGGAATCAAGCAGCAGGTCATAGGCTGAAGCATCCGGCCGGGGCGCGGGAATGGGGAACAATTCCCACACCCTGTCGCACATGGACATAAAAACCGCCTGCTTGTTGCGGTAATGCCCGTAAACAGCGCCGCGAGAAACCCCCGCGGCCGCGGCAATATCCGCCATGCCGGCCCGGCTTAGGCCTTTGCCCGCAAACACCTGTTCCGCGGCGTCCAGAATACGTTCTCTGGTTTTTAAAGATTCCTCGGCTGTTTTGCGTGCCATTTGTCACCCTGCTGTAAACTGTCTGTATCGCTTTGTGATTTACATATAAAAGCCGCCAAAATTTAACAGAAGCAAAAAATCTTGTCAAATAATCAATCACGCTTGATTATTTAATTCGAGTAAGTTATCTTCCTGTCCGGCATAAAAACTTGCCGCTTTCGGCCGTTGCCGGAAAAAGCCAACAACGCAACAAGATTAACACGTAACATCATAAAAGGTGCAATCTGATGCCTGAAGTGAAAAATAAAAAATTGCTGGTTCTCATTCTTGCCGCCCTGGCCGTTTTGGCCCTGGGTTTTGTGGCATGGTTCCTGTTTCTGCGGGGCGGCGGTTCCGGCGATGGCCAGGGCCGCCAGATGGAAGCCCCCGTGCTTGTCGCCACCCCGACAGAGGTGGCCCTTGTGGCGCAACTGCCGGGCCGACTGGAGGCCTTCCGCCAGGCCGAGGTTATGGCCCGCGTGCCCGGCATTGTAATTGAACGCTGCTACAAGGAAGGACAGGAAGTTCAGCAGGGCGAGGCCCTGTTCAAGATAGACCCGGCGCCCTACCAGGCGGACATGGACATAGCCGCCGCCAACGTGGCCCGCGCCAAGGCCGAATTTGACGCCGCCAAAGACAAGGTTACCCGCCAGAAGGGCCTGGTTTCCGCCCGCGCGGTAAGTGAACGCGACTACATGGAGGCCATGGCGGCGGAAAAAAGCGCCAGCGCCAACCTGCTTTATGCCCAGGCCGCGCTGGAAAAGGCCCGCCTGCAACTTAGCTATGCCACGGTTACCGCGCCCATTGCCGGGCGCGCCAGACGCGCCATGGTTACGGAAGGGGCGCTGGTGGGCCAGGCCGGGGTAACCCACCTGACAACAATCGACCAGATGGATCCGGTTTATGTGAACTTTTCACAATCCGCCGCAGAGGTTATGGCCCTGCAGGACGCCATACGCCAGGGCGCGCTTGAAGGCACCCCTGAAAACGAATCCGCCGTGGAACTTGTCCTGCCCGATGGCCGCCCCTACCCGCACAAGGGCCGCCTTGTCTTTTCAGACCTTTCAGTTGACCCCACCACAGACAGCATTGTAATGCGCGCCGCCTTTCCCAACCCGGACAGGGTCTTGTTGCCGGGCGCCTATGTGCGCGTAAAGCTGGTAAACGCCGTAAACCGCAAGGCCTTTTTGGTGCCGCGTGACGCGCTTATGCGCAATGCCCAGGCCGCTGTGCTTTTTGTGCTTTCACCCGAAGGGGTGGTAACGGTGCGCCCGGTTGTGGCAAATGACCTGCAAGGCAAAAACTGGGTGGTTACCCAAGGCTTGCAGGGCGGAGAACAAATTATCATTGCCGGGCACATAATGCTGAAGCCAGGCGCGCATGCCGCCGCCAAGGTGCTTGGCCCCACCCCTTCCGCCGCGCAGGCCCAAAGTCAAAACGGCCAGCCCGGCCACAATGGCCAGGCAGGGCAAAATGGGCAAAATGGACAGCCCGGCCAGCCGGGGCAAAACGCCCAGCCTGAAGCCGCGCAACCTGAACAAGCGGCCCAGCCGGAACAAAGTGCTCAGCCTGTCCCGTCCGAACAGTCAGCCCAGCCGGCCCAACCGGCCCCGTCCGAACAACCGGCCCAGCCGGCTCAAGATACCCGGCCCGCCCCGGAAGCCCCGGCCGCAAGCACCGGCCCACAGCAGGGCGCTGAACAAAACGCAAAGGGCAAAGGTGAATAAATGGCGCGCTTTTTCATAGACAGGCCCATTTTCGCCTGGGTTATCGCCTTGCTCATAATGCTGGCGGGCATAGTTTCCATAACCGCCCTGCCGGTTTCCCAATACCCGGCCATCGCGCCGCCCAAGGTCACCATACGCGCCACCTACCCCGGCGCTTCCGCCCAGGTGGTGGAAGAATCGGTAAGCGCTATCATTGAACAGGAAATGAACGGCGTGCCCGGCCTGATGTATATGGAAGCCAAAAGTTCTTCCAACATGGCCGAAGTTACCATTACCTTCAAGCAGGGCACAGATTCCGACATGGCCGCCGTGGAAGTGCAAAACCGCCTGAAGGTGGTAGATACCAAACTGCCGGAAGCCGTGCGCCGCCAGGGCATAACCGTTGAAAAATCCGGCAACTCCTTCTTGCAAATAGTTTCCCTGTGGTCAGACAGCGACCGCTACAATGCCGTGGATTTGGGTGAATTTGCATCTTCAAACGTCATGCCCGTGTTGAAGCGCGTTGAAGGCGTGGGCGCGGTAATGACCTTTGCCACAGAAAAGGCCATGCGTATATGGCCCAACCCGGAAAAAATGTCGGCCTTCAGCATTAGCGCGGGCGACATAGTGGCCGCCGTGCAGGCCTACAACAGCCGCATTATTATTGGTGAACTTGGCCAGGGCAGCCTGGAACCGAACGCCCCCATAAACGCCACCGTGGTTTCTGAAGAAGCCCTGGTCACGCCGGAAGAATTTGCCCGCATACCCCTGCGCATGAAGCAGGACGGTTCCGCCCTGCGCCTTGGCGACATCGCCCGGGTGGAATACGGCGCGGAAAATGACAACTTCAGTTCCCGGGTAAACGGCAGGCCTTCCGCCAGTATGGGCGTGCAGCTTGCCAACGGGGCCAACGCCATGGCAACAGCCCAGCGGGTGGATGAAGCGCTGGAAAACATTGCCGCCTTTTTTCCGGAAGGCATACACTATTCCACCCCCTATGACACCTCGTCTTTTGTAAAAACCTCCATTATTGAAGTGGTGCGCACCCTGCTGGAGGCCATTGCCCTGGTGTTTGTGGTCATGTACCTGTTTTTGCAAAACGTGCGGGCCACGCTTATACCCACCATTGTTGTGCCGGTGGCCCTTTTGGGCACCTTTGCCGCCATGCTGGCCATGGGCTTTTCCATAAACATGCTGACCATGTTCGGCATGGTGCTGGCAATAGGCATACTTGTGGATGACGCCATCGTGGTGGTGGAAAACGTGGAGCGCATTATCCATGAAGAAGGCCTTTCCCCGCGTGAAGCGGCCATAAAGGCCATGCAGCAAATAAGCAGCGCCATTGTGGGTATTACCGCCGTGCTGGTTTCCGTGTTCATACCCATGGCCTTTTTCAGCGGGGCCGCCGGGAATATTTACCGGCAGTTTTCCGTTTCTCTTGCCGTTTCCATCGCCTTTTCCGCCTTTTTGGCCCTTTCGCTTACCCCGGCGCTTTGCGCCGCCTTTTTGAAGCCCGCATCCACAACCTCGCACAAAAGCACGGGCTTTTTTGCCTGGTTCAACAACTGGTTTGATAAAAGTTCCCAAAGGTACAGCGCCAAAATAGGCTCCATCCTGCAAAAACCCATGCGCTGGATAGCCCTTTACGGGGCCATAATAGCCGTGGCCGCCCTGCTTTTTGTGCGCCTGCCCGGGTCATTTATGCCCAGTGAAGACCAGGGCATGCTTATGGGCATGGTCATACTGCCCCCCGGTTCCACCCAGGCGGAAACCCAGAAGGTGCTTACAGAATATGAAGACTATCTAAAAAATGAGCCGGTAAGCTACGCCACCAGCATCTTGGGCTGGAACTTCTACGGTATTGGCGCAAACGGCGGCATGCTGTTCATTTCATTGAAAGATGCTTCTGAACGCGGCCCCGGGCAAAGCGCTCAGGAAATAGCCGACCGCATCACCGGCCACTTCGCCCCCAAAATGGCCCAGGGCACCATGGTGCTGGGCATAGCCCCCCCGCCGATTATGGAAATGGGTTCCATGGACGGTTTTGACTTTCGCATGCAAGACCGCGGCGGCATTGGCTATGCCGCCATGGTGGAAAGGCGCGACCAGCTGCTGGCCGCCGCCGCCAAGCACAAGGCGCTTACCGGGGTACGCTTTGCCGGGCAACACGACGCCCCGCGTCTGAAGCTGGAACTTGACCGCGACAAGGCCGCCGCCATGGGCGTGCCCTTGCAGGAAGTTTCCGCCGCGCTGGCCGTGCTGTTCGGTTCCAACTACGTGGGCGACTTCATCCTGAACGGCCAGGTGCGCCGGGTTGTTGTGCAGGCCGACAGTTCCAGCCGCCTTTCACCGGAAGATATAAACAAAATACAGGTGCGCAACAAAGAAGGCAACATGGTGGAACTGGGTTCCATAGCCCACCTGGAATGGACGGCCCGGCCCCCGCAGCTTACCCGTTATAACGGCTTCCCGTCCTTTACCCTGAACGGCACCCCCGCGCCGGGGCACAGCAGCGGTGAAGCCATGCTGGCCATGGAAGAACTGGCCTCGTCCATGCCGGGCATCGGCTTTGAATGGTCCGGGCAGTCTTATGAGGAACGCCTGGCAGGCAACCAGGCCGCCGCGCTCTTCAGCCTTTCCATCGTAGTGGTGTTTTTGGTGCTGGCGGCCCTTTATGAAAGCTGGTACATCCCCTTTGCCGTGCTTATGGTGGTGCCCCTTGGGGTGTTGGGCGCGGTGCTGGGCGTAACCCTGCGCGGCCTGCCCAACGACATCTACTTCAAGGTGGGGCTTATTTCCATTATCGGCCTTTCCGCCAAAAACTCCATCTTGATTGTTGAAGTGGCAAAGGAACTGTGGCGCGGCGGCATGAAGCTGTTTGACGCCCTGATCACAGCCTGCCGCATGCGCTTGCGCCCCATTATCATGACCTCTTTGGCCTTTGGCGTGGGCGTAATACCCCTTGCTGTTTCCTCTTCCGGCTCACAAAAAGCCATTGGTTCCGGGGTGTTGGGCGGCATTATTACCGGCACCTTCTTCGCCATATTCCTGGTGCCGGTGTTCTTTGTAATTATAGCCAAAGTCATTATGTGGCGCAGAAACAAAACCCAAGCGGGAAAATCATGAACAAACCCAGCCAGATAACTCATACAGGCCGAACAGGCCTTTCAGCCCGCGCCAGCGCCATACCGGTCATTATGATGGCCTTCACCCTGCTGGCCGGTTGCTCCATGGCCCCCTTTTATGAAAGGCCCGCAGCCCCGGTGCCGCAAACCTACGGGGAAGCCGCGCCGGAAAACGCCGCCCTGCCCCCCCTGCCCACCTGGCAGGAATACTTCACCCAGCCCGCCTTGCAGGAACTTATAAGCAAGGCCCTGGCAAGCAACCGCGACCTGCGCATCGCCATGCTGCGCATAGACGAGGCCGCGGCCATGTACCGCATTCAGCGTTCTGAACGGCTGCCCTCCGTAGCCGCCAGCGGGGCCTACTTCCGGGGCCGGGCCAATGAAACCGGCACTGGGCAAACCCCGGTGGGTGAACGCTACAGCGCCGGCGTGGGCGTGGTTTCCTTTGAAGTTGACCTGTGGGGCCGGGTGAAAAGCCTTTCAGACGCTTCCCTGGCCCGTTACCTGTCCACAGAAGAAGCCGCCCGGTCCGCTGAAATAAGCCTGATAGCCCAGGTGGTTTCCCTGTACATGACAGAACGGTCACTGGCCGCGCAAGAAGCCCTTACCATTGAAACGGTTGAAGCGCGTGAAACAACACGTAAACTTACCGAAAAGCGCCTTAAAGCCGGTATGGCTACAGAAATTGAACTGCACGGCAACGAAATGCTGGTGGAATCGGCCCGCTCCACCCTGGCGGCCCTGCAACGGGAACGGTCTGTGGCCGGCAACGCCCTGAAGCTGCTTTTGGGCGACCCTTCCTACACCCTGCCGCAAAACGGCCCGGATCAAGATGAATTCAGCTTTGCCCGCCTGGCCGCCGGGCTTCCTTCAGACCTGCTGGAACGCCGCCCGGATATCCGCGCCGCCGAACAAAGACTGCTGGCCGCCAATGCCGACATAGGCGCGGCCCGCGCCGCCTTTTTCCCCCGTATAGGCCTTAGCACGGAAATAGGCAGCGCCAGCATGGAACTGGAAAAGCTGTTCACCAGCGGCATGGGCTTCTGGTCTTTTGTGCCCAACCTGGTGGCCCCCATATTTCAAGGCGGACGCAATGTCGCCAACCTTGACCTGGCCGAAACACGCAAACATATCGCCGTGGCCGAATACGAAAAATCCATCCAAAACGCCTTCGTGGAAGTGCTGAACGCCCTGAACGCCGGCACATACACCGAAAGCCAAATAACCGCACAGCAAAAAGTGGTCAAGGCCGATAGCGAACGACTGCGACTGGTAACACTGCGCTACGACCAGGGACTGGCAAGCTACCTGGAACTGCTGGACGCACAACGCAGCATCTTCGAATCCAAACGCGAACTCATACGACTCAAAACACTGCGCCTCGATAGCGCCATCACCCTCTACAAAGCCCTGGGCGGCGGCTGGAGCAGGCCGGTGGAATAAAAAAAGATGGGGGATGAATCTGGGGGAGGGAACCACACGGGCTTGAAGCCCTTGAGGTTCCCTCCCCCAGACCCCCTCCTTCCTTATCCCCGGTATGGGCTTATGAATAAAAGATAACCTTTGCAATAAGCCTTGGAAAATTTCATATTGCTATGAACACTGCCCCCATTCCGCCGTCTGGCGGAATGGGGGCAGTGTTCATAGCAATAATGGGGTTTCCAAAGGGGGTCACCCCCTTTGGCCGCCGGAGGCATTCTTCGTTTTTCTTTTACATTTGCAGCGCGTCGAAGTCTGCCAGGCGGCGCAGGCGGCTTACCAGGGCTTGCAGCAGGTTAAGGCGGTTGTGGCTAAGGTCTTTATCTTCGCACATTACCATTACGCCATCGAAGAAGGCGTCCACGCTGGGGCGCAGTTCCCGCAGCAGTGCGAAGAGCGCGGCGAAGTCGTCTTTGTTCCACAGTTCTTCAAAGCGCGGGAACATGCTTTCCAGACTGGCGGCCAGGGCTTTTTCCGCATCTTCGCGCAGCAGTTCCGGCTTGTAGTGTCCGTCAAGCTGTTTGCCTTCCGGCATATTGGCGGCCTGTTTGCGAATTATGTTGGCCGCGCGTTTGAAGGCCAGCACGGCCATGCCGAAGTCTGCTTCCCGGCTGAAGGCGGCCAGGGCGGAAAGCCGGGCGGAGGCCGCCCACACATCGGAGGCGTCTGCCGCCAGCACAGATTCCACCAGCAGGGTTTCTGCCCCGTCGCTGCCCATGAAGTAGTTTTTCAGGCGCAGGGTGAAGAATTCTTCCAGCTTGGCAAGGGCTTCTTCCTTGGGGAGCTTCCATTTTCTTTCACCATACAGGCTGAAGGCCTTGGCGAAGAGTTCCGCTATTGGCAGGCGCAGTTTCTTTTCCCGCAGGATACGCGCAATGCCAAGGGCTGCGCGGCGCAGGCCGTAAGGGTCTGCCGCGCCGGTGGGTATCATGCCCAGGCCGAAGCAACCGGCCAGGGTATCCGCCTTGTCAGCGATGGAAAGCAGGGCGCCGCAAAAATCGGCGGGCACCGGGCTTTCCGGCCCGGCGGGCAGGTATTGCCCGGCCAGCGCGGCGGCGACGGTGGGGGATTCCCCTTTGCGGGCCGCGTAAATGCCGCCCATTATGCCTTGCAGAGTATCAAATTCCCCTACCATGCCGGAAACCAGGTCGGCCTTGGAAAGGCGGCCCGCCCGGCGGGCGTCTTCAACGGAAACCGGGGCCGCGCTGTTTGGGCCGCTTGGGTTGTTTTGGGTTGAAAGCCGTTCCGCCAGCCAGGCGCACAGTTCCGCCAGGCGGCGGGTTTTGTCGCCCATGCTGCCCAGCGGGGCCAGGAAGATGACGTTATCCAGCGCGGCCAGCCAGCCGTCAAAGTTGGCGGCCAGGTCTGTTTTCCAAAAAAAGCGGGCGTCTTCAAGGCGGGCGCGCAGCACGCGTTCCCACCCTTTGCGCACCACGTTTTCATCTTTGGGGCGCAGGTTCAGCACGGTCAGGAAGTTGGGCAAAAGTTCACCGCCCGCGCTTTCCAGCCCAAAGCTTTTTTGGTGCGCCTGCATGCTGGTAAGCAACACTTCGCGCGGCACTTCAAGGTATTCCGGGCTGAAGGCGCCCAAAAGCGGTTCCGGCAGTTCGCACAGGCCTTGCACTTCATCCAGCAGGGCTTCCTTCCAAATTATGCGGCCGCCCAGCTTTGCGGCCATGGCGTTGCCTTTTTCAATAATAATCTGGCGGCGTTCCGCAGCGCGGGGAACCACGTGGGCCTTTTCACGCATCAGGTCAAAATACCCGGCGGCTTCGTCCAGTTGGAAGGGGCCGGGGCCGTGCACCCGGTGGCCGTAGGTAAGGTTGCCGCTTTTTACCCCGCCAACGCTGAAGTCAAGGGGCTGCTTGCCCAAAAGGGCCAGCAGCCAGCGCAGGGGCCGGGCGTAGGTGAAGTCGCCGCTGCCCCATTTCATGCGTTTGGCAAAACCAAGGGCACTGATGATTTCCGGGCAGGCCTTTTCCAAAATTGCTTTGGCCGCGCCGCCGCCAATGGTTTTGCGCAGGGCCAGGTATTCGCCTTTTTCCGTCTTCAGGGTGAAGGCGGCGGCCAGTTCCATGCCGTGGGTGCGGGCAAAGCCTTCCGCCGCTTTGGTGGGCGCGCCGTCCGGGCCGTAGGCGGCCTTCAGGGGCGGGCCGGTGACCACTTCTTCCGTAAGGGCGGCGTTATCCGCCACATTTTTTATATACACGGCGGCCCGGCGGGGGGTGGAGCACACTTCCAGCCCTTCAAAGGGCAAGTTGGCCGCTTGCAGGGCTTCGGCAAAGCGCTGGGCCAGTTCCGCTTCCTGCCCCGGCAAAAAGCGGGCGGGCAGTTCTTCCGTTCCTATTTCCAGAATAAAGGTAGACATGATATTCCCTTTTATCGCAAATTTAACATGGGGTATCCCATCTCTTCACGCTGTTTGGCGTAAAGGCGGGCCACTGTGCCGGCCAGATTGCGCACCCGGCCTATGTAGCCGGTGCGTTCGGTAATGGAAATGGCCCCCCGGGCATCCAGAAGGTTGAAGGTGTGCGAGCACTTCATCACATAGTCGTAGCAGGGCCACAGCAGGCCCTTTTCCGCCAGGCGCAGGGCTTCCTGTTCAAATTCGCTGAAGTGGTCAAGCAAAAGCGCGGCGTTGCTTTCTTCAAAGTTGAAGCAGGACTGTTCCACTTCATTTTGATGATAGATATGCCCGTAGGTGATTTTATCATTCCACTTCAAATCATAAACGGATTCACGCCCTTGCAGGTACATGCACAGGCGTTCAAGCCCATAGGTTATTTCAACGCTGGTGGGGCCAAGGTCTATGCCGCCCACCTGCTGGAAGTAGGTGAACTGGGTAACTTCCATGCCGTTAAGCCACACTTCCCAGCCCAGGCCCCAGGCCCCAAGGGTGGGCGATTCCCAGTCGTCTTCCACAAAGCGGATGTCGTGTTCCGCCGGGTCTATGCCCAGGGCGCGCAGGCTGTCCAGATAAAGTTCCTGAATATTGTCCGGCGAGGGCTTCAGGATTACCTGAAACTGGAAGTAGTGCTGAAGGCGGTTGGGGTTTTCCCCATAACGGCCGTCTTTGGGGCGGCGGGAAGGTTCCACATAGGCCACGTTCCACGGTTCCGGCCCGATAACGCGCAAAAAGGTGGCCGGGTTGAAGGTGCCCGCGCCGCATTC
>JAVBMP010000077.1:0-26019 GCA_031552315.1 Desulfovibrionaceae bacterium | reverse complement strand
TTCAAGCGTAAACCGTTCTACACCGGGTGTAGAAAAGAGTGCATCTTGTTCCCTGAACAGAGAACAAAATGCACTCTTTTTAACAATGTTGCCTGATGCCGGGCAGCTTCAACAAGAATGATGCCGCATCAGCTTTTGCTTAGCCGTTCCATAATGCCGCGCAATTCCTGAGCCATGTGCGAAAGTTCCTGCACGGCGGATGAAGACTGCACCATGCTTTCACTGGTTTCACCCACAACATGGCTTATTTCTTCAATCGAGCGGTTTATTTCTTCTGACGTGGCGCTTTGCTCTTCCGCCGCTGTGGCTATTGACGTTACAACCGAAGAGTTGCCCGCGGCCATGCTTACTATTTCTTCCAAGGCCTCGCCGGAAGAATTGGCAAGCCGGGTGGCCTGGGCAACGCTTTGCACCGCTGTCGCCACTTCGCCAATGTTGGTTTGGGCGGATTGCTGAATGGCCTGAATGCTGGAACCGACTTCCTGCGTGGCGCTCATGGTTTTTTCCGCCAGTTTCCGCACTTCATCGGCCAC
The DNA here is from genome assembly GCA_031552315.1 of Desulfovibrionaceae bacterium. GTDB lineage: Bacteria > Desulfobacterota > Desulfovibrionia > Desulfovibrionales > Desulfovibrionaceae > JAVBMP01. The sequence goes on along the minus strand of JAVBMP010000077.1, from coordinate 25,486 downwards.
TACGGCAAAGCCGCGCCCGGCTTCACCGGCGCGGGCCGCTTCAATGGCGGCGTTCAGGGCCAGCAGGTTGGTTTGGTCGGCGATGTCGGAAATTACGTTCATTACGCCGCCAATGCTTTCCGCCTGCTTGCCCAGTTCCTGCATATTGCCTTGCAGGGTTTCCGCCACGGAATTTACGTGGTTTATGGACTGCACCACCCGGTTGACCAGCGACGCGCCGTCTGTGGCCTTTTGGCGGGTGTTTTCACTTTGCTCTGCGGCGTGGCCCGCGCTGCGCGCCACTTCAAGCACGGTTGCGTTCATTTCCGACATGGCGGTGGATGTGGAATCCACACGGGAGCGCTGCACGTCCGCCCCACGGGATATTTGTTCCATTTGGGCGGCCAGCTCTTCCGCCGCCGCGGCAACGCGGTCGGAAATAACAGAGGCGTCTGTAACCGCGTTCATAACCGCTGCCTGGCGGTTTTTGATTTCTGTAAGGTCTGTGAATACTTCAACATAACCGGCGCGTTCTTTTGCCATATCAACAAGGGCGAAGGTGGAAACCGCAACCTCTATTGTTTTGCCGTTGGCCAGCAAGGAGGCGTCGCCGCGCATGCCGGCCCCGGAACGCATGGTCTGGTCGCCATAGCTGGAATTGGAGCTGCCATCAAGGTTTTTGCGAGAGAACCTTTCACCGAATTGCTCCGCGCTGGCCTTGTTTTTGAATATGGACGCATGGGCTTTGTCGCGGGCGATAATGGGCAGGCTTAGCGAATCCAGAATATTGGTGTAGGCATCGCCTACAGAGTTTACCCCAAGGGCCAGGTCGGAAAAAGAACCGGAAAAAGCCTTGTTGTCAAGCCGGTTGCGCAAATGGCCGGAAGAAATTTTATTTGCCAGCGCGTTGGCCTGTTCAATAACCGTTTCAAGGGTTTGGGCTATTTTTTGCATTCCGCCCACCATAAGGCCTATTTCGCCTTTTTCCCGCACCTTTACGTTATGCTTGAAGTCGCCATTGCTGATTTTGGAGGCAAACAACGTAAGTTCCTTCAGCACGCCGATAAGGCCAATGATTATGAACAACGCCGCAAGAGCGCCAAGGCCAAGGCCCGCTGCGCCAAGGACGGCTATCATGGTTTGCGATTTTTTGGTCTCTTCGGTTATTTCCGTGCCCAGGCGTTTGGCGTGGGCGCTTACGTCATTGTGCAAATCCATGGCGATGTTGCCAATTTTCAGGGTTCTTTCCTGCAAGCCCTTCAGGTTGCTGCGGAATTTATTCATGTCCGTCATCATGGCCTGGAATATTTCTTTAAGGGAAAGGCAGGTATCAAGCAGGGTTTTGTAACCGGCGGAGTTGCCGCTTTCCGCCATGGCGCTTTCAAGGCCGCGCAGGGTTTTTTCCATATCCAGGCCGGTTTCCAGGGCGGTTTTGCTGTCCGCGTCCGACCGGGTTTCCGCAAAACGGCCAAGGGCGGCGCGGAAGGCGGAAAATTTGTTGAAGACCTGGCCGGTAAGCCTTTGCGAAGTTACATCGCCAGAGGCTATGACGGTTTCTGTGGTTTGCAGAATTACCACCCCAAGTTTGTCGGTGGCCGCTACCACCTGGTTGCTATAGAATTTTTGCGAAGATTCGATCATGGCGGCAACATCTTTGCCCAGACCTTCAATGGCGTCAATTTCTTCCGCAATTTGCTTCAGCTTTTCAATGCGTTCAGGTTTGACGGCAAGTTTTCTGGCATTTTCAAGCAAAGTTCTGGCGCTGACCAGGTTTTTGGCCGCGTGTTCCATGCGGCTGATGTTTTTGTCTTCAATAATTTTGTAAATATCTGTTTCATAGTCGTTAAGGAAGACTATAATGCCGCTTATGCTGGCGTTCATATCCGTAACGCGGCTGTATTCATCAAAATCTTTGGCCGTGGTGCCAAGGTCGCGGTAACTTACAACGACGATGCAGGCGATTATTAGCATCATCAACAAAAAACCGGCAATAATTTTTACTTTGGTAGTCATACGTCCCTCATATTATAATAACTTTTAGTTTCTATGCCATATCATTCCAATAAAATGACAAATTGCCGGCAATCAGACGCCGGCAACGCCGGATTGCCCGGCTGTAAAACTGAAAAGGCCCACAGCCCAATACGCGGCGCAACGCAACTGCGGCGTGCGCGCCGGTTTTGGACGCGGACTTACTTCATACCCCCCTGGCATGTGTGATAGAGCAATTTGAGGCCATTGCACAATGGCCTCAATTTACGATTCTCTACGGCAATCTTGCGGGCGTTGCGCTTCGCTTCACAACGCCAAATTTCATCTGAATAAATAATTTCAATGACTACACCTAATTCCATTTCTAGATAAGACTTGCACTAATTATCCAAGGCCATGCGGATATTGATCGGGTTATTTCTGTATTTGCCTCCAGGTGGTTCAGGCCGTGGAGGAGTTGTTCCTCCACGGCGTCCAAGCTTGAAAAAACGCGATTGTGGAAAAACTTTTCACGAAGCTCTTCCCATATATTTTCTACCGGATTCAATTCCGGAGAATAAGGAGGCAATGGCAGAAACTTCATATTTTGCGGAATGTTCAGCCCCTTACTTTTGTGCCACCCCGCTCCGTCAAGAACCATTACTATCCTGTCATTCGGGTATCTATGTGATATTTCATCTAAAAATATTTGCATGCAGTCCGTATTTGCTTGTGGCAATATCAGGCTGTCCCATTGTCCGTCCGAAATACTTACGGCACCATACGCATATGTGTATTCCCGACTAATCATGCTCGGGCATATGGGACGCTCCGGTTTGGGGCACCAGCACCGGCGGCTTTCCGCGATACGGCCAAAGCGTGCCTCATCTTGAAACATCAGCCTGATTTGCCCTGGCCGTTTCCAGTCTTTTTTGATTTGAGCAAGCCGCTCTGGAAGTTTTTTTTCCAATCCTCTTGGGCCTGCGGGTCGGCCTCAACATTACGCTTGTCTGGAGCGAGTTTGCGCCAGCCGTGCCGGTGGAGCAAATTGTACGCGGAAGACAGGGCAACCTTGCGCCCGAGGTGTTCCTCCATCGCGTGATGGATTTCATTGGCTACCAACATCTCGCCGCAACGAGCCCTTTCAATAAAAGGAGCAAGAAACTCTTTTTCCTCTGCCAAAGACATATTGGCGTGATTTCTAATGTTTTTCGCTTTTCCCTGCTTGATTCCAGCCTCGCGAATATAAGCATTTCTTGCCATGGTCACCCATCGAGGGCTGCGCCCCACGGCATTGGCTGTTTCCTGAGTGGACATTCCATTGAGCAAGGGCAAAATAACCGCCTGAAGAACGCGCAGTTCGGTCACGTCATTCGTTTTTGTCAAGCGTTGCCGCGCTATGTGAAGTACCTCTTTGCCTCGTGGTGGACGTGCCATAATCACCTTCCTTGTTGAGATGATTGTAGCATATTTTATTTAGAAATGGAATAAAAGAACAAAAATTCTCATTGTGCAATGGCCTCCGGAACGTATAGAAAAATGGTCAAATATCGGACTTCACAATTGCTTTTTTTTTTACCCCGTGCTAGTTGAATACGGTAGTTTTCGTGATAAATTTAATTATTCACGCCGTGGCCCGCAAAGTCGGCCCTGTTCGGGGTAACAGGCAACCTGCCTTGCAAGGGTTTGAAAAGGCGTATTTTTTTGGTGCGTTACAAAATGAAAGGTACCGTATTTATAAGACGTTTCGTGCTGTCAATGCTCATTCTTGTGGGGCTGTTTCTGCCTTTGGATCTTTTTTACGGGTCCTACTACAAGAACCAGCAACGCATTGATTTTGACAGCCGCCAGATAGGGGTCATCCTTAAGGCCCTTGACCGCTATGACCCGGATGTCTTCGCCTATCACGACAAAACCCTTGCCATGCACCTTGACCGGCTACAGTCCATAGCCGGGCTGGGCTACTTTTTTATCAGCGACCATTCCGGCAATATCCTTTATGCCTACCCAAGCCAGATGCAAGAAGCCCTGGGCTTCATCGCCAAACACAGCGACCTGCTGGACAAAGTCAACAAAATATATGACGACCCGGCGGCCTTCCTGAATTACCTTGAAGTGTCCGGCACCCGTTCCATGCCGGAATTGACGCTGCCGGTAAAGGTAGACGGCGAGGCCTACATACACACCGCGCAGCTTTTGCTGTACAACCCGGAACTGGTGCTGGGGTTTGGGGTGGCTAAAAAAGGCCGCTTTGACGCCTCTTCAAGCTTTGTATTTTCTCAGGGCCCGGCGGCGGTTGTGGCGCTTTTGCTGATAAGCCTGGCGCTGGTAATGGTAATACGTTCCATTGTCCGCCCGGTGAACAAACTTACGGTTTACGCCCAAAAGGTGGCCGCGCATGATTTTACGGCCACGCTGGATGTTTCTGTCGATAACGAAATAGGCGAGCTGGCTTCCGCCATGCGCAGTATGGCGAACGAAATAGCGGACTACGTGGCCCGCATGGAAGAAAAGATTAAAAACGCCACATCTTACGCCACATATTCTCTGGAACAGTTCAGCACCATCATAGACAGCGTGAATGACGGCCTGCTGGTGCTGGATGCCGATAAAACCGTGGTGCGCTGCAACCTTTACGCCCGCAGGCTGTTCAACTGGCCGCACAACGTGGAGGGCCAGAACCTTGAAATGATCTTGAGCGGCATGGCGGAAAACAACCCGGACAGCGGCAACCTGAAAAACTGGAAGGAGTTTTTCCACAACCTTGACAGCAGTCAGGAATTTGTAACGGAACTCGCCCTGTTGAAAAGTCACCTGATGCTGCTTGAAGTGCACGTTACCCGCAAAAAAATCATTGACCGGCAAATGATCATTTGCATGTTCCGTGACGTGACCACCCGCCATAATATGGAAGAGGAACTGCGCCGTTCACACGACAACCTTGAAAGCATGATCCAGGCCAGAACCAGCGAGTTTATGCGCGTAAACGCCCAGCTGCGGCTGGAAAACGCCGAACGCCGCACGGTGGAACAGGCCCTGCTGCGCGCGGAAGCCCGTTACCGCGACATTGTTGACAACGCCATTGAAGGGGTTTTTCAGCGTTCTCCGGACGGGCGCTTCCTTTCCGCCAACCCGGCCCTGGCCCGCATTTTGGGTTATGCCAACGCCGATGACCTGCTGACTTCCTACCTTGCGCCGGGCCAGCTTCTTTGCCATACCCCGGAAATGGAACGCGCCCTTACAGAGCTTTTGGAAATTCGCGGCTGGGTAAGCGGTTTGGAGTTTCAGGCCAGAATGCAGGATGGTTCTCCGGTGTGGGTTTCCATGAACGCCCGCCGGGTTACCGACAACACGGGTGAAACCCTGTACTATGAAGCCTTCCTTGAAGATATAACCAGCCGCAAAAAGACGGAAGAAAAACTGGTGCACCAGGCATTCCATGACCCGCTTACCGGCCTGCCCAACCGCACCCTTTTCCTTGACCGCCTGAACATGGTCTTGCGCAAGGCCAAGCGGCATGAAGACTACAACTTCGCGGTGCTTTACCTTGACCTTGACCGCTTCAAAAACATCAACGACATTTTCGGGCACAGCGCGGGGGATGAAATTCTTACCCACGCCGCGCGGCAATTGCAGCTTTGCGTGCGTGAGGCCGACACCGTGGCCCGCTTTGGCGGCGATGAATTTGCCCTGCTGCTGGACGATATTGAACAGCCCAACGTGGCCATTGACGTGGCCCGCCGCATCTGCAAATCGCTTAACCAGTCCATTGTCTTCCACGAACAGGAAGTGCGCACCTCTGCCAGCATAGGCATAGTCATAAACGGCCTGAATTACAGCAGCCCGGAAGAAGTGCTGCGCGACGCCGATACCGCCATGTACCGCGCCAAAAAACATGAACGCCGCCAGTTTATGGTGTTCAATGAAAGAATGCGCGAAGAAACGGAAGAAAACCTTTCCATTGAATATGACCTGCACCGCGCCATAGAACGCGATGAAATTCTTGTCTACTACCAGCCGCTTATTGAAATGGCCACCGGCAAGGTCTATGGCTTTGAAGCCCTGATGCGCTGGAACCGCCAGGGCACCATGGTTTCCCCGGTGCGTTTCATACCCATTGCGGAAGAATCTGACCTTATCAACGCCCTTGGCATGTACCTGCTGCGCCGGGTGTGCATGGTGCTGAAGCTTTGGGAACGCGACCACGGCATTACAGATATTACCATGCACGTGAACATTTCCAGCCGCCAGTTTATGGCCCCCAACTTCAGCCGCGAGGTTGAAGATATCCTTTCCCAGACCAAAGTGAACCCGCGCCTGCTGATTTTTGAAATTACCGAAAGCGTGCTGCTGGATTACGGCAGCCAGGTAATAGCCATGATGCGCAAATTCCAGGAAATGGGCATACGCTTCTGCCTGGACGACTTCGGCACCGGCTTCTCTTCTTTGAGCTACCTGCGCATCCTGCCGCTGGAAAGCATGAAGATAGACCGCAGCTTTATTATGGAACTGGAAACAGACCCCCTTTCCATAGCCATTTTGCGCAACCTTATTTCCATGGGGCATGACATAGGCCTTAGCGTGGTGACGGAAGGCATTGAACGCCTTGAACAGGTCAAAATGCTGCTGCCCACGGGCTGCCGCTTCGCCCAGGGCTACTACTTCTCTATGCCCCTGAAGGAAAGCGATGCCCTTGAATTTTCATTGAATAATGAAAGGATGTCTGATTGATGCGCCCTGTGCGAATGCTGCGAATGGCGCGTCCTATGCGAATAACGCGCCCTGTGCGAATGCTGCGAATGACGCGCCCTGTGCGAATGACGCGTGCCTTCGCCCCATGCATTGCCGCCAGCGTATTTTTTCTGCTGTTTTTTATTTCCCCGCTGCCTGGCCGGGCTGCCGCGGAAGGCGCGGCCCAAACCGCTCCCGCTGTCCCTGCCATTCCTGATGCCGCTGTTCCCGCTGCCAACACCCCCGCAACCACGCGACTGTTTCTTTCAAAAAGCGGCACGAAGTCTGTTGCAAGCGTCCTTGAACCAATGAACACGCCGGATCAGCGTGCCGCCTTCCGCATACCGGCCTTGCGGGCGGATTACGTGATGCTGGCCGGAGATCACTGGAACAGCGCGGACAGAAAGGCCCGGCTGGAACTGTTGGAAGAAATTTTGCAAGAAGCCGCCAGCCAGGGCCTTAAACCCGCCATTGGCCTGCAAACCCTTTCAGCGGAACTGCAAGTCCCGCTTGACCGCTTCAACAAAGGGGAAGCAAGCGCAGCGGAATTTCGGCAAGTGGCGGTTACCCAAGAAAAACAGGGCCTGCCGCCGGAATTGGAAGAAGTTTTGACCCTGGCGGAAAAATACAAGGTGCCGCTTTACGGGCTGAACGTGCCGCGCCGGGTGGCGGATGCCGTAAGTCAGCGCGGCCCCGGCGGGTTTGATTTGGACGCTTTTACCCCGGAAGACCGGGCGTTTTTGCCGCAAACCCTGCTGCCGCAAGCAAATGCTGCGCAAAAAAACAGACTGGCGGAAATTTATAACGCGCACCAGCCTTATGCCCCCCGCCTGCATGCGGACAAAGAAAAAGGGCTGGAAAATTTTTTGTTCATGCAAAACTTTTGGGATAGCGCCATAGCCGCGAATTGCCGCAAAATTAAGAAAGACCGTCAAATTACCGGTCCCTTGCTGATTTGGGGCGGCCCCCTGCGCCTTGGGCACGGTTACGGCGTTAGCCGGGGGCTGGTAAAAGGTTTGTCTGCGGACGTGCAGGTTTTTCACCCCCTGTACCTTACAGGAAGGGAATACACAGCGCCTGTGCCGAACAACGGCATGCCGGGGGAAGCCCGCGCCGCCAACTACTACTATGCCAGCAAGGCGGAAGCAGTGGCCGCGCGCATGCCCTTTACGGTGGAACGCCGCGCCGTGCTGTCCATTCCCGCCCCGGAAGACGCCATGCTGACAGTGGAAGAAAGAAGCGGCGTTCACCCGGTGTGGCCAGACGTGAATACCACCCTGGTCATTACCGCCCTGGCTTCCGAACAGCTTACCAACGATGCCCATAGTAACGCGAAAGGCAACGCCAAGGGCAATGCCGTAAATAACGGCACGGGCAACAACGCCAATTCCGGCGCGGCAGGCCGTGCCGGGGCCACCCCCCGCTTCCCTCGCGCCAGGGGCAGCCATGACGCCGCCGATGTCGCGGGCCTGAAGCCCGGCGATGTCCTGATCAGCGTGGATAATGAAGAAACCCGCGCGGTTGAAGACCTGGAAAACATCTTCATATCCCGCCTTTCCACCCCCCGCGCTCTGGACAGGCCGGTCTTTGTGGTCTGGCGCAAGGGCGAAGGCCTGTTGCGCATTCAGGACGGCCAGGTAAGCAAGGCGGGCCAATAGCACAGACGGAAAAAATATGGCGATGCCTCCGGTAAAATATAAAAATGACGCAAATAAAATTTCCGGTTCGCGGCGTTGCACAGCGCCGCGAACCGGAAATTTTATTTGCGTCATTTGATATCCGGGCCGGAAGGAGACACCGGGCTATAAGCCGGGTTCTGTAACCGCCTTGCGGCGGCTGACCAGCATTCCTCTAGGACGGCGGTTACCCGCCGCCTCAAGCAACCTACCCGGGAGCAGACCGGGCCGGTCTGTCGCTCCCCTATTTGGTCTTGCTTCTAACGGGGCTTGCATAGCTTGTTGCGTCACCGCAACAACTGGTGGGCTTTTACCCCACCGTTTCACCCTTACCCCGCGCGGGGCGGGGCGGTTTGCTTTCTGTTGCGCTATCCGGGGTTTTACCCCCCTGGGCGTTACCCAGCGTCATGCCCTGTGAAGCCCGGACTTTCCTCTCCGGGCCTTGCGGCCCGCAGCGCTGGTCTGCCCGGTGTCTTCTTCCGAACCGGATTCACAATAACCCGTTTGTTTGACAAATCAGCTTCAGCCTTCCCCTGGTCTGCTAGAGTGGTTTACGCTTGAAATATTTGAAGACAAATCCTTGCTGAGCAATTCACTCATTTCAATCGTAAATTGCTCTAAAAATCCTGCCGAGGGGGCCTGGGGGAAATCATTTCCCCCAGTGGGGTTCAGGGGCAAAGCCCCTGATCGCCGAAGGCATTCCTGAATAAAATTCTATTCAGCCGCTTCGCTGCCGGGGGCGGAAAAGTGTTCCGCCCAGTAAATCAGGCGCTGGCAGTTGGGGCAAGAAAGAATTTGCGTGCCTTTTTGCAGTTCAATGAAGCCTTGGGGCGGTATGGCTATGTTGCAGCCGCTGCAAATGCCAGCGTGCACCGGCACAATTACCGGGTGCGACAGGCGTTCACGAATAAATTCATAGCGGGAAAGCACTGGCATGGGCACAACCTTGCCGGTTTCCCGGCGTCTTTGATCCAGCAGGGCCAGGGCGGCGCGGGCTTTATCCAGGCGTTCGTCTATAGTGGCTTCACAGGCGGCCAGTTCTTCATTCATTTTGTTGAAGGATGCCTCAAATTCCTCAAAGCTGCCGGTCTGGCGGGCCAGCTCTTCAATCAGAAGCATTTTTTCTTCTTCATGACCGCGGCTGGAACGTTCAAGGCTGTCCATTTCGCGCATCATGGCCTGGTATTCCTTGCTGTTGCCCACCTGCATCAACTTGTTCTTGCTTTTTTTCAGGCGGCCGGCTTCATCTTCAATATCGCCGCAAATGCGTTTTTCTTGCTCTTTCAGGTGGTTAAGCTTGTCCAGCAAAAGCTCGCGGTTTTTTTGCATGTTCGCAAAATTTTTGCGCAGTTCTTCAACTTCCTTGGGGGCGTTTGCAAGTTCCTGACGGATGACAAAAATTTCATCATCCACTTTTTGCAGGGCCACCAGTTGTTCTATCTGTTTAAGGTAAAGGCTCATTCGGCACCTCCGGGTGTATGCGCTCTGAGTTGTTGTGCAGATTATAAGGACGTTTTGCCGTAAGGCAAAGCGCGCGGGAATCTAAAAATTTCCCGAATCTAAAAAATTTCCTGTGCGAACGGGGTATGTGAACTGAAAAAATGCACATGAATTTCCGGCAACTGTTCAGCCAATTGCAGGGCGAAGCGCCGGGTCATTTCTTCTTCCAGGCTAAAGTGGCCCACGTCCATAATGCGCAAGGGCGCTTCAAGGGCGCTGTGGTATTTGACGTCGCCGGTAATAAAAACATCCGCCCCCAGGGCCGCGGCTTCATCCGCCATGGACGCGCCGGAACCGGGGCAGCAGGCCACGCGGGCCACCTGGCGCGGCGCGGGGCCGCAGGCTTCCCAGCGGCGTATGCCGCCCTGTTCCGCAAGCAGGCGGCAAAAATCCGTGTAGGGCATGGCTTGCGGCAGGTTGCCGATAAAGCCGAAGCCGTAGTGGTCAAGGGGTTCCGGCGCTTCATTTTCCAGCGGAACAAAAACCGCGCCGGGCGTCATTTGCAGCAGAACTTTTTTGGCTTCCGCCCAATTGGGGGCGGGGCATGAAATTTTTATTCCCTGGCCGTCAGCGACCTGTTCAAAGCGCAGGCCTTGCGGCAGGCGGGCTTTAATATCCGCCACCCCGCCGGCAAAGCGTTCCGGCTTTTTCAGTTGGGTATAAAAGGCCAGGCGCGGCGTAAGGCCGCCCGGTTCCAGCACGCGCGTATCTTGCAGGCGCAAGGCTTCCGCCAGCCAAAAGGCCGGGCCGTGGGGCGAGGCGTCCAGCGAGGTATGGGCGCTGTAAAGCCAGGTCTGGTTGGCAAGCAGCAGGTAAAGCACCCGGTGGTAGGCATCCAGCTTGTCCACAAAGCGCGGCTTCATGCTTAGCGGGTGATGGCTTAAAATAAAATTCGCCCCCTGTTCCAGGGCCGAGCTTATGGCCGCCGGGGTGGGGTCAAGCATTACCGCCATAAAATTTATTTCTTGCCGGGTGGCGGGCACCTGCACCCCGCTTTTGTCCCAGGCGGCGGCATAATGCGGGCAAGCTGTTTTTTCAATAATATTAATTATATCAGATACTTGCATTGAAAACCCCTTGAACTGAAAAAGGTGCTTCCGCTGTGAGGCGGAAACACCTTTTTGACTGAACTTTATTGCCGCAGGCGGCGTTGAACAAGCAAAATATATGTATGAAAACCTTTAACGAACCTTGCAACTTGTTCCCCATTCACAAATTTTCTTGCGCTGGTATAAGCCCGCTTTGCTTCAAGGTCAAGAATTTTTTGAAGGCAGGGCCAGCCCCATCAGTTCATAGCAAAGGCGGGCCGCGGTATAGTTGGGCGCGTGCAGGGCTTCCACCGGGGCCAGTTCCACCACGTCCAGCCCTATAAGTTCACGCCCTTCCAGCAACTTTTCCGCCAGGTTCAGGGCTTGCCACCAGGAAAGGCCGCCCGGTTCCGGCGTGCCGGTGGCCGGCATTATGGAAGAATCCAGCGCGTCCACGTCAAAGCTCAGGAAGATTTGGCGGGGGAAGTCTTGCGGCAGGGCGGCGGAACGGGCCGCTTCCGGGTTTTTGCCCAGGGTTCTGGCATCCAGCCGCCCGATATTTTTTTCCTGGCGGTATTCTTCCTCTTCCAGGCACAGGCTGCGCACGCCTACCTGAAAAAGCGGCAGGCCAAGGTCGTTTACGGCCCGGTGCATGACCGAGGCGTGGCTGTAAATGCTGCCCTCGTATTCCGGGCGCAGGTCGCCATGCGCGTCAAAATGCAGGATGCCGAATACCCCGTAACGCTTGCGCAGGGCGCGCAAGGCCCCCAGGGTAAGGCTGTGTTCCCCGCCCAGCAGAACCGGGATGACCCGCAGCGGGCCGCGTTCCAAAGCGGCAGCCGTGGCGGCTTCTATACGCGGAATGACCTCTTCCGGCCCGCCGGAACAATCCACCGCCGGCCAGGTAAAAATGCCTTCCTGCCCCGGGCAGTTTCGTCCATTCCACAATTCAAGCTGGTAAGAGGCGTCCAGAATGGCCTGAGGGCCAAGGGCGGTGCCGCCGCCGTAGGACACGCTGGCTTCATACGGCACAGGGATGACGTGGAAAAGGCAATTTTCCGCCGGGGCAAGGGGCACTTCAGATGCGAGAAAGCGTTGCTGTTTTGTCATGGCTGCGGTATGTTGCGTTAAAGATTGCTGTTTCAGAGACTATCGCACAATGGCCTTTTTGCCCTTTTACTGCGTTGTGCCTCGTCCCGCGCGAAGGTCATATATGCTTGAATATACTCCCTCCGCACGGAACAACGGGACATGGGCACTCCTTGTAAAAGAACAAAAATTCTCATTGTGCAATGGTCTCGTTTCAAGAATAATTGCGAAAAAAATTGATAACCCAGAGCGTCCGCTCTGTACAGGGGAAAATATGGGGCTGGAAATTGAACGCAAGTTTCTGCTGAAAAATGACAGCTGGCGCGCGCAGGTGCGGCGCAGCACCAACTGCGCCCAGGGCTATTTGAGCTTTGGCCCGCCGGTGACCGTGCGTGTGCGCCTTACCCCGGAAAAGGCCTTTTTGTGCGTAAAGGGCGCCAATACCGGGATCAGCCGCCAGGAATTTGAATATGCCATCCCACCGGAGGAAGCGGAAGAACTGTTGTTGCTCTGCCAGGGCAGGCTGATCAAAAAGACCCGCCACCTGGTGGATTTTGGCGGCCTGACCTGGGAAATTGACGAATTTTTTGGTGATAACGCGGGGCTGTTTGTAGCGGAAGTTGAATTGCAAAGCCCGGATCAAGAATTTGAGCGCCCGGACTGGCTGGGTGAGGAAGTTAGCGGCAACCCGGCCTATTACAATGCGAATATGGCGCGGGGTGATCTTGGGAATGCCGCTGGCTGAAGGGGTTGCGGTTTGTTCAGCGGAGGGGTGGGTGGCTGGAGGTTGCTTGGGGCGTTGCCCGTTGGCTGGAGGTGTTTTTAGTTTTTTGTGGTTTTTCCCTGACCGCAGGTGGGCCGCCTGCCCGGCGGGGGGCGAAGAGGGGGGCAGCGTTGCCCCCCTCTTGCATCTCCCCCTACGGCAGGGGCTAGCCGCCCCTTGCATCCCCGCATCAGGTCGCGGTTTGAGGGGGGTGGTTCCCACCGGGTTGATTACCCAGCCCGGCCAGACGGAATACTACGGGCGGATGCGCGAAGCCTTGGCCGTTAATAGGCAGGTCGGCAGGGTGCGGTGGCGCGTGGCATCGCAATTTATGATTGAAATGAGGCAATATTCTTTGAAAGGACTTTGTGGGTAGCAACTATAGAGACCATTGCGCAATGAGATTTTTTGTTTTTTACAAGGAGTGCCTCTGTCACGTGGCTCTGTGCGGAGGGAGTATATTCAAACAGATATGAGCTTCACGCGGGATGAAGTACGACGCAGTAAAAGGGCAAAAAGGCCATTGTGTAATGGTCTCTCGTGGGTACTAACTATAAGTAGTCTGGCGTTACACCGATAATAGACAATTTATGTTTATCAGCTTCCTGAATGGCCGCTTCCCGGTCAAAAAACAGGGTGTTTCCGGCTTCATAGGCCAGGCAGGAATATTTTAATTCAACAAGCAAATTTATTGTTTGCAGGCCTATGCTGGGCATATCCAGCCTTTCATCCTGTCCGGGTTTGAAGGTTTTAAGCGCAAGGCAGCCTGGCCCGGCAAGTTCCGCGCCGCGCCGCAGGGTGGCGTCTGTGCCTTCAAGCGCTTCCACCGCGGCTACCATGCCCTGATGCACAACCAGGCATTGGCCTATATCCGCCTGGCCAAGCATTTTGCCAATTGGCCAGGCGTAACGCAGGTCTTTAAGGTCGTCTTCACTCAGCTTGCGTTTGGTAAGCACGCCAGCCGGGCCGCGCAGGCCGGGCACCAGGTTGGCCGGGTTAAGCACGCTAAAGCCGTCCTGGGCCAATTCTTCGGCTATAAGGCGCAAAATGGCGTCATCTCCGCCCGTATTCCGGCTGCGCAGCTTGAAAAAAAGCTTGGCCGCCCTGAGATCCGGCCGCAATGAAAGGGCCTTGGGCTTGTTGATGGCACCGGCCAAGCAGAGCTTGCTTACCTTGCTGGCATGGAAAAAATCCAGAAGCTTTCCCACCTGCCCCAGATGGAGCATGGCAAAGGCATCGGCCTCCGCTTCCAAAGCCGGGTCTGTGTGGCCATGAAAACCGCAAACCGCAACCCCAAGGGACTGGGCTTTAAGTTCACGCGCGATAAGGAAGGGGAACTGCCCGCCCCCGGCGATTATGCCTATATTTTCCCGCATATGGAAGGCTTAACCAAGGGCCGAAGCCAAGTTGGCAATTTCTTCACGCAGCACCTTGGCGGCCGCCGCGCTGACCTGCTTTTCCATATCCGCGCTTATACCGGCAAGGTCTTTTTTAAGTTGATTCACGCTGCCGGTTTGCTGTTCCAGCTTGTTGTCCAGCGTTGTACAAATGCTGAACAGGCTGTTGATTTGCTCTATGGTGTTGGTTGAAGCGCCGGACTGGCCTTTCAGGTTTGAAAGTTCCTGCCGCATTGCACCGATATCTTTAAGCATTTGGCTTTGTTCCTTGCGGCTGGCGGAAATGGAGCTTTGCAGGCGTTCCGTGTTGCCGGTAAGGCTGTTCAAATGATCGGGCAGGTTTTCCAGATGCACCTTGGCCTGTATGTTGTTGAATGTAGTGCGGAAGTCATTCAATTCACGGGCAAGATCCGCTATTTCGGCAGCCTGTTTGGCGTTTTCCGCCTGGAATTTTTCCAGCTCCGCATTTTTGGCCTCATTTTCCGCGCGCAATTTTTCCAGCTCTGTTGCCAGCTTTACGCTTTCTTCACGCGTTTGGGTCATGTCCATACGCAATGAGGCGAATTGTTTCAGCAAAGATGCAAGGTCAAAATCCGGGCCGCCTTCCGCGCCGCTGCGCGACTTGGGGGCCGGGCCGGAAGCCGGGGCCGCCGCCAGCACGGAATCAATAATGTTGTCCAGCGCGTTGATGTCGGCGGGGCATTCTTCCACCACAATATCTTCTGCATTTATGTTGATAGAAACAGGCTTCATGGTTTGAACTTTTTGGGGAGCTTCCGGCGCGGGGGCCGTAATGGTTATAACCGGGCCGGGTTCATTATTGCCCGGAACAGTCAATTCAACAGCCGCTGGAGTTGCCGGCTGGGCTGCCGATGGGGTTGCCGGCTGGGTCTTTGCCTGCGGCGCTTCAATGGTAATGACGGGCGCGGCAGAAGGCGTTGCGGCCGGGGGAACAGCTTGGGGAACAACCGGCGCGGCGGATTGCGGGGCCGGGGCAACTTCAATTTCTGGCGCGGGCGCGGCTTGGGCCTGCTCCGCCGCCGTGGGGTGGACGGGCGCCTGGGGCGCTTGGGTAATGACGACCGTTTGCGCGGGTTGGGCCACCGGCGCGGGCTGGGGGGCCGGCGTTAAGCTGATGACCGGGGCGTCAGGCTCCGGCAGGGGGGCCGCTTGAATTTCCGGCAGGGGCTGCATTTGGGTTTCAGGCATTATGCCTTGCACGGCAGATCCCGGCATGGGCGCGGATGCATCGTCTTCAGTCAACAAAGATGCCAGCATGCCGCTTATATCAAGGTTGGCCTCTTCTTGCGGGTCATACATTTCCGCGTGGGCGGGCTTTGCGGCTTGGGCCGGGGCGGTTTTTTGGGCGGGCATGGCGTCCAGGTCATCTGCCAACGGGGTTGGCGGGATTTTGGGGGCCGGTTGCACGGCGGGTTTTTCCGGGGCCGCGCCAAGCTGCGCCAGCAGGCTGTCCAGGTCGCTAAGCCCGGGCATGTCCAGCTCTTCATTGGGATTGACAGGTGGATTAACAGGCTGGTTGCCGGGGTAGGCCGCGTCAGCCGGGTAGGGCGATCTGCCGTTTACCCCAAGGTTTGAGGCCGGGGCAACACCTATTTTTTGTTTTACCGCGCCGGAATCTATGCCGATATCGGCCAGCAGGGAATCAAGATCCGCCCCGAAATCCATACCGGCGGAATTTTTTTTCACACTGGCGGAAGGGGTTACAATATCTGTAAGTTCCAGAATGTCTTCTTCAAAATCTATATCCAAAACAGGGTCTTTGCCGGGCATTATCATTACCTCTGTAGCTGGTGAGCGGCGGGCGGAGCGCCACGCTTTGTTACAAGCTGAAACTGGCCGGTAAATACCGGGGGGCTTTGCATTTCAAGTGCCTTCAACGCCAGGGCTTTGCCCCATGTGTATGGGCGGAACCCGTGTGGGGCAAGCGGTTCACCCCGCCCCAGACTCTGGCGTAAAATGAAAGCCAGGTATTCCGGTCAAATTTCTCAGCCTTGTAGCATAATAAATTCAGAATAAAGTCCTTTCAACATAACCTCATACCTAATAACCCCAGCAAGGCATATAAGGCAAGTGTTTAACGCAAAAAAAACGGGCGGAAAAAATCCGCCCGTTTTTTTATAGGCTCAATTCAGGCCGAAGCGTGAATTAGAAGCGGTACTTGAACATCATCTGGGCTTTCCAGGCATTGCTTCTTACAAGGTCGTCATCCCACTTGCTGTAGTGGTTGCGGCTCTGCAGGTCAAGGTGGACGTAGCCGAGTTCAACAACCATGTCCAGGCCGGGCATGATGTTGTAGGTGCTGTCAAGGTTTACTTCATAGGCGGCGTCGGAGGTGGTCAGGTAAACGTTTTCCAGGAAGGGCTGGGCGCCTTCAAGGGCCAGACCGGCGACGTCAAGCATGTCGATGTGGTTGGTGCCGCGGTAGTAGGCGAAGCGGACAACGTGGCTAAGGTCTTTCACAAAGCTCAGGTCAGCAATCTGGAAGCCGATGCCCCAGGTGCCGATGCCGCTGTTGCTTACGATGCCGCCGTCATTGATGCTGTAGTTGCCCGGGAAGCCGAAGCTGGTGGGCAGGAAGCCGTCGTCGGTACCGACAACCGGCAGGCCGCCAAGGCGGCCGCGTTCAGCAACGCGGCGGTCGTCGTCACCGGAAGCGTACCAACCGAACAGGGTGGGGGTGCCCCAGCCAAGGTTGTTGTAGTCAATAGCCATGGTAGCCATCCAGCCGGAGGTTTCCAGGCCGCTTCTGTCGCGGTCGGCATAACCGTAGGTGGCGTCAAGTTTGAAGGCGAAGTCGCCCAGGGTCAGCTTGGAAGCGAAACCGCCGATGTAGGCGTTCAGGTTGTCAGCAGCTTCAAAGTGGCCAGTGGGGTCATTGAAGTAGGTGCCATACTGGCTGGCGCCGCCAATGCTGCTGTAAACGAACCACGGGGTTACGTTGAAGTTTTCAAAGGTGAAGGGCATGATTACGCCGAACATATCCATGGCATCAAAGGTGTTGCCGGTGGTGATGTTTTCGGTCACGTCATACGGGCGGGCCCAGAAAGCGGTAAGGGCGACGTTTTTGTTGAAGGTGTAGCTGGTTACAATGCCGGCCACATCAGCGCCGAATACCGGGTTGCCGAAGGTTTCGCTGGGCAGGGCAAGGTACTGCAGGCCCATCTGGACGCGCAGGGCGTTGCCGACTTCAGCGTTGTAGAAGCCAGGCACATACCAGTCAATGTAGGCGTGCTTGGTTTCAATGTTCACGCCATCGGTGTTGAGCTGGCCGCCGATGTTGCCGCCGTCATGACGGTTGTTGCGGGGGCTGTTTTTGCCCCAGCCGATGTTGCCTATTTCAAACTGCAGCACGCCGCGCAGGGTTTCAGACGCGATAAATTCAACCTGGGTGCGCACGCGCTGGGTAGCCAGGAAGTCGTCTTCGTTCTGGTTTACGCTGTCATAGATGGGGTAGCTTTGGGCGTGAATGCCGTTGGACCAGCCGAACGCGAAGTCGAAAGCGCCTTTTACGCGCACTTCAACGGCATTGGCCTGAGCAACCGCGCCGAGCATCATGGTGGCGGCGAGCAGCACTGTAAGAATGCGTTTCATGTTGTTACCTTCCTTAAAAAAACTTGTTAAAAAATGATATTGCCGTTTGCCACACAGCAAACCCAAAAACAATATCGTGACAGGCAGACAATATGTAAAAAAATTTGACTTTGCAAGCAATTTTTGCAGAAAAGTGTAAAAATTTTTACCGGAGCAAGTTGCGCTGATTTTATTGGAGAAAACGAGTGAGGGGTGAAAGGAAGGCAGGCAATAGGGGGAAAATTACCGGGCAATAGCCTGAAGCGCCGCCACCAGCCGGGCGTTGTCGGCTTCTTCCCGCGCCTGAATGCGCAGCCAGCCTGGCGGCATGCCGGGTATGTTGTCGCAGTTGCGCGTCATGATGCGGCGGCGCAAAAGCGCTTCCTGCACGGCGGCGGCGGAAAAACCGGCCAGGCCGCAGGTAAGGAAGCCCGGCCCTTCAATGACCGCTTCCGGGTGGAAAAGCCCAAGGCGGCGCAGTTCAACGCCCAAAAGGTAGCTTTGGCGGCGCAGTTCCGGCAGGGCGTTCTGGTAGTCATTTATATGCTGTAAAAATTTTTGACCAAGCCGCTGGGCCTGGGTGTTTACTGTCCAGGGGGGTTGGCGTTTTTGCAGCCGGGCAATTTCTCTGCCGTCCCCGCAAAGGTAGCCCAGGCGCAGACCGGGGCAGTTAAAGAACTTGCTGAAGCTGTGCAGGGTGAAAAGCCTGCCGCCCGGCCGGATAAATTTTTCACACGCCTTGTGCCGGTGCAGGGGGAACAGCGCCTCGCCAAAAAGAAAGTCGCGGTAACTCAAGTCCAGCAATATGAAGGGGGCGCGGGCGCTTTCCAGAATGGTGGGCAGGTTGGGGTAGGCCAGCCCGCCGGGGTTGTTGGGGCTGCAAATTATTACCAGATCCGCATCCGTATTATAAAGGGCCGCCAGTTCTGGTGTGGAACAGGCAAAACCTTGTTCCGGGCTGGTGGGCAGCACGGTGCAGCTTATGCCCAGGGCCTCACAGGCCTTTACATATTCCGAAAAGGCCGGGCCAAGGCAGAGCACGCGGCGGGGGGCAAGCGCGGCAAGCAGCAGCCAGATAAGATCTGCCGAACCGTTGCCCGGCAAAACCTGCGCGCCGTCCAGCCCTTCATGGGAAGCTATGGCGGCGCGCAGGCTTGAACAGGAACTGTCTGGGTAGTGGTCAAATTCATAAGGCGTTTCCGCAAACAGGGCTTTGGTTATGCCCCGCGCGAAAATGTGGCCGTTGCAGCTGAAGTCCAGAATATCTTCCACCCGCAGGCCCAGGCGGGCCGCGGTGGCATAGATCATGCCGCCGTGGGCCGGAAGTTCATGGTTATTTCTGTTCATTCAGCCAGGCCAGGGCTTCCGGCAGGGAAAGCGTGCCTTCATAAATGGCCCGCCCGCTTATGGCCCCTTGCAGCGACCCGCCATTGGGCGCGGGCTTGCTTAGGGGGTAAAGCTGTTTTATGTCTGCCAGACTGTGCACGCCGCCCGCCGCGATGACCGGGATGACGGTGCTTTGCACAAGGTCGCGCACTGCTTCATAATTTATGCCGTTTTGCATGCCGTCGCGGGAAATGTCTGTATAGATGATGAAGGCCGTGCCGCAACTTTCAAGACGGGGCAGCACGTCTTTTATGGTAAGGCCGGAATCTTCAACCCAGCCCTTGCTCTTCAAGCGGCCATTTTCCGCATCCAGTGAAACGCCCACCCGGCGGGGGAAGGCGCGGCATATTTCTTCATAAAGATCCGGCTGTTCCAAGGCCATGGTGCCGATTATAAGGCGTTTTACCCCGGCCTTCAGGTAGTGGGCGGCGGTTTTCAAATCCCTTACCCCGCCGCCCATTTGCACGGGTATGGCAAGGCTGGAGCAGATTTTTTCAATAAGCGGCAAGTTGACGGGTTTGCCGTCAAAGGCCCCGTCCAGGTCTATAAGGTGCAGCCATTCGGCCCCGGCGTTTTGCCAACGCAGGGCCATTTCCACCGGGTTGTCGCTGAAGATTATGCTTTCACCGGCCCGGCCCTGGCGCAGGCGCACGCATTTGCCGTCTTTTATATCCAAAGCGGGGAAAATAATCACAGCCTGAAGTCCTTTATCGCCTTGCGCATGGCTTCTTGCGCCAGTTCATAGGCGGTTACCCATTTGCCGCCGCGCTGGAAGAATTTGCCGGTGTTCATAAGGTTGGCTGAAAGGTCTTTTTGCACCTCGTCATAACGGGAACGGGAAATCAGGCTGATTTGCTTTACGTCTATCAGGAAAAAATCCGCCGTGACGCCGGCGGGCCTTTCCACCCCGGCGCTGCCGCCGTCCCGTTCTTGCCAGAACACAAGTTGGGGCACTACCAGCAGGTCAACCCCCATGCAGCGGCCAACTTCCGCCCAGTAGGAAAGGGCGTTTTCCTTGACCTGGCGGCCGTTTTGGCAATCTTTGGCCAGTTTGGCGCTTACGTATGAACGCTGGGTATTTTGCCCAAGTTCGGTCATGAACAGGGTGTCAAGCTGGGGAAAAATTTCCGGATTTATGGGCTTGACATTTTCCGGCATATAACCGGCCAGCATGTCGGCAGTGGTTTTGGGCTGGGTAAAACCGGCCACGCCAATGCTTTGCGAGCTTGGCGGGGTGGGGTTTTGGGCGGGCACGGCGCAGGCGCTTAATAAAAGGGCCAGCATGCAGGCCGTAAGTATACCGAGTTGCTGAAAGTTTTTTAACATTAGTCCAGGCTCCCTTTGCTGCTTGATATGGTATTGCGAGAAATTTTTACAGCCTGGCGCAACGCCAGCCCCAGGCCCTTGAAAACAGATTCCAGAAGGTGATGCCCGTTTTCCCCGTAAAGCAGGTTCACATGCAAATTCATTTTTGCCCCGGTGGAAAAGGCCCGCAAGGCCTCACGCCACAGGTCGCGTTCCTCCCCGGCTATTTGCGGGGGCAAAAGCGTTGCGCCGTTAAAAACCAGGTAAGGACGGCCGGAAAGGTCAAGGCAGACCTCTGCCAGGGCTTCATCCATGGGCACCTTGGCGAAGGCGGTGCGTTCAATGCCCTTGCGGTCGCCCAGCGCGTTGAAAAGGGCCTGCCCCAGGCAGTAGAACACATCTTCCACCGTGTGGTGGGCGTCTACCTGCAAATCGCCACGGCATTCAAGGTTCAGGTCAAAACCGGCCCAAAAGGCCAGCAGGGTAAGCATGTGGTCTGCCATGCCGAAGCCGGTGTCCGCCTGCACCCTGCTTTCCCCTTCCAATGTAAGGCTAAGGGATATTGAGGTTTCTTTGGTTTCCCGGTTCAGGGTATAAAAACGCGCGGCCATTTTGCCACTCCGCTGGTTATGGGTTATGGGCCGTCAGGGAACAGGCTTCAAATAAAGTACAATACTTTGGACGCGTAGTCCATAGCAATTCACAATAACATGCCTTGCGCGAACAAGTTTTTGAATATCAATTCTTTTCCGCAGCTTCAGCGCCGGTTTCCCCGTTTTCCGCCTGTTCGGTTTCCGGATTTTCGTCCGGCGCTTCTTCTTCGTCCGCTTCCTTTTCCGGCTCTTTGGGTTTTTTGCCGAAAACCCAGGCCACAAGGATGCTCAGTTCATAAAGCAGAATCATCGGCCCGGCCATAAGCATTTGGGAATAGACGTCCGGCGGGGTAAGAATGGCGGCAACTATGAACATGCCCACAACCGCGTAACGGCGGAAGCGGCGCAGGGTTTTGGCGGTAACCAGCCCCATGCGCGACAGGAAAAAGACAAAAAGCGGCATTTCAAAAATGCAGCCGAAGGCCACAATCAGCTTGAGGCTGAAATCAAGA
Source organism: Desulfovibrionaceae bacterium (assembly GCA_031552315.1). Lineage (GTDB taxonomy): Bacteria > Desulfobacterota > Desulfovibrionia > Desulfovibrionales > Desulfovibrionaceae > JAVBMP01. The sequence continues at coordinate 3,965 of JAVBMP010000077.1, read as the reverse complement.
TATTCCGGCGCGGCGGGTATATTTTCAAACACCCCGTCCGAATAGCCCATAAAAAATTCAAAGGCCAGGGGAAAGACCATAAAGTAACAAAAGGCCGCGCCGCCCATGAAGCAGATGGCGGACGTAAAGGCCACCGGGATGATGAAGCGCTTTTCTTCCTTATAAAGGCCGGGGGAAATAAAGGCCCAAAGTTGGTAGAAAACATAAGGGCTTACCGCGAACAGCCCGGCGATGAAGGCGATTTTTACCCGCACCAGGAAGCCGTCCGGCATGCCAATGTACTGAATTTTGCTGCCCTTGGGCAGTACGTTTATAAGGGGCAGAAATATATAGTAATGCAGCTTTTCAACAACAGTAAAGCAAGCCAGAAAACCTATGACCAGGGCAATGCCCGCGCGGGTTACGCGGGAGCGCAGTTCACGCAGGTGGTCACGCAGGGTAAGTCCTTCCGGTTCTTCATCTTCTTCGTCTTCTGCGCCGTCATCATCGTCGCCGTCCGCATCGTCATCTGCGTCTTCGCTGTTGCCGTCTGCGTTTTCGGCGTTCTTTGGGTCGTTTTTCTCGGGGCTTGCCGCGTCCGGTGCATCTTTTATGTCCGTTGCATTTTTTGCGCCCGGCGCATTTTTTGCGCCCGGCGCGTCTTCTGCCGCGTGGGATTCCGGCGCCTTTTGGGATTCCGCCGACAGGGCATCGGCCTGTTCCGGCCGCGCGGGTTGTTCCGGCGGGTCTGTTTGTCCCGGCTGCGCGGGCTGTTCCGGCGCGGGTGCCGGGTCATCATCCACAAAAGGAGTGGCTGCGTTCATGGCCATAAGGCGTTGGGCGTGGGCATCGGGTTGGCCTTCAAGGCTGAGCGTGGGGCTTGCTCCAGACGGAGTTTTTTTGTTCTCAGCCATGTTTTTCCCCCTCCGCGTTTTCCTGCTCGGCTGCGGGGGCGGCCATTTTTGCCGCCTGTTCGCTTTCCCGCCGTAAGCGGTTTTTTTCCGATTCGTACAGGGGCAGGGGTTCAGAGATGGTTGGCGCTTCCGCTTTTGCTTCCGGGGCGGGGTTTGCGCCCGCCGTGGTTTGCCGGGCTGCTTCCGGGGCCGCTGCCGTGGATGTTGCCGTGGCCGCTTCCGTGGCTGTTTCCGGGGCCGCTGCCGCATCCGCTGCTTTTGGTTTGTCTTCTTTTGGCTTGTCTTCCGGCTTCGCGTTGGCTTCCGCCTTTGGTTTCGCGTCCGTTTTCGCCGCTGTTTTGCCGCCGGTTTTGCCTTGAGCGGAGCTGCTCTTCTTTTTTTGCGGTTTTATCACATCTTCCAACTGGGCCTCTACATTGATGGCGCGTTGCAAGTCTGTGGATACCTTGCGAAATTCAGACCGTACCTTACTGAAGGTGCGCACAATTTTGGGCAAGTGGTCAGGCCCCAGCACCACCAGGGCGACAATGAGTATAAGAAGAAATTCCGCGGAACCTATACCGAACATATTTGCAGTTCCCGTACCGCGCAAGGCGGGGTTGAACACGTTGATTTTTTTTGCCCGGCCAAACCGGCGCGCCCTTTCTTGTATGGCATTTCAAAGGGGATTGCAAGCGGGTAAGGTATGTTGTATTTTTGCCGCAAAGGCCGGTCACCCGGCAAAAATGTTTGTATAGGAGGCCGTTGCGCAATGGCCTCACAGTAATTGATAAGGGATATGATTATGCCGGCGTTTCATACCAGACAGCCCCAGATTGGAACCATTGCGCAATGGCCTAATATTATATTTGTTTTTTTACTTCTGATTATGTTGAGTATAGAACTTCCCCGGCAAGGGCAGGCCGCCTTCCCGCTGAAAACAGTGTCCCGGCATGATGAACGCCTGGAAATGAAGGCCTCTTGGCCTGTTACGGGTATTGACAGGGCGGACAGGGAATGCGCGGCTTTTGTCAAAGAATGGGTTCAGTTTTTTATGGAAGAAAATATGAGCAGTGAGGCCATAGAGAGAGACAAGGAAATCAGGCCGGATGCGCCCACCGCATATGAACTTTTTATTACCCCGGAAGCCACGGCCCCTTCAAAGCGGGTGGTGTCCATTTTGTGGAACGCCTGGGAACACACCGGCGGCGCTCATGGGATGATAACACTGGAAAGCGCGAACTATGACCGCAAAACCGGTGAAGCGCTATACCTGAAAGACCTTTTTGAAGACCACAGTCAGGCCCTTATACAGTTTTCCCGCGTGGCCCGGGCCAAGCTTTGTCTGATGGATGAGCTATCTGAAAAATCTGTGTATGCGGGCACGGAAGTCGCGGAAGCGTCTTTTAACATATTTACTGTGTTGCCGGATGGGATTCGCCTGCATTTTGAACCATATATGGTTTCCCCCTGGTGGAGCGATACCTATACTGTTGATGTAAGCCTTGAGGATTTGAGGGCAGCAAAACCCCGGCTTCCGTATTGGGAACTTGCGTCTTTTGCCGAAGGTTTTTTGCTGTTTGACGCGTCAGCCCGGCAGGCCGCGCCGCGGACATGCAAAGAATGGTTCGGGGCCATGCGCGATGCGTTTTTGGCCAAGGCCATGCTTTACGCATTCCTTGCCAAGTCTTACGAGAATTTTCAGCATATTGACGGCATTCCCGCTTCGGACGGCATACAGGCAATCTCTTTCGAAAAAAATAATGAAATTCATCCGCTGGAAAAATGGCCGGATATGGAACTGCGCTACAGTAACGGCACGCTGTTCCTGAAGGACGGGAAGGGCGAGCGGGGCCTTGTGTCGGTTGCGCCGCTGAATGAAAAGCTTGAAGACTGGCCCCTGGCCTTTGTTGAAGTTGGTGATATTGATTTTGACGGCCAGCCGGATTTTTTTGTGATGACAACCCCTGCGGCAAGCGGGTCTACTCTGCATTTTTTGGTGGATTGGAACCGTAAAAATTCTCGCGGGCAACCCCTGTTCGCCCCGTTCCCGGCCGACAAGCTGCCGCCCGCGCCGGATAACTATAAAGAAGGGGTATTTTTCAGCAAGGGTGCCGGCCCGCTGCCAATTTTTCTGCCTTGCCGGAAAAGGCTGGAATTTATAATCCGCACCGGGCCATATTACAATTCTGAACGCTGGTGCTTTGATGGCGGCCAATACTACCTGTGCGAAAAACTCTGGCAGTCTTACTACCCCGCGGATAACATGTATGAAGTTGTCCGGCAGATGCGCTTCGACCGGCAGGGCAGGGTGCAAAGCACAAGCTGCCGCCCCATTGGCGATTATGCGGAAAATGCCGAGCTGCTGTTCGCGGCGGGAGATAATGTGCCCGTGTACCACAAACCCGGTAAGCTGCGAACAAAAGCCGGCATTCTGGAACATGGAACCATTGTGCGGGTGCTTGACTACAAATTATCCAGCTTCGGGCCGGATATTCCGGCCATCTGGTACAAAATTGGGCCGTTGCGCGGCAATGGCTTGACAGGCTGGTGTTGCGTAACCCTGAAGGAACCGGATTTTACGCGGAATATTCTGAATATATGAATTGCGACCACAAGAGAAACTACAAGGCGCTGGGCATACGGCATGGCGCGGAAGGCCTGGAGCTGTTGCTGTACAATGATTTGGGGCCAATAGTGCTGAAGGGGCTGCCGCTTGTTATGCTGCCGCTGGAAGAAATTGGCGCGGACATGCGCTGGTGGGGAAAGAATTAGGCGGGAAAAATAAACCTTCCCACAACTCCATTACAAAAAGTTTGGGTGGAAAGGGGATGGGGGCGTGGGGGGGGGGGGGGGGGGGCGCCGCGGAGAAAGGTGGGGTTTGAGGGGGCCACCCCCACAAACACAAAAACTCAAATATATTCAAATTTGCGTTTTTGTTTTGGTTTTTTTGGGGGGTTCAGGCCAAAAAACACCTTTAATTGTGGGTGTGTTCCCCCCCCCCCCCACGCCCCCATCCCCTTTCCACCCAAACTTTTTGTAATGGAGTTGTGGGAAGGTTTATTTTTCCCGCCTAATTCTTTCCCCACCAGC
>JAVBMP010000013.1:0-36949 GCA_031552315.1 Desulfovibrionaceae bacterium | reverse complement strand
CCGCATTTTTATTAGAGACCATTGCACAATGAGAATTTTTGTTCTTTTACAAGGAGTGCGAGTTCCGTGCGGAGGGAGTATATTCAAGCATATATGACCTTCGCGCGGGACGAAGCACGACGCAGTAAAAGGGCAAAAAGGCCATTGTGCAATGGTCTCTATTATTTTTTTGCGCCAGGTTCTTTACAGACCGCTTATTTTTCAGTATGGATAACACATGGTATGGTAATTTCTGTCTATACCCATACCCGCGTGGTGATATCGCCGCGCCCTTAAACAACAACTAAAGCAAAGGATATCTGACATGAAAAAAGCCTTAGCACTCTGCGCCCTGCTTGCCATGCTGGCAGTGCCCACCGTGGCCTTCGCCGACCCGGCCGGCATTTATGTCGCGCCCAAATTCGTTTACGGTTTTACACAGGTTGACTCCATAAAACTTCACAGCTCCGGCACCGATGCGGGGGCAGCCTACACAGACAAGATAAACCTGGGCAGTTTTGATGACAGCGCCTTTGGCGGGTCTTTCGCTGTTGGTTACAACTTCAAAAAGAATTTCCAGGTGCCCCTGCGCCTTGAACTGGACTACGCCATATTCTCTGATGTGAAAAAGACCAAAAACAGTTCCTTTACCGATGGCGGCATTACCGCCACGCTTAGCGGCAAGCCCACCTACGGCATTCAAACCCTGTTCGCCAACGCCTATTTTGATATAGACACCGGCACCGCGTTCACCCCGTACCTTACCGGCGGCCTTGGCGCGGCCTTTATCAACACCAAATTCAGCGGCAACCTTAGCGCGGGCGCTACTGGCATGCCTGGCCCGGTTGTGTCTCAGGACTTCTCCGCATCTTCAAAAACCGTTACCAACTTTGCCTGGAACGTAGGCGTTGGCCTGGGTTATGACATTGACACCAACTGGTCCCTTGACTTTGGCTACCGCTTTGTAGGCCTTGGCAAGGTAAGAAGCGGCGACGGTTCCGCCACCTTTGACGGCGGCGCCACCTATGACACCTTCTACGCCAAAGCCAAGAATCTTTACATGCACCAGATCTTCGCCGGCGTGCGCTACACCTTCTAAAGCGCCTTACGCTTTTCAAAAAAATCCCCCTGACGGACATGTCCAGCAGGGGGATTTTTTTTGCGCCCAGCGCGGGCTTGTCCTTCGAGGCCGTTGCACAATGGCCTCCCTTCACAAACCCGCGCTGACACTCTGGACAATGCCCCAAAAGGTGAGTAATTCATTTTAAGAGGCCATTGCACAATAGCCTCATACTGAACAGAGTGGCTGCAAGGCAGCCGTGCCCCACCCCAAAACACCACAGGAGCATGCCCATGGAAAGCCTGAACGCCCAAACCCAAAGGTTGCTGGAACTTTTGGGCCACAATGAAGCCCCCTTTGGCGTATACTATACCGATGAAAAGCCCGAAGGCTACGGCCCAAAACCCGGGGAAGCCATAAGCCGGGAAAAGGAACAGGCCGGGCAGCTGGACTGGAAAAAAATCTTCAGCTCTTTTTCCTGCATCATGGGCAACATCTGGCTGGCCCGCAAAAAACATACCGCGGCCTGGGTAAGCCCCACAGAATGCGGCTGCATGGGCGGGGGGTACTTTTCCGGCATGTACGCACCATATCTTGAAAGGAACGTGCATTTTGTATCCACCGGCGTGCCGGGCACCCCAATGGAGGGCGAACACTATATGCCCTCGCCCGAAGCCATGCGGGCCTTTTTGGATGACGTGGCCCCGCCCCCGCCCCCGGCGAAGTATTGCGTCATAAAACCGCTGGATCAGTTCCAAAATGGTGAAACCCCGCTGGTAGTGGTGTTTTTTGTCCGGCCGGAAGCGCTTACCGGCCTGCATTCCCTTGCCGGTTACGCCACGGGCAGCCACAACGCGATGGTCTCGCCCTTTGGCGCGGGCTGCACCAACATTATATCCTGGCCCCTGGTCTATCAGCAACGCGGGCAAGAATGCGCCGTGCTGGGCGGCTTTGACCCTTCCGCCCGCAAATATATGAAAACAGATGAGCTTACCTTTGCCGCCCCCTTGCCCCTTTACCGCAAGATGCTGAATTGCATGGAAGGCTCCGCCCTTACCCGCCATACCTGGGAAGGCGTGCGCAAAAAAGTGCTGAAAAGTGAACGCGCATGGGAAAAAGCGCCGGAATGAACGCGCCTTTCATAGACACCGCCCTAAACACCACCTTGCGCGGATTTAGAGCATGCTGTCATTGAAATTATCTATCCGGATAAAATGCTCTGGCGTTGTGAAGCGAAGCGCAACAACGCCCGCGAGATTGTCGCAGGCGGGCTTTGCTCGCCGTTAAGCGACAATTTCAAAGCGGAAATGTCATATTGGCAACCGGAAGGGAAAAACCCTGCGCGCCGCGCGTCCTTCGTCCTTGCGCCAGTAGCAAGAAAGGATTGACAAAGCCAAATTTTTCGGCCAGATTACTCATTCGCCTGTACAGCGCGGAACAGCGGCCGGGTTGAAATCGCCCTGGCGCCCTGTTCATGCATGCGCATGCTCGCATGCTTACGCGCCGTCCAAACACGCTTTCTGTCATCTTTAAACCAGCCTTTTTTGGGAGGTTATATGAAACGTCTTTCCACCCTGGCACTGGCCGCCCTGTTGAGCCTTGCCGTTGCCGCGCCCTCTTTCGCGGCGGATACAATTTCCATTGGCGTTGCGGGCGCCCACAGCGGCGACCTGGCCGGTTACGGCATAGGCACCGTGAACGCGGTGAAGGTACTGGTTGACAAATACAACGCCAAAGGCGGCCTGGCCGGTAAAAAACTTGTGCTTCTCACGCAAGATGACCAGTGCAAGCCGGAACTTGGCACCAACGCGGCCACCAAACTGCTGGCTGACGGCGTAAAAGTGGTTATAGGCCACACCTGCACCGGCGCCACCAAGGCCGCCCTGCCCCTTTACAAGGAATCAAAGGTAGTGGTTATTTCTCCTTCCGCTACCGCCCCGGCCCTTACGCAGTCCGGTGAAAACCCCACCTTCTTCCGCACCATCGCCTCTGACGATGAACAGGCCAAGCTGGGCGCGGATTTTGTGCTGAACAAGCTTAACGCCAAAAAAGTGGCCATTCTGCACGACAAGGCCGACTACGGCAAAGGCTACGCCGAATTTGTGCAGGGCTTTATTGAAAAAAGCGGCAAGGCCGAAGTGGTGCTGTTTGAAGGCATCACCACCGGCGCGGTGGACTATTCCGGCATTATCCAAAAGGTGCGCAGCTCCGGCGCGGACGCCGTGGTTTTTGGCGGCTATGACCCGGAAGCCTCCAAGCTGGTTACCCAAATGCGTAAAAAGCGCATCGACATTCCCTTTATTTCTGAAGACGGCGTGAAGGTGGACAGCTTTATCCGCCTGGCCGGTGAATATGCTGAAGGCGTGTACGCTTCCGGCCCCAAAGACAATTCTCAGGAACCCATGTACATCACCGCGGTTGAAGAACATAAAAAGATGTTCAACTCTGAACCGGGCCGTTATTACGCTGAAGCCTACGCCGCCACCGTGGCCCTGTTCCACGCCATTGAAAAGGCCGGCGGCGTTGACGACACCGCCAAGATCATGAACATCTTGCGTGAAGACTACGTTGAAACCCCGCTTGGCAAAATCCGCTTTGACGCCAAGGGCGACGCCGAAGGCGTGGGCTTTGCCATGTCTCAGGTGAAAAACGGCAAGTTTGTTGAAGTGAAATAACTTTATTCGCCAACAAAGGTTTTTGCCTTCCCGCTCATGCAACGCCTGCCGCGCAAGCGCCTGGCCGCAAGGGAAGGCAAAAACCTGTTGGCGCAACACCGCCAAGGGCGGTTTTCCAGCCCGATTCAAACCGATTCAAACCGATCCAAACCAGTTCACGCTGCGCGGCGGTTCAGGAACCGGGGCAACGGGCCACAGGAATTTACGGCATGGCAGATTTTGATTGGATAACTCTGGGTGAACTTCTGGTAAGCGGGCTTACCAGGGGCAGCATCTATGCGCTTATTGCCCTTGGGTACACCATGGTATATGGCATTATAGAGCTAATCAACTTCGCGCATGGCGAAATTTATATGATTGGGGCCTTTACCGCCCTTATAGCCGCCGGGCTTCTTAGCCTGCTGGGCTTGCCGGCTGTGGGCATTCTTGTGCTGGCCGGGCTTGCGGCGGTTATTTACTGTTCCGCCTACAGTTATACGGTGGAAAAAATCGCCTACAAGCCCCTGCGCGGGGCGGGCCGCCTTTCTCCGCTTATCAGCGCCATAGGCATGTCCATTTTTTTGCAAAACTATGTCGCTCTGGCCCAAACCCAGCAGTTTGTGCGCTTCCCCGCCCTTATACCGGAATTTGCCTTCCTTGACCCAATAGCGCACATTCTGGGTTCATCCAGCTTTATGATCATTGTTACCAGCGCCCTGCTTATGGTGTGCCTTACCCTGTTCATAAAATATACCCGCCTGGGCAAGGCCATGCGCGCCACCGCCCAAAACCGCAAAATGGCAATGCTGCTTGGCATTGACGCCGACCGCATCATTTCCGCCACCTTTGTCATAGGTTCCGCCCTGGCGGCCATTGGCGGGCTGCTTATCGCCTCACACATGAACGTGATAAATTTCGGCATAGGCTTTTTGGCCGGCATAAAGGCCTTTACCGCCGCCGTGCTTGGCGGCATAGGCTCCATACCCGGGGCCATGCTGGGCGGCCTGGTGCTTGGCTGTTGTGAAAGCTTCGCGGCCGGTTACATTTCTTCAGATTATGAAGATGTGTTCACCTTTGCCATTCTTATAGGCATTCTTATTTTACGCCCCTCCGGTCTTCTGGGCAAACCCAAAACCCAAAAGGTCTGATTATGCGCGGGCTTGTAAAATCCATACTTACCAGCCTCTGGTTCATGGCGCTTACCTTCCCCATTATGGCTATCAAGGTAAATGCAAGCACCACGCCCGCCACTGTGCAATTTGAATTGCACAAGGTGGTCTATGTCGGGCTGGGCAGCTTTTTGCTTTCTTTTATCTGGCGCTTCATGCTGGCCCGCAAGGGGGACATCACCCCGGAAGATGCCGACATGGCATGGCTTTTTCAGCTGCTTAAAAATACCCGCTGGCGGCAAGCCATGGTTGCCGGGCTGTTCTTTTTGGCCGGCCTGGCCATTTTGGCCTACCTTGTTTTTGCCGGTTCCGCAGAAAATATCTTCAGCGCCGCCTGGCTTGGCGACAATACCTTCCCCCTTGCTTGCGCCCTGCTGGCCTTTGGGGCCGGGGTTGTCTACCTTGGCGGACGCCAGCAGGCCATAGGGCAATTCACGCGCGGCCTGGCCGCACCGGGGCGCGGGCGCAACGCCGCGCTGGCCCTGGTTTTTCTGCTTTTTGCGGCCGTGCCCTTTTTGGGCGACAGCTACCAGCTTAACGTGCTTACCTTTGCCCTGCTTTGGGTGGTGCTTGGCCTTGGCCTGAATATAGTGGTGGGGCAAACCGGCCTGCTGGTGCTGGGCTATGTGGCCTTTTACGCCATAGGCGCCTATACCTACGCCATTTTGAACAGCCATTACGGTTTGGGCTTCTGGGCCGTTTTCCCGGTGGCCGGTCTTTTGGCCGCCGTGTTCGGGCTTGCGCTGGGCTTCCCGGTGCTGCGCCTGCGCGGCGACTATCTGGCGATTGTTACTTTGGGGTTTGGAGAAATTGTCCGCCTGGTGCTGGAAAACTGGACAGAACTTTCCCAGGGGGCCAAGGGTATAGATAAAATCCCGCCGCCCGGTTTTTTTGGCCTGCAACTTACGCCGGATCAGAACAACCTTTATATGTACTATCTGGCCTTTTTGCTGGTTATACTGACCATTTTCGCGGTGCGCCGCCTGCGCGATTCCCGCCTGGGCCGTTCATGGATGGCCCTGCGTGAAGACGAAATAGCCTGCGAGGCCATGGGCATAGACAAAACCTTCGCCAAGCTTAGCGCCTTCGCGCTGGGGGCCTGCTGGGCGGGCTTCAGCGGGGTGCTTTTTGCCGCCAAAACCGCTTATGTGCACCCGGCCAGCTTTACCTTTATGGAATCTGCCATCATACTTTCCGTGGTGGTGCTGGGCGGGCTTGGATCCACCCTTGGGGTAATTCTGGGGGCCTTTGTCATTGTGCTGCTGCCGGAATCTTTACGCAGCTTCGCGGAATACCGCATGCTTATCTTCGGGGCCAGCATGGTGCTTATGATGGTCTTCCGCCCGCAAGGCCTGCTTAAGCCGGAACGCAAGATCTGGAAAATAAATGACCCGGATGCGGAACCCGGCTCCCCTTCAGGCGCCGGCAGCTCCGGTAGCCCCGCCGCGGCGTCCGCCCAGACAAATGTGAAGGGGGCCGCCTGATGGAAGCCTTTTCCACCCCCGCAACGGACATGAACCGCAGAAACAGCCCACCTGTATTGCAGGCCCAGGGCGTTACCATGCGCTTTGGCGGCATTTTGGCCCTTACAGATGTAGACCTTGAAGTGCGTGAAGGGGAAATAACCGCCCTTATCGGCCCCAACGGGGCGGGCAAGACCACGCTTTTCAACTGCGTAACCAGCATTTACCGCCCAACAGCCGGGGAAGTGCTTTTGCACCTGCCGCGCAAACATGGGGAAGACCAGCGCCGGGCGCAAAAACTTTCTCGCCGCAAACCGCATGAAATAACCGCGTTGGGCATGGCCCGCACCTTTCAGAACATTCGCCTTTTCCCCGGCATGACCGTGCTGGAAAACGTGATGGTGGCCCGGCATTGCCGCACGGAAAGCGGCATTGCGGGCGCGCTTTTGCGTACCGCGAAAACCCGGCGGGAAGAAGAGGAAACGGTTGAGCGCAGTTACCAGCTTTTGAAGTATTTGAACCTGCACAAATTTTATGCGGAAGACGCGCGCAACCTGGCCTATGGGCAGCAACGCCGGCTGGAAATAGCCCGCGCCCTGGCCACAGACCCTTTCATGCTGCTGCTTGATGAACCGGCAGCAGGCATGAACCCGCAAGAAACGCTTGAACTTAAAGAGCTTGTCCTGAATATCCGCAAAGAATTTGACCTTTCTGTGCTTTTGATAGAGCACGACATGAACATGGTAATGTCGCTTTCCGACTGGGTTTATGTTATGGAATACGGCTGCGTAATCGCCTCTGGCACCCCGCAAATGGTCGCCAACAACCCCAAAGTGATAAAAGCCTACCTGGGCGAAGAATTTAACGGGTGAGCCATGCTTGAACTGCGCGGGGTAAATACCTTTTACGGCAACATTCACGCCCTGTGGGACGTGGACATAAAAATTGAAAAAGGCCAGATAGTCACCCTGGTCGGGGCTAACGGCGCGGGCAAATCCACCACGCTCATGTCCATTTGCGGCGGCGTGCCGGTGCGCAGCGGGGAAATTTTGCTTGACGGCAACCCCATTCAAAACCAGAAGCCGGACCGCATTGTGCGCATGGGCATAAGCCAGTCGCCGGAAGGCCGCCTGATATTCCCAGACCTTACCGTGCGGGAAAATCTGGAGCTGGGCGCCTACCTGCGCCGCGACAAAAGCGGCATAAAGCAGGATATGGACATGATGTTCAGCATGTTCCCCATCTTGCTGCAACGCGCCAGCCAGCCCGGCGGCACCCTTTCCGGCGGGGAACAGCAAATGCTGGCTATTTCACGCGCCCTTATGGCCCGCCCCCGCCTGCTGCTGCTGGATGAACCTTCCCTTGGCCTTGCGCCCATCATCATACGCCAGATATTCGACATCATCCAAAGCCTGAACGAGCGCGGCACCACAGTATTTTTGGTGGAGCAAAACGCCAATCAGGCCCTGAAAATAGCCCACCATGGCTATGTAATGGAAAACGGGCGCATTACCCTTGCCGATACCGGGGCCAACCTGCTTGCCAATGAAGATGTAAGAAAGGCCTATTTGGGCATATAACCTGGCAATGGGCTCAAACTGAAACAACAAAGGCCACGGCGCAAGCCGTGGCCTTTAATCTTTGAAACACAAACGAATAACACACTGAATTTATAGCAACAAAGCCTATCGAGGGGTCGCGGGGAAATCATTTCCCCGCGCGGGTGCAGGGCAGCGCCCTGCCCGCCGGAGGCATTCTTAACCCAAGGCCATTGCACAATGGCCTTTTTGCCCTTTTACTGCGTCGTGCCCCATTTTTTCAGGGGCCGCGCGAAGGTCATATATGTTTGAATATACTCCCTCCGCACGGAACTCGCACTCCTTGTAAAAGAACAAAAATTCTCATTGTGCAACGGCCTCCAATGGCCTTAACCTGACGCCGTTTATCCCCGCGCTGTGTTAATAATATCCGCGTAGCGCTGGATATTGCTGTTCATTTCCCGGGCCAGCATGGAGTAGAGGTTACGCGGCAGCATGTTCAGCAGGCGCACGGCCCGGTGTTGCTGGTGTTTGCGGGCAAAGTAGTAGGTAACCCCGCCAATGCCGAAGCCGCCCAAAATGGCCAGGTGCGGCACGCGGGTTATGAAAAACGCCAGGGCTGTTCCCAAAAAGCCGGTAAGGCAGGCGGAACCCACGGGCGGGGCCCAGGCCTTTATAAGGGGCATGGCCTCAAGGGTAAAATCTTCCTGCCCGGGGGTGCGAAAGGCCCGTTCCGCCGCGTCCAGGGCTTGCGAGCGCTGCGCGGCATCCAGCCCCCAGGCCTGCATAACATCGCGGGCTTCCGCATAAAGCGCCACGCGGGCGGTTTGAAAGGCCGCGTTACTTTCTTTGAAAAATTCGGAAAGCACCTCTCCGGCCAGTTCTTTTATGTCCACCCCCTTGCCCAGATCCAACGCGCCAAATTCCAGCAGGCCGCGCCCCAGGCGCATGAATGACGGGCCTCTTCCATAAAGGCTTTCATTCAGGGCATTGCCCGCGCTGTCGCGCATGGCCCGCATGCGGCCGTTATTCATGGATATATCCGCCCCCACAATGCCGCAGATGCGCCGCATGGAATTTTCCAGCCGCTCGCCCATATCGCTCAGGTCAACTTTCGGCACCCAGCGGCCGGGCGCGGGAACGCAGATTTCATTCGACATGCTTACCTCTTTATTTATAAAATATTCCGAGCCTGTCCGCGCCTATCCGCGCCAGTCCGAGCCTGCCTGAGCCAGTCCAAACCTGTTCAGGCATGGCGGGTTGGGCGCCGGCTACGGGTTTTCCCCCGGCCCCAGGGCCTTGCCGTCCGCGTCCAGCAGGCGCGTTATAATGGCTTCTCCCCGCCGGTTTACCTTAAGTTCCGCATAACGCGCAGCTTCATAGATATGGCCCGTGCCTTCCTGAAAAAAGAAGGCCCCGCCGGCTATTACAACGTTTCCGTCATAGTCCACCTTGCAAAGCAGCAGAATGTCTTCCGCGCCCGGCTCCGTTGCCGCGCCCGGATTTTCCGGCAATTTTTCCGTAGCCCTGTCTGCTGCCATATTTGCCGGCTGGTCTTCTGTCTGGCCCGCTGCCCTATTCGCCGGCTGGCCCGCTGCCTGCAAGCCCAATACCGGGTTGCCGTACAGGTTGGGAAGGCCCTTGCCGGGCAACGGCGCAAGACGCAGCAGAATGCGCTGCGGCAGGTAAGACCGGCCTTCCGGCGCATTGTCCTCCACCGCCGCCGCAATGTCCTCTATTTCCGGCGCAATGGCAAATTCCAGCCGCATATAGTCGCCCTGCATCAAAGAACGCGGGTCACGCGGGGCAAGCTGCAACGCAATGGCCCGCCCGTTGCGGATGGTCACTTCCTTTTGCAGGGCCGTATATAAAAACAGCGCGGAAAAAACCGCCAGAAAAAGCCCCAGGGCAATGGCCCAAAAGCGCCGTGAAAGGGCGCGTGCGGGCGTTTGACAGGCTTTTGCGGGCGCAAGGCCGGGCTTTGCGCCGCCAGCCCCGAACCTGCGCAGCCAGGCGCCAATTGGCGCTGGCCCAGAAGGTGCAGCCCCGGAAGGTAGGCCCCCGGAAGGTGCGGGGCCAGAAAATGCAGGGCCAGAAGGCTTGGCTGTAAAAGACAGGCCAAAAAACAGAAGCAGCAGAACCGCGCCGCCCCCCAAAAGGCAAAAGGATTTTACCAGCAAGGTGACTTGCAAATTGTAGTACCAAAAAAATATGTGCAGGCCAAGATAAAGTCCGGCCACCACCAGCGCCGCGCGGCTGCCCGAATTACGGGCCAACACAAGAAGAAGCAGGGCAAAGGCCAGCCGCGGCACAAAATAGAAGCCAACAGCCAGGGCCGCGCAAGCCGCAAAAAACAGCAGGCTGTCATACCGCCGGGGCTGCGGGGCGGGCGAATTTGCGGCTTTTTTAAGCCGGAAAAGTTCATGCAGGGCCATAACTGCAAGAAAAATCCACCCCATAATCGCAGGGTGAATATACGGCTGCATCCTGAAAACTATGGAAAGCAATTCATCAAACAAAACAAAAAATTGAATTTCGGCAACATACAACACGGCCCCAATGGCCGCCGGCACAAGGTACTTTTTCAAACCGCGTACGCACAAAGCCGGCCAGAACGCGCAAACAAGCAACGCGGCCGCGCAGTGCGCGGATAGCGCGTAGTACATGACGCTCGCAAGGGTAATATCCCAGGAAATCAAATTATGCAGGCCGGAATAAAAACAGAACATCATGCCCAAGGCCAGGCCGCAACGCGCGGCAAAAAGCGGCACGGCAAAAAACGCGACCGTAAAATATAACAGGCAGGTAAACCAGATATTGCTGCCCGACAAATAACAAAACGCAGCAAAAGGCAAGCTCCCCCAAAAAACCATGGCCGCGCCCAGGTGCTGCCTGAATAACCCGCCGGAGCGGGCCGCGCACACGCCGCCAACAAGCATGGCCAAGCCAAGAACAAGCGCCACAGCAGCACCGCTTGACCCAAAAAACAGCCCAAAAACTGCCACAAAGTCGGCAACGCAAAGCCAGGATACAACAAGCTGCCAGGCGTGGACATACCAGGGCATGGACGCGCTGATGGCCTCCCCAACAAGGCAGCGCCGCGTGAACGATGTGGTGGCTTGGCCGGCGTCTTCCGCTTCTTCGGCAAAAGCTTCTCGCCAGTCCAGCACCTGTTCATCCGGCATCTTGTATACATTTTCAGCCTGACGCAAGGGTTGCGCTTCACCGGGGGCCTTGCCGCCAGATTTTGCCGCGTCATCGCCCTGCGCGGGCGCGGCGCGGCTGGCGCGGCTGTATTCCCTTGCCTGCAAACTGTTCCTCAGGCAACGCCCAACCAGTTGAATCACATAGCAAACGCCAAGAAGCAAAAGGGCCAGCTTGAACAGGGCCAAAAGTTCAGTGTCCGTTTCCAGCCAGCTTATGCCGCAACGCCAAAGAATAATACAGGCCAGGCTTGTCAGGGCTATAATAAGGGGAAAAAGATCCGGCTTTACGCGCAAGTAAAAAAAGAAGCAGACGGCAAACAATATGCCGTAAAAAGCCAGCGCCTGGGCATCCATATAGAAAATAACCTGCGCTGAAGCGGAAAATAGAACAACAAAAGACAAAAGGCTGCCAACCCATGCAGCGCCCGCCCCGTCCTGCCGCGGCCAGACCCGCCCTTTCGCTTCCGCCCCGGCAAATCCTGTCTGGCCAAATTCCGCCCGGGCAAATTCCGTTTGGCCAGATTCCGTTTGGCCAGATTCCCTTTGGCCCGATTCCGCCTGCGTCAATGCCGCCTGGCCGGGCTTCCGGAATTTTTTCAGGCCCTGGGCAAGTTCCCAAAGCACAAGGGCCGCAAGCTGCGCCGCGCAAAAAAGGAACAAAAAAGTTCGCCCGCCCAGCGGCAACAGCCAAAGCGCGTAACCCGCGCTGCCAACCAGCCATGTCAGCAAAAAAAGCCCGGAACCGCCAAAAATGAACAGCAAGGGCAGCAACGCAGCGGCCCAGGTGAACAGCAGGGCTACTTCTCCGGCCCCGCCCTGATAAACCTGCCCCAGCACCGCCAGGGCCACGCCCAGGCTTACACCCAGCCCAAGCCCGAATACGGCGTTACTGCGCCTGCCGTGTGTAAGCAGCCCGGCCAGCCCAAAACCCGGCACAAGCGCAAGGGCCAGGCCAATTTTCAGCAGGCGCGGCATGGCGTGCCAGTTCCAGGCAAAAAAGAAAATTACCCCGCACAGGCAGAATATAACCCCAAGCAACAGAGCCAAATAACTGGAAAAAGCCTTCCATGCATCAAGGCCCGGCAATATCCCGAAGGCCTTCAGCCCGGCCCGGTGGGTTGGGCAATCAATGGCCCCGCCATTCAGCAAGGCGTCAAGGCTGATTTTGAAGCGGGCATCAGGCGGGAAAACTTGTTCGCCAGGGGAAATTTGTTCGCCAAGGGAAATTTGTTCTTTGGGGCTGGCCAGGTTATCAGGCGCAGCCGGCGCGGCAGGCTCAAAGTTCATATAGCACCTAAAGGTAAAGTGTTGTGAAATAATTTTTTTGACGGCACTATCTACAATTCCTTCACCTTAAAGTCCGTGGACTTGAAATTGCTGTAAAACCGTCCGGTTTCAGCGGTGAAGCGCAGCACGCAATAATCCGGGTCTGTAACGCCAAGGGGGTAGTACAGGGTGTCGCCTTCCCGCCATATGCGCTGTTTGCTGGCGGCATCTTCCAGCGCTTCCATGTGGCCGGTAAGCATAACGCCTTTAAAATTCACGGCATCACAAAAATATATGGCGGCCTTGGGATTTGCCCGGTACTGGGCCACCCGGCGTGAAGAGGTGTTGGTTGTGAAATAAAAAACCTCAAAACCTTCATGCTCTCTGGGCGGCAACATGGCCTTGAGCGCCGGGAAACCGTTTGCGTCAACAGAGGCGATAAAGGCCTGCGCCTGTCCTTCTATAAGCCTTAACAATTCTTCTTTTTGCATAACCTTACAACTTATGGTTTTATTTTGTAAACCTTCCAACCGGGAAGCGAAAAAGTCAAGTTTTTCCTGCAAAAAATCCATGAATTGGCGGGCCTTGCCCAACACGCGCCGCCCTTGTGAATATTTGACTTTTTTGTTTTTTCATGTATGGTTTTAGAACAGACAAAAGCGCGCAAGCCGGTTTTTTGCCGCTTATCCGCGTAATATAACAACATTCCAAGGAAGTCCCATGTCTTTTCAGGTGCATGATTTTGAAGCCCACGCCTTTTCTTCCGTTGCCGAAGCGCTGAACTCACAAGCGGCGCGCATAGGCGTATGTGTACGCGGCTGGGTTAGAACACGCCGGGATTCCAAAGATTTTTTCTTTCTTGAAATTAATGACGGTTCCTGCCTGGCAAATTTGCAGGTGCTGGTAGAACATATTTGTGAAAATACGCACGTCTTGCGCGCCGCCGCCAGCCTGCCCCTGCTGGATATGGACAGCGCCCAGACCGGGGCCGCTGTGGCCGTGTGGGGAGATTTGGTTGAATCGCCGGGCAAGGGCCAGAAATGGGAACTGAAGGCCCGCCGCCTGCACGTCATTGGCGGGGCGGATCAGCAGGAATACCCCTTGCAGAAAAAGCGCCATTCTGACGAATATTTGCGCACCATCGCGCATTTGCGCCCGCGCACCAACAAATACGGGGCCATGTTCCGCATACGCTCTGAAGCCTCCTTCGCGGTGCATGAATATTTTCGCTCGCAGGGCTTCCACTATGTGCACAGCCCCATTTTGACAGGTTCAGACTGCGAGGGCGCGGGTGAAATGTTCCGCGTGACCACTTTGGGGCCGGAAAAAGCGCCCAAGGCCGGGCCGGGCGGCAAACCAGACCTTGCCGCCTTTTATGCCGATGATTTTTTCGGGCGGGAATGCAACCTTACGGTTTCCGGCCAGTTGGAGGCAGAGGCCATGGCCATGGCCCTGGGCCGGGTTTACACCTTTGGCCCCACCTTCCGGGCGGAAAATTCCAACACCCCGCGCCACGCCGCCGAATTTTGGATGATTGAACCAGAAATGGTCTTTGCCGACCTGGGCGATTTGATGAACCTGGGTGAAGGCCTTACCCGCCATGTAACCCGCGCGGTGCTGGATCGTTGCGGGGCGGATCTGGATCTGTTCAACAACTTTGTGGACAACACCCTTTTGGCCCGCCTGCAGCAGATTGCCGACAAGCCCTTTGCCCGCGTAAGCTACACAGAGGCCATAGAAATTTTGCAAAAGGCCCCGCGCAAATTTGAATTTCCCGTGGCCTTCGGGCTGGATTTGCAAACCGAGCATGAACGCTACCTTTCAGAAGAACATTTTGGCGGCCCGGTGGCCGTGCATGATTACCCCAAAGAAATAAAAGCCTTTTACATGCGCCAGAACGATGACGGCAAAACAGTGGCCGCCATGGATTTGCTGGTGCCGCGCATTGGTGAGCTGATTGGCGGCAGCCAGCGCGAAGACCGTTTGGACAGGCTGGAAGCGCGCTTGCGTGAACTTGGCCAGCCCCTGGAAAATTATTGGTGGTACCTTGATTTACGCCGCTTCGGCACAGCGCCGCACGCCGGTTTTGGCCTGGGTTTTGAACGTCTGCTCATGCTGCTTACCGGAATAAGCAATATACGTGACGTCATACCCTTCCCCAGGACGCCCAAAAGCCTGGAATTTTAAATCGGGCGGCATTTACGGCAACAGCAACTTTGGAGATGTGCTTATGGGATTTTTTGACTTCCTTAACAAGAATACCTCGGCCAAGACCCCTGACCAAAACGCCAAGCGCCAAACTCAGCCCCTTGCAATGAGCGGCAAACAGAAAGGCAAGGAACGTGAAGGGCAAAATGTTTGCGTATGCACGCTGGGTGACGATGGTTGCTGTATTGAGGAAAAGGTCAAACGAAATTTCTAAAGCCTTTTGTCATTGAAATTATCTGGCCAGATGAAATGCCCTGGCCAGATGAAATGCCCTGGCCGGATGAAATGCTCTGGCCAGATGAAATGCTCTGGCAGATGAAATCTGGCGTTGTAAAGCGAAACGCAACGCCCGCAAGATTGTCAGCGGAAGGTATTGCTAATGTCTTCCACCGGCAAGCGCTTCATCCAGCCGTACAAACCGCACCCCGCTTTTTTTAAGGGCGGGCAAAGCCTGGCTTAAACCCTTGCCGGTCTGGCTGGCGGGTTTGTTCAGGTGGCAAAGCAAAATGGCTCCATCCGGGGCCTTTATCAGCTTGGCCGCAACGGCGGCTGCCGGCAGGCTGGCCCCTTCATCTGCGGAAACGGTGAATCCGGCTATGTTGTAGCCCAAATCCCTTATCACATCCACCGCCACTTCATCATAATAGGCCGTGCCGGAACGGAACCAGCGCGGGCGCTTGCCGTAATCATCGCGGATGCGCCGGGCATTCATCTCTACCTCTTCCACCAGTTCCTTCACAGACCGGGTGCCCACCACTTCGTATTCACTGTGCCCGTTTACCGAAGCCGGGCGGTGATGCACCCCGTGCGCCTCCAGCGTAAAAAGCGGATCCTGGGCCAGTTCCGCCGCTATTTCCCGGTTTTTGTCCAGCCATTTGTTGGTTACAAAAATGGCCGCCGGTATTTCCAGTTCACGCAGCAGGGCGATAATTTTCGGGTCATAACTCTGGCCTTTTGGCCCGCCGCAAGCATCCAGCGTAAGGGCCATGCGCCGGGGCGGGGCGGGCACATTGGCCGCCGGTGTGGCGGGCAACCCGTTGCGGTTGGGCAAATTGCCGGTAATGCCGGGCATGCGGTCGCCCCAGGCGCGGGGTGTTCTTTTGCCGTAGACCGCCTGCATTTTAAAGATTATTTCTGAAAGGGGCGTGTCTTCGGCAAACAACCCTGTTACCCCGGCGGCGGATGCCGCCCCGGCCGCAAAAGGGCCTTGCGCAAAAGGCGGAACCGGCAAGAGCGGAGAAAGCAGGAATAGAAAAAGCGCAAGGGGCAAGGCGCGTCTGGAGCCTGCCCGGAAATATTTTTTCATGTCCCCCCCACTTGTCTGACCTGTTTTTGAGGCTGCCGCGCAATGGCCCGTTTGCCTTTTACCGAATTGCCTTTCATCCCGTGCAAATGCCATCACGTCTGAAGATACGGCCCTGTTCAGGAATTGGCACTTTGCAAAAGGACAAAAAATCTCATGCCGTAACGATCTGTTTTCAACTACCCTTTTGTGCCAAAAACTCCACAAAATATTCCGGCGGCAATTCGCAACCCGTCCAAATGGCGAACTGCCGGGCCGCCTGGGCCGCCAGCATAAAAAGGCCATCCACGCAGGCGCACCCGGCCAGGGCCGCGTTTTTTAAAAACGGGCGTTCCGCCGGGGCATAGACCAGGTCATAGGCGGTAATCTTTGCCGGGCGCGGGGCCAGCGCCCACACGTCACCCGGCAGAGGGCTTTCGCCTGCAAAATGCCCGGACATGCCCAGCGGGGTGGCGTTTACCACTAAAACCTCATCTTGCGGCGCAAGACGGGTAAAAAACGCCGCGCGCTCTTCCCAGGGCAAGACTTCCAGACGCGCTTCAAGCTGCGGGAAGGCCGAAGCCAGGGCCATGGAGCGTTCAAGCGTCCTTCCGCTTATGAAGATTTGGGGCGCGCGCAGCGGGCACGTTTGGCCTTCAGCGCCAGCCGGCAAAATGGGTGGTAAAATGGGCGGCAAAAGGGGCAAGGCGGCCAAAGCGGCCAAAGCAGCCAGGACGCCACGCGCCGCGCCGCCGCTGCCCAGCAACAGAACCTTGCGGAAATTCCGCCCGCGCACAGGCCACAAAAAACCGTAGCTATCGGTGTTGTCGCCCCAAAGTTCGCCGTTTTTCCAAAAAAGCGTGTTCACGGCCCCGGCGCTTCTGGCCTGTTCCGTAAGCCCGTCCAGCAGCGGAATAACCGCTTCCTTGTATGGAATGGTCACGCTGGCTCCGCGCCGGCCTTCTTCCCCTTCCGCCCGGAAACGCCGGATGAAGGCTTCCAAACCCGTGCCGGGGGCCACGCCAGCGTCAGAACCGGGGCCAGAGGCAAGTCCAGGGCCGGAACCAGCGCCAGAACCGGGACACGCGCCAAAACCGGAGCACGCGTCAGGGCCGGAGCACGCGTCAAGGCCGGGGGCGGAACCATCTGGCCCGCCCCCGGCTTCACAGTTTCCGCCGCTTTCACCCGCGCCCCCGGTATTTTGGGGTACGGGCCACAGCTCATACCGCCCGTCCAGTCCGCAATGCCGAAAGGCGGCATTGTGCATGCGCGGGCTAAAGCTATATTGCGGGTTGGCCCCGACAAGGCCGCAAACAATGGTCATAATTGGCTATATTACTTTATTCAGCGGGTATTCTATTATGCCTTCCGCGCCGCCTTCCACCAAACGGGGGATAAGGTCGCGCACCACGTTGGTGGTGACAATAACTTCCAGCGCCTGCCAGCCGCTGTCCTGCAAGCCGGAAATGGTGGGGGAATTTAAGGACGGCAATATTTCCAGCACCTTGGCAAGCTTTGAACTGTGCACGTTCATTTTAAGGCCCACCAGAGATTCCGCCCGCAAGGCCCCTTGCAGCAGCAGGTTTATCTGTTCTATCTTGCGGCGCTTCCACGGGTCGGCCCAGGAGGCGGGGCAGGCTATAAGCTGGGTGTTGGTAACCAGCACGTCGTCTATTACGCGCAAGCCGTGGGCGCGGATGGTGCTGCCGGTTTCCGTCACTTCCACAATGGCGTCCGCCAGGCCTTCCACCACTTTTGCCTCTGTAGCGCCCCAGGAATATTCAACTTTTACCGGGATATTTTTTTCTTTGAAATAGCGTTCGGTCAGGCCCATAATTTCTGTGGCCACGCGCTTTCCGGCCAGGTCTTCCGGCTTCTGGTAGGGGGAATCCCCGGCCACGGCCAGCACCCAGCGGGCCGGGCTGTTGCTTACCTTGGAATAGACAAGGTCGCTTACATGCTGCACCAGGCCGCCGCTTTCCATTATCCAGTCCTTGCCGGTAAGCCCGGCATCCAGCACGCCGTCGGCCACATAGCGCGGCACTTCCTGCGGGCGGCACAGGCGCACGGCCAGCTCAATATCGTTCACTTCCGGGAAGTAGTTGCGGCTGCGCGTGGTGATGCGCCAGCCGGATTTGGCGAAAAGCGCAATGGTCGGCTCTTCAAGCGAACCTTTGGGAATGCCTATTTTCAAAACCTGACCGTTCATTTTTTATAGACCTCCTTGGGGTCGAACATTTTGGGGCTGCAAATGCGGGGCGCGCCTTCGCCGTTATCGCAAAGTTCACGGAAGAAGCAACTTTCATACCCTTCATGGCAGGCGGCCCCGCCCAGTTGTTCCACCAGCAGCAGCACAGTGTCGTTATCGCAATCCATGCGGATGCCTTTAACCTTTTGCACATGGCCGGAACTTTCCCCCTTGTGCCATATGCTTTGGCGGCTGCGGCTCCAGTAATGGGCCTCGCCGCTTTGCAGGGTAAGCTTCCAGGCTTCTTCATTCATATAGGCCAGCATAAGCACGGCCCCGCTGGCGGCGCTTTGGGCGATAACCGGCACCAGGCCCCCGCATTTGGCAAAATCTGGCGTACAATTTTCAAACATATCTGCTCCTGTACATTTATCCATAATATTTCATATTCTGCGCCTTCCGGGCAGAATAGCCAAGCAAGGCGGAAAGTTCAATTTGCAGACTTTACGCAGCTTTGGCAAGCAAAAAATGCGGTTATCGGGCATTGGGCTCCCCTTCAAAAATATATCTAAAAAAACTCTTGACTAAATCTCAACTTTTGCCAAGGGTAACAAAAAACTGTTTAACAAATCCGCTGCCGTAAAAAATAAGAAAACATACAAGATCAGGAGAAGCCCATGCCAAAAATTTCAAACAAGCTCCGTTACCTGCTTTGCGCCTGCATGCTGCTGGCCCTGGCCGGGTGCAGCAACCCTTTTTCTTCTTCCCAGCAGGCCGCCCGCCCGGATCCCTATTACGGGGAATTTAACGATGTGCCCATCCCCAGCGCCATGGACCCGGATAGCGGCAACACCGCTGTCACCTATGCGCCGGGCGGCTTGAAAACCGGCATGCAGCTTTACAAGGGCCGGGTGGAAGTTGGTTCTTTGGCCGCTGTAATGGGCACCCATATGACGCGTGACGGCTGGACCTTGCGTTCCGCCCTGCGTTCCACCCACACCATACTGGTTTTTGACAAGCCGGATCGCTTTTGCACCATCTATATTTATGACGGTTTTTCCACTGAAATGCGCATTTTTGTAACCGCCAAACTGCAACAGGGCGATGCCACCTTCCGCCCGCCCGTAGCGGCCCCCGTGGCCCCGGCGCAAGCCCCGGCCGGTTCATCCGGCGGCGGGGTTGAGGTTTACCAGCCCGGCGGCTTCAGCCAGAGCAATTAATCCGCCTGGCAGCCGCGCATTTTTCGCTTGCTTTTACTGTTTATCTATTTAATCATTACGTATTGGCAACAGGGGGGCAGTTCTGCCCCCCTGGCGTTTCAGTGCTGAATACCCAGCGGCCCACGCGGGCGCGCTGGTGAATGAAGCGCCGCAAGCCAGGCCGAAACAGGCCAGCCCGGAATAACCAGTCTTGAAGCGGAGCCAAACATGCCGGATATTGAAAGCTACTTCACCCCCAAATGGTTCAGCGGCAAAAAAGTGCATTTTGCGGTGTGCGGTTCCATTTCCGCATACAAGACCCTGGATTTGCTGCGGGCCTGCGTACATGGCGGGCTGCGGGCCACGGTTTCCCTTACAGACGCGGCCTGCAAGTTCATTCGGCCTTTAAGCTTCAGTTCCCTGGGGGCGGAAGCGGTGTACACGTCCATGTTCCGGCCGGAACCGGGCCTGCCGGGGCCGGGCGATGCGGCCCACGCGGGCGCGTTGGTGGATGTTGAAGAATTTGTGCACCTTGCGCCGGGCGCGGAAGCCGACGCCTTTGTGGTGGCCCCGGCCACGGCCACAACCCTGGCCCGCATTGCGCACGGCATGGCGGATGAAATTGTCTGCGCCCAGGCCCTGGCCTTTCCGCGTCCCATACTTTTCGCCCCGGCCATGAACCCGCGCATGTGGGCCTCGCAAGGCGTAAGGGCCAATTGTGCCACATTGCTTGAACGCGGGCACGTCTTTGTCTGCCCCGGCAGCGGCAAAGTGGCCTGCGGGGAAGAAGGGCAAGGAAAGCTGGCCGACCTGCGCGAAATTTATCTGCATATTTTGAAAATGCTGGCCCCGCAAGATTTGCAGGGCAAAAAAATGCTTGTCACCCTTGGCCCCACGCGAGAGGCGTGGGACGGCGTGCGCTATTGGAGCAACCATTCCACCGGCCTTATGGGCGCAACCCTGGCCCTTGCCGCCTGGCTGCGCGGGGCGGAAGTGACAGCCCTGTGCGGGCCCGCCAGCCCCTGGCTGCCGGCGCAAATAAACCGGGTGGACGTTACCGGCGCAAAAGAAATGTTCGCAGCCGCCCAAAGCGTCTGGCCGGGTATGGATTACGCCATATGCACGGCGGCGGTGGCGGATTTTTCTCCTGAACCCCTGGGGCCGGAAAAATTCAAGAAAGAAAACCTGCAACAGCTTGGAAAGGCTGAAGAAATAAGCATAAAGTTCACCCTTAACCCGGACATACTTGCCACGCTTGGCAAAACGAAAAAAAACGGGCAATATCTGGTTGGTTTCGCGGCGGAAACCAACCAGTTGGAAGAAAACGCCCGCGCCAAGCTCCAACGTAAAAACGCAGACCTGATTGTGGGTAATCTGGTTGGCGTGCCCGGTTCCGGCTTCGGGTCGGACACCAACCGGGTATTTTTGGCCGGGCGTGACGGGCGTGAAGAAAATTGGCCCAGCCTGCCCAAAGCCGATGTCGCCTGGAGGATTGTTGATTGGCTATTAACCCGGTAACCTTGCCCGACGCCCTGCGCCCCTGGCACAATGCCGGTCTGTTCTGCCTGCTGGCGGAAGAACCGGCGCTGCCCTCACTGGCCGCGCCCAATGCCGCCCCTGCCGGAATGGCCGGTGCCGCAAGCGCCAGGCCGGCGCAACGCCCGCAACAGCCCGCAAAGCCGCTTCCGCCGCACATGCCCCAAGCCGGGCAAGACAGCCATGAACGGCCAGCGCTTCAGGCAAACGTAGCGGCCCAGGCAAACGTAGCGGCCCAGGCAGGCGGCCAAACGCCGCCCGCCGCGCAAAACAGCCCACAAAGCCTGAACGGCCAGACGCCGGAAAGCGCGGGGCTGCAAAAAACCGCAGCCCCAAGGCCGGAACAGGAAGCGCCCCGGCCGGAAAACTGGCCCGCCCCCTGGCAGGCCCTTTTGCAGCGCAGCAAACCGGCCCCCCTGCTTTGGACATACGCCGACCTGGGCCTTGACCTTAGCGGCTTGGGCGCGGAAGCCGGGGCGGAACGCAGCGCCGCCCTGAAGGGCCTTATCGCCCAGTTGCGCCTGCGCAAGGGCAGCAGTGTATTTTGGCCCTTTGCCCTGCCGGAACAAAACCCCGCTGCCGCGCCAGCTGACACGCCAGCCGCCCCGGAATCGGAAGACGCGCAATCCGGCCGTATACCGCCAGCCGCCCAGCCCGCCACTTTTATGGCGGAACCCGCAACCCCGGCAAGCGCCGCGCTTGTGCCGCAGCCCGCGTTTTTTCAGGCCGGGTTAAGCCTTTTGCAGGCCAGGGCTATCATTTTTTTTGGGCCGGACGCTTTGGCCGCGGCCGGGTTCAACACTGTAAAGGGCGGGGCAAACTGCGTCACCGCCGCGCCTTACCTGCAACAAGTGGTGGCCGGGCGTCTGCTTATCGTGCTGCCCGTATTCGATTCTTTATTGCATGACCCGGATAAAACCCAAACCGTGCTGGCCTATTTGCGTTCCGCCCTGGCCCGGGTGCGGCTTGAATAGTTTTTTACGTTTTTACCGCATATTTTATATCGTATTGTTTTCACATCTTTTCTGTTTTTAAGGAAATAGCGCTATGAATAATGTATTAAGCGACCTTGCGAACCTTGTGTTCCCCTTTCTGGCCTCATTGATCCTTGCCACGGCGTTTGGCGCGATAGTGCTGTGGCTGGCCTACGCGGGCCTGTTCGCCGTCAGTTCGCAATGGTGGATGACCATGCTTATTTCCTACGGCGGTTTTGTGCTGGCCTCTTACCTTGCGGGGCGGCTTACCCCGCTTGTGCTGGCCGCTGTAACCGGGCGTTATAAAAGCGACCCCGGTTATGCCGGGCTGTTTTTTGCCGCCCTGCTGCTTTTTTATGGTTGGTACCTGTTTTTGAACCCCAACCCCTTTCCGCTGAAAACCCTTATGGATATGAAAAAATACCTGGCCTTGCAAGCCCTGGCCCTTATTTTCATAAGCGGGCCAATTTTCCTTATGTTTTCCGCCCGGCGCAGCATAACAAGGTTGAAACGGATGAAAAAAGCCTCATAAATTTTTCAGGCCCCTTTTGGGGCTTGATTCTTTTTGCATATTGGCGCAAAATACAGAATGGAGAAATTGCCACGGCCCGCGCGCCAGGCGGACGGGCCTGAAGACAACACTGTTATTTCAAACGGCAGGCAGTTATGAACCCGCTGAACCCGGAAAAAACCGCGAACAATGAATTTATGCGCCAGCTGGAGCGCGAAAGCGGGCAAACCCTGAGCAAATGCTACCAGTGCGGCAATTGCGCCGCCGGGTGCCCCATGTCCTTTATCTATGACTACCCCGTAAACCGCATTATGCGCCTGTTGCAACTGGGCCAGAAGGAAACCGTGCTGCGCTGCCGGGCCATCTGGCTTTGCGCTTCTTGCGATACCTGCACGGCGCGATGTCCAAACAACATTGACGTGGCAAAAATTATGGATATCTGCCGCCACATGTCCCGGCGTGAAGGCCTGGGAAGCGGCCTGGCCGCGCGCAATATGCGCCTGTTTGCAGATTCCTTCCTGAAGACCGTAAGCTGGGGCGGCAAGGCCAGTGAAATTGGCACCATGCTGCTTTACAAGCTTTCTTCCGGCCGTCTTTTTTCAGACGTCACCCTTGCGCCGGAAATGCTGGGCAAGGGCAAGCTGAAACTTGTGCCGCACCGGGCCGAAGGCCACAGGGAAGTGGATGCCATATTCCGCCGCTTCGCGGAAAAAAAACACCTGGCGGCGGAAAAAAGCAGCGGGAATAAAGGGGGCAAACCATGAACAGCGCCCGTTTTGCCTACTACCCCGGCTGTTCCGGTGAAGGCAGTTCACCGGAATATGAAAAGTCCACCCGCGCCCTGTGCGCCGCTTTGGGCATTGAGCTGGTGGAAATACCGGACTGGACCTGCTGCGGTTCCACCCCCGCCCACACGGTTGACCACCACCTGGCAGCGGCCCTCGCGGCCCGCAACTTCGCCCAGGCGGAAAAGGCCGGGCTGGAAGATGTGCTTACCCCCTGCCCCAGTTGCCTGAAAAATCTGCGCGTGGCCCTTGACCACATGGAAGACCCGGCCTTCAAAGCCGGGGTGGACGCCCTGACGGAACGCCCGTTGAAGGCCCGGCATTCCGTGCGATCCGTGCTTCAGGCGGTGTATGAGCTGTGCCCGCCGGAAGAACTGGCCGCAAAAATCACGCGCCCCCTGCAAGGGCTGAAGGTTGTCCCCTATTACGGCTGCCTTATGACCCGCCCGGCCAAGATCATGCGCTTTGACAATGAGGAAAACCCGGTCAGCATGGACAGGCTCTTGGCTGCCGCCGGGGCCGAAGTGCTGCCCTTCCCGCTAAAAACCGACTGCTGCGGGGCCTCCTTCGGCATCCCGCGTTCAGACGTGGTAAGCCGCCTTTCCGGCCGCATTCTTGACCTGGCAGCGGAACTGGGGGCACAAGCCATTGTGGCCGCCTGCCCGCTGTGCCAGATGAACCTTGACCTGCGTCAGGGCCAGATCAACGCGGCCAACAAAACAAAGCACAAAATCCCGGTGTTCTATTACAGCCAGCTTTTGGCCCTGGCGCTTGGAGTTGACGAATACAAACTGGGTTTCGACAAGCTTACGGTAAGCCCACGGTCACTGCTGGCCCACATCATCCAGCCCCCGGCGGACAACCTTTACAAGGCCCGGCAAGAAGCGGGGCAAAGCCCGGAACAGGCTCAAGAGCAGGTTCAGGGACAGGCTCAAAAACAGGCCCCGGAACATGCACCAGACCAGGCGCCGGGCCAGGCCGTAAACCCGGAACCGGCGCCAAAACCTACGCCAAGCCTGATGCCGGAACCGGCGCCAGGCCTGACAAATACCGGCAACCCCGGCCAAAAACCTGCTTCAGGGGGTGAACAATGCGCATAGGCGTATTTATCTGCCACTGCGGCAGCAACATAGCCGCGACCGTGGATTGCGCCGCTGTTGCGACGGCGGCAAGGCAAATGCCCGAAGTGGCCTTTGCCACGGACACCATGTACACCTGTTCGGAACCCGGCCAGCAGGAAATTGTGGATTCCATAAAAACCCACAGCCTGGATGGCGTGGTGGTGGCTTCCTGCACCCCGCGCATGCACGAGGCCACCTTCCGCCGCACGGTGGAAAGGGCCGGGCTTAACCGTTATATGTTTGAAATGGCCAACATCCGCGAACATGTTTCGTGGATAGGCAAGGACAAAAACGCCAACACCGCCAAGGCCACAGACCTGGTGCGCATGGCGGTGGAAAAGCTGCGGCTGGATAAAGTGCTTACCCCAAAAAAATTCCCGGTCACCAAAAAGACGCTGGTGCTGGGCGGCGGGGTGGCGGGCATTCAAACCGCGCTGGATTGCGCCGAAGCCGGGCTTGATGTAATTTTGGTGGAACGGGAACCTTCCATTGGCGGCAAAATGTCCAAACTGGACAAAACCTTCCCCACGGTGGACTGTTCAAGCTGCATCCTTGGCCCGCGCATGGTGGATGTTGTCCAGCATGAACGCATTACCCTGTACACCAACAGCGAGCTGGAATCCGTTTCCGGCTACGTGGGCAGCTTTGACGTGGGCATCCGCAAAAAAGCCGCCTATGTGGACTGGTCAAAATGCACGGGCTGCGGCCTGTGCATGGAAAAATGCCCCTCAAAAAACTCCTTTGACCGCTTCAATGAAGGCATGGGGCCAACCACGGCCATAAATATCCCCTTCCCGCAGGCCATACCCAAAAAGGCCACCATAAACCCGGCCTTCTGCCGCCAGTTCCTTAAGGGAAAATGCGGGGTCTGCGCCAAAATTTGCCCGTCCGGGGCCATAGATTACGCCCAGCAGGACGAGATTGTCAGCGAGCGCGTGGGGGCCATTGTGGCGGCCACGGGTTATGACCTGTTTGACTGGACGCGTTATGAGGAATATGGCGGCGGGCGCTACCCGGACGTAATAACCTCGCTGCAATATGAACGGCTTCTTTCAGCCTCCGGCCCCACGGGCGGGCACATCAAGCGCCCCTCGGACGGGAAGGAACCGAAAAACATCGCCTTTATCCAGTGCGTTGGCTCACGTGACGCATCTGTGGGCCGCCCCTACTGTTCCGGCTTCTGCTGCATGTACACGGCCAAGCAGGCCATACTTACCAAAGACCATATACCGGGTTCGCAAAGCTACGTATTTTACATGGACATACGCAGCCCCGGCAAGGGTTATGACGAATTTACCCGCCGCGTGCAGGAAGAATACGGGGCGCAGTACATCCGGGGCCGCGTTTCCATGCTCTACCCCAAGGGAGAAAAGCTGGTGCTGCGCGCCATGGATACCCTTTTGGGTGAACAGGTGGAAGTGGAGGCAGACCTTGTGGTGCTGGCCGTGGGCGGCGAGGCCTCTGAAGGCGCGCCACGGCTGGCGGAAAAACTGCGCATTTCCTACGACAGCTACGGCTTTTTCATGGAAGGGCACCCCAAACTGAAGCCGGTGGAAACCAACACCGCCGGGGTGTACCTGGCCGGGGCCTGCCAGGGGTTAAAGGATATCCCTTCTTCCGTGGCCCAGGGCAGTGCCGCGGCGGCCAAGGTTATTGGCCTGCTTTCCCGCGATATGCTGGAAAATGACCCGCAAACCGCGGCGGTAGACATAAAACGCTGCATAGGCTGCGGCAAATGCGTGAAGGTATGCCCCTTCCAGGCCATTCGCCCTGCGGAAATACGCGGGGAGAAAAAGGCCGAGGTCATAGAAGCCGTATGCCAGGGCTGCGGGTTGTGCAACGCCACCTGCCCGCAAGGGGCCATTCAGCTTTCACACTTCACAGACAACCAGATCCTGGCGGAGGTCAAAGCCCTATGTCAGTTCTAGATCACAACATCACAAGGCCTGAGGCTGAAGGGGTGAAAGAACGCCCCCTGAACATAGTGGGCTTCCTTTGCAACTGGTGTTCCTACGGCGGGGCAGATACCGCCGGGGTGGGCCGCATGACCCAGCCGGCAGACTTGCGCATCATACGCCTGCCCTGCTCTGGCCGGGTGAACCCGCTTTTTGTGGCCAAGGCGCTGTTTTCCGGCGCGGACGGGGTGCTGGTTTCCGGCTGCCACCCGCGCGACTGCCATTACGCGGAAGGCAACTTCTACGCCCGCCGCCGGCTGGAAGTGTTTAAACGCGCCCTGCCCGCCTTTGGCATAGACCCGCGCCGCTTTGAATACACCTGGGTTTCCGCCTCTGAAGGGCAGCGCTGGCAACAGGTGGTTTCAGAATTTACCGCTCAAATTCACGCCCTTGGGCCTATGCAGGGCTGGGGGAGGCCATAATGTTGCCCATGCTGAAAAAAATGATTCTGGACGTTCTGCCCAAGGTGGAACTGGTCATAGGCTGGGGGCCGGGGCCGGACGCCTTGCACGGCGCGCCGCTGTTCATGCGCGCGCCGGAAGATGTGGAAAACTTCATGGCCGGGCCGCTGGCCGTGCAGAACCCGGCGGTGTTTTTGCCGGAATACAAGGGGCACAAGGTCGGCATAGTGGTAAAGGGCTGCGATTCCCGTTCCGTTGTCCAGCTTGTCGCGGAAGGCCTGATCAACCGCGATGACGTGGTGATAATAGGCTTCCCCTGTGACGGCGTGGTAGATTTGCCCGGCGTGGCCGCCAAGCTGGAAGAGCTGGAACCTGGCCTGGAAATGGGCGAAATTGCCGCCTGCCGGGTGGAAGACGGCAGCCTGAAGCTGCAAGCCCTGGCCGGCACGGAATACAGCCTGCCGCTGGATTCCGTGCTTTCCGGCAAGTGCAAACGCTGCGTTTACCCCAATGCCGTGCAGCATGACTACTTTGCCGGGATAGCCCGAAAACCTTTTGTGGAAGCGGACGACTTTTCCGACCTGGCCGCCTTTGAGGCCCTTTCCGTTGAAGAACGGGCCGCCTTCTGGCAAAAGGAAATGTCGCGCTGCATACGCTGCTATGCCTGCCGCAACGCCTGCCCGCTTTGCGTGTGCCGCGACCATTGCGTGGCCGGCAGCCGCGACCCGCACTGGCTTGGTCAAACGGACACGGTTGCCGACAAAATGTTCTTTCAGGTCATACACGCCACCCACCTGGCCGGGCGCTGCACCGGCTGTGGAGAATGCCAGCGGGCCTGCCCGGTGGGCCTGCCCGTGGGGCTGTTCAAACGGGCCTTCGGGCGCGGGGTGGGTGAACTGTTCGGCTTTGCCGCCGGGCTTGACCCTGAAGCGGTGCCGCCCCTGCAAACATTTGAAGTGAATGAAGAAAAAATAAAGGAAAAGGAGTGGTAAGCCATGCAAAGCAAATTCCTGCCCTTTTCCGCCCTTGAGGCCTGGCTGCAAGAACTGGCGGCCAACGCGCGGCTTTTTGTCCCGCAGTTGGAAGGAGAACCCAAGCCCGGCGCGCGTTCCGTGCCCGCCGTGGTCTATGAGCCTTACAAGCCGGGCTGCAAGCCGGAATTGCGGCGCAAGGCCACGGAATCCGCCAAACGGGTAATCTTCCCGCGTTCGGAAACCCTATTCCAGTGGAAGCAGGCCCGCACCGAAGGCGGCGCGGAAACCTTGAGTTTGGTGGAACCGGAAAGCGAGGGCAAAACCGTGGTCTTTGGCCTGCTTTCCTGCGATGCCCGGGGCTTTTTGATTTTTGACCCGGTCTATGAAGGCAGCGGCACCGAAGGGAAAGCCAAAGACCCATACTACCTGCGCCGCCGGGCCGACACCGTGCTTGTTGTGAAGGCCTGTTCGCAAATTCTGAACACCTGCTTCTGCCACTGGGTGGGCGGCGGCCCGGCATCCGCCGAAGGGGCGGATGTGCTGGCGCATGAACTGGCGGAAGGCTACCTGCTTACCCCCACAAGTGAAGCCGGGGCCGCCCTGCTTGCCTCCCCTTTGTTGCAGGAAGGCACAGCGCAACAGGCCCAAACCGCAGAGGCCGCCGGGCAAGCCGCCCTGCAAGCCCTGCAAAACCTGGCCCCCGCCCCGGAAAATATGGGTGCGGCTCCCAAGGCCCTTGAAGCGGCCTTCGCCGACCTGGACTTCTGGGGGCAAGAATCCGCCCTTTGCCTTTCCTGCCGGGCCTGCACCAACCTTTGCCCCACCTGCTACTGCTTCAACATAAGTGACGAGGCCAAAGGCAAGGAAGGCACCCGCCTGCGCAACTGGGATGCCTGCATGTGCAACCGCTTCACCCTGGAGGCCAGCGGCCACAACCCGCGTTCCGCCAAGGCGGCGCGTTTGCGCAACCGGATTGGGCACAAGTTTTCCTATTACCCGGTTTTGCACAACGGGCGCATTGCCTGCTGCGGCTGCGGGCGCTGCATCAAAAGCTGCCCGTCATCCGTGGACATACGCGCCATTGTGCGCAAGGCCCTGGGCAAATTCCCGGTGGAAGCGGGCAAGGAAGCAGGCAAGGCCACTGGCGCAAGCCCGGCCCACGTTTCGGCCACTGCCCAAAGCGCCGCGCCAAACGCACCTGGCGCAGTGCCTGGCGTAGAGCCAGCCTCAACACCTGTCGCAACGCCAAACGCGGCACCAGCTGCCGCAACCGGCTCTACCCCGCCACGCGTGGAACCAAACAAAGAAAAAGGCCCCCAATCCAAGGCCCAGTTGAAACGCAAGGAGAAGGGCCATGCCAGATAACAACCCCTATTTGCCCCATGTTGCCACAGTAGTTGAAGTTATTCAAGAAACGCCGAACATCAAAACCTTCCGCGTTGTGCTGGATGATGACAAGGCCATGGCCGATTTCAGCTTTGAACCGGGCCAGGTGGGCCAACTTTCGCTCTTTGGCGTGGGGGAATCCACCTTTGTTATAAATTCCCCGCCCACGCGCAAGGAACATCTGCAATTCAGCGTAATGCGGGCGGGTGAGGTAACCAGCGCCCTGCACGGCCTGCGCCCCGGCGATAAAGTGGGCGTGCGCGGCCCCCTGGGCAACCACTTTCCCTATGAAAGCATGAAGGGCAAAAATATTTTGTTCATTGGCGGCGGCATAGGCATGGCCCCCTTGCGCACCCTGCTGCTGTACATGCTTGACCACCGCAAGGATTACGGCGTAATTACCCTGCTTTACGGCGCAAAGGCCCCGCAAGACATGGCCTTTGCCTATGAAACCAGCGAATGGCTGAACCGCAGCGACATGTCCACCGTGCTTACCATAGACCGTTCCACCGTGGGCTGGCCGCACCGCGTGGGCCTTATCCCGGACGTGCTGCTGGACATGAAGCCCAACCCGGAAAACACCGTGGCCGTAACCTGCGGCCCACCCATCATGATAAAATTCGTCTTGCAGGCCCTGATAAAACTGGGCTTCAAGCCGGAACAGATCATAACCACGCTGGAAAGGCGCATGAAATGCGGCATAGGCATCTGCGGCCGCTGCAACATCGGGGAAAAATACGTCTGCATTGACGGCCCGGTGTTCAGCTACGCGCAATTGCAGGACATGCCCGACGAATTATAAGCAGGCGAATTATGAGAAGGCGAACTCCAAACAAGCGAGTGCCAAACAGGCGAATTGCAAGCGGTGAATTATAATTATTCGGAATAAAAACAGAATACAGAGCGAGAAGAATGGATACAGGCACTAATGAAAATGGGCAGCTACCCGGTGAACAACTTCCCACAGGCGATTTGCCGGCTTACGGCCAATTCCTTACCGCGCAAGAAAAGCACCTGCTGCGGGAAATAAGTTTTCGGGACACCCTTACCGGCATAAGCGGCTGGCTGGCGGCTTTCCATCTTTTGGCGCTTTGCGGCATGTTTTACGCCCTGGTTTTTACCCTTATGAGCGCGCTGGAAAGCGGCGCCTTGCCAGGCCCGCACCACTGGGCCTTTTTGGCCGCCACTTTCGGGTCTTTTGCCGCCCTGCTGCTGGCGAACGTTTATGGAAAAACGGCCATTATCGCCAGCTTTATGCTGCGCCTTGCCGCTGATGCCCTGCTGGCCCCGCTGGAACTGAGCGTCTTTATGTTTTGCCTGCTTTATGACCTTGGCTGGATCTATTATTTCAGCAAATCCAAACGGGTGGCCCTTACCTATGGTTTTGCCCCCGGCATCGCCAAACCGGCCAATGCGGAAAACATACGCCTTGACCTGGTGCTGGCCGAAGCGGACAGGGCCGAACGCCAGCGCCTTACCGGCCTTAACGGCTGGCTGATGTTTTTTGTCGCTTCCCTTTTGTTCAGCGTTGTCAATTTGCTAAGTTCACTTGGCAGCGGCTTTGGGGGCAGTGACACCCAACTGCTGGCCCAGGCCATGAATGAGGTACTGGCAGTAAACCACCCCGTGACATTCTGGCAAGACCTTCTGGCCGGTTACTTCAAGGCCATGCCCTACCTTTTGGGCATAGGGGCCGCGTTTTTGCTGGCAAACCTTTATTGCCTGTACCTTCTGGTAAGGCGTTCCCCCCGCCTGCCGCGCTTCGCCCAGGGCCTTGTGGCGGCCAAGGGGCTTGACCTGGCGCTGGGCGCATACATCACCCTGAACCACCTTGTAAAACCGCTGCTGGGCGTAATGCCCCTGCGGGGCGACCCGGCCATAACATATACCGCCATCTCAATTATGACGGCGCTTGTTGTGCTTATGAGCCTGGCGGGGTACCTGGCCTGGATAATATACTTCAAAAAATCCCGCCGTGTGGCTTACACCTTTGCGCCTCAAGATACATCAATTCTTTCCAGATAAAACCGGTGCTGGGGATGCCTTCGGAGATCCCGGCGTTGTGAATGCCTTCGGCGATCCGCGTTGTGAATGCCTTCGGCGATCAGGGGCTTTGCCCCTGAACCCCACGCGGGGAAATGATTTCCCCGCGGCCCCTCGCCAGGTTCCGGATGTGAAGCCGTTGGAGGCCGTTGCGCAATGCCAACAATTTTTTGGGCAACAAAAAACGCGGCCCCTCGCAAAAAGGGCCGCGCCAGTTTTATGGTAAACCCCGCAAGGCGGGGTCTGCAAAGACATGCTCACTCCGGCGTTTTTTTCTTGCGCCCTTTGGGCTTGGCCGCTTCATCCGCCGCGTTTGGGGGCGCTACGCTCGGGGCTGCCGTGCCGGCCACTGTTTTGCTTGCCGTTTTGCCCAGCGCTTTGCCCGCTGTCTTGCTTGCCGTTCTGCTTGCCCCCGCCGCTTTTTTGGAACGGGCCTTGGGTTTGGGCGCGGCTGCTTCCACGGATTTTGCCGCAGATTTTGCTGCGGATTCCGCTGCGGATTTTGTCACCAATTTTTCTGCGGCTTCCGCCTTTTTCTTGCTGGCCTTGGGTTTGGCCGTGGGTTCTTCCTGCACTTCAATGGGTTTTTCCCGCCAGGAAGTTTCCACGCTAAGGCAGGCCTGGCCATTTTTCACGCTGGCCCGCACTTCAAGGTCTATTACGCGGGGCACGGGCATTTCAAGGCTTTCACCGCTTTTTTGCACGTGCAAAACCCCTTCCTTAAGGCCGTCTATAAGGGCTTCCAGAATACCGGCCACGTCGTCACGCGTAAGGCGGGTGGCAAAAGTCAAGGCGCGTTCTTCAAGCGGTTTTGTCATGTTTTACCCCTACTTGGCCTTGTGGCCGGTAATGCCGTACTTTTGCAGCTTGTACTGCATAAGGGCCTTGGAAATGCCCAATAAATCCGCCGCTTTTACCTGAACAAAATTGGCCTGCACCAGGGCGCGGCGTATAAGCGCGGCTTCCAGCTTGTCCAGCGTTTTGGCAAGGTCAAGTTTTACCGGCAAAAAATCCAGCGCGCTTTTCAGCTGAGTTTCCTCATCACGCAGCTCCGGCGGCAGGTCGGTTACCTCTATAAGCGGGCGCGGGGTCATAACCATGCAGCGTTCAACCACATTTTCCAGCTGGCGTATGTTGCCGGGCCATTCATAACCGGCCAGGTAATCCATGGCCTCCGGGCTGAACTGTTTGGAATCCAGCCCGTTTTCGGAAATAAATTTTTCAATAAAATGCACAATAAGCAGGGGTATATCTTCCCGCCTTTCCCTTAAGGGAGGCAGGGCTATGTGCACCACATTCAGGCGGTAATACAAATCTTCACGGAAGTTGCCCTTTTCCACCTCTTGCAGCAAGTCTTTGTTGGTGGCGGTAACAACGCGGATATCCACGGGTATTTCTTCTGAACCGCCCACCCGTTCCAGCCGCCGTTCTTGCAGCACCCGCAAAAGTTTTATTTGGGTGTCTGGGGAAAGCTCGCCAATTTCATCCAGAAACAGGGTGCCGTGGTTGGCCAGCTCAAAGCGCCCCCGGCGCATGGCAACCGCGCCGGTAAAGGAACCTTTTTCATGCCCGAACAGCTCACTTTCCAGCACGCCGGGGTTAAGGGCCATGCAGTTTACGCTGATAAAGGGGCCGTCCTTGCGCGGAGAAGCAAAGTGTATGGCCCGGGCCACCAGTTCCTTGCCGGTGCCGCTTTCGCCGGTTATCAGCACGTTGCTGCGGCTGGGGGCGGCGCGGTCTATCATGGAAAGCACGCCCTTTATGCCCTTGCTTTGCCCAACTATCTGGTGCAGGCCATAACGGGTTTGCAAATTTTCATTCAACAGGCGGTACCGGCGGTGCACGCGGGCCAGTTCCGCCGCGTTTTTCACCGACAGCAAAAGGTCGTCATTGGCAAAGGGCTTGGTTATGTAGTCAAACGCCCCCACCTTCATGGCCTCTACCGCGCCTTCAATGCTGCCAAAGGCCGTCATTATAAGCACGGGCACGCCGGGGTAGTTTTTTTTGACGTGTTCCAGCACCTCGCGGCCGGAAAGCTTGGGCATTTTCATGTCCGTAAGCACCACGTCAACCTCGGATTCCTCCAAAAAGGCCAGGGCGGTTTCCGGGTCATTGATGGTGGTTACCTTGTACCCGGCATCGCTAAGCAATGCTTCAAGCACCAGCAGGTAGTTTTTTTCATCATCAAGCACCAGCAGGTGAGCCTGTTCGCTTACAGGGGATATTTCTTCATTAGCAAGCCCGGCACCAAGTCCGGTAGTAAGTTCAGTTATCATGGTACAAGCTTAACATTGTTCCGCCAAAGTTCCAAGCAGTTTGTACCTGGCCTTTTACGCACAAATATGAGAGGGGCGGACAACGGACCGCCCGTTGCCCGCCCCTGCTCGATGAAGCTGCTCGCAAAGGAAGGTGATTAAGTATTAGCAAGGGCCGTGCCAATTGTGAAAAAAATCTTTTTCTCAAATGCCCCTTGCAAAAACACATTATAATCAGTAAGTTGTTGGTGCACGCCAAGATATGTGCTATTTTTTATCGCCTTTGCAAATAGAATTTCGGTATAAAATAAAATCCGCAACTAGCCGGATGCTTGGGCAAAATCAAGGGTTTTGCCTAATTATATTTTATAAAACAGTCTGTTAAGACAATTTTTACCTTTTTTACAATAAGTAAAAATTTTTTTACCCGCCGTGTTGGCAGCTTACCGGGAACCGCAAATGATAGAAAGAATTGAATGGGATAGGCTAAAGCCGGGCATGCATGCGGTAGATGCGGGCATAGACTGGCTTAAAGAGCCATACGGCTACAGCCGCTTCCAGCTGCTGGACGCGGAAACCATTGAAAACCTGCGCAAGGAAGGCTACCTTTACGCCTTTATAGATACCAGCCTGCCCGGCCAGGCCGGGCACCGGGCCGGGCAAACCGGCAATGCGACAGTAGCCCCGGCGGTAACGGACAAAAACCGGGCAAAATGGCAGGCCAACCGCAAAGAGGCCATGCCGTTGAAGCGGCAAATCCCCCTGCAAAAGGAACTGGTGGTGGCGCGTTCCACCTATAAAAACTGTTTGAAAACCGCGCGCAATTACATTGACGGCGCGCGCCGGGGCGAACAAATTGATTGTAGCAGCGCGGAACCCGTGGTGGAAGAGATCATGGGCAGCATAACGCGCAACCCGGACGCCCTTTACAGCATAGCCAAGCTGCGCGTGGTGGACGACTACACCTATTCGCACTGCGTCAACGTGGCGGTGCTGGGCATAATGTTTTCCAAATACCTTGGTTTTTCAGCGGAAGTGCAGCGTGAGGTGGGCACCGCCGCCCTGTTTCATGACCTTGGCAAGGCCAGGGTGCCGCTGGAAATTTTGAATGCCCCGCGCAAGCTTACGGACGAGGAATTTTCCGTCATTCAAAACCATGCCCGGCTGGGTTATGAGCAACTTAAAAACGCGCCGGACTTTACCGATGACATCCTCAACGGCGTGCTGGAACATCATGAAAGGCATGACGGCAGCGGTTACCCCCACGGCCTTGCGGGCGAACAAATAAGCCCTGTGGCGCGTATCCTTTCAGTGGTGGATGTTTATGATGCGCTTACCAGCCGCCGCGTGTACAAAAAGACCATTCCTTCCCACCAGGTGCTGGCCATGATTTTTCAACAGCGCGAAAAGGATTTTTACCCCGGCCTTGCGGAACATTTTGCCAAAATGGTGGGCATTTACCCGGTAGGAAGCGTGGTGCGCCTGAATGACGGGTCTTGCGGAGTAGTTTCCGGTTCCAACCCGGAAAGGCCAACCCGCCCGGTAATCATCCAGGTATTGAATGCCAGGGGGATAAAAACCCCGGCCAAAGAAATAGACTTGCTGGACTCTGGGCTGGAGGTGCAGCGCTGCCTTATGCGGACTGAAAGTATTATTGACCCGTATGAAGTGCTAGGCATCACCACAACCGGGTAAAGGGCGTTGCGCGGCCAAATTAATTGCCCTAAAAACCAAAATACATGCCCGCCCCGCCAATGCACTGCAACAGCCCCCAGAGCAGCAGGGCGCAACCCAGCGCCCCGTGCGTAAGGGCCTTGCTTTTTTGATTGCCAGCCCGCACAGCGCCCGGACGGTTCATGGAAAGGCCAAGCGCGAAAAGCACCAGCCCGGCCGGCAGCATGGCAAGCCCGGTAAAGCCGTGTCCCACAAGGTGTATCGGCCCGCCGTGATAAAACTTCAACCCCATGACCCAAAAAAGCCCGGCCAGCCAGCAACCCAGGGCCAACTTGCCGAACAGCACATGGCGCTTCCACTGAAACGCCACCCGGTGCCCAAGATGACGGGCGCGAAAACGCTGCGCCCCAAGCCCAAAGGCGCAAAACGCCAAAACCAGGCCGCTGATTTGTAAAATGGGGTGCAAACTGAACATACGGCCTCCTTGCTACGTGTTAAACCTGACGCCACCGCGCCACACCGAAATTTTTGTTCTGTCACAGGTAATGCCCATTCGGGATGCCCATTCATGCCGGTGAACATGCGTATGGAGTATATTCAAACTGATACGGTCTTCGCGCGGGACGGAACATGGGCACAAGGCAGCAAAAGGGCAAAAGCAATGACCTGACTTCAAATATCCGCCTTGCCGCAAGCATAGACGAATGTATTTTTTTTACAAGGCATAAAAAAGGCCATTGTGCAGTGGCCTCAAAAAAGCATCAGGGGGCGGATTGCGCCGCCCCCTGATGCTTTTGCTGTTTTTAAGGCCTTGTGACTAAAAAGCCACAGGCGCGGAAATAAAAAGCATAAAAAGAATTGCTGTGAACTTGAACATAATTTTGCCTTTGTCTGCCAACTCTGGCGGTTAAAACAATAAATGGCCGCATATTGCTGCCGCCTTTGCCCGGCGGCTGTGAATCACATCTGTATA
Source organism: Desulfovibrionaceae bacterium (assembly GCA_031552315.1). Classification (GTDB taxonomy): domain Bacteria; phylum Desulfobacterota; class Desulfovibrionia; order Desulfovibrionales; family Desulfovibrionaceae; genus JAVBMP01. Next base: position 1,149 of record JAVBMP010000013.1, on the reverse strand, counting down.
AATATTGCGCGTTAAAGACAGAAAAAATTTATCTGGAAACCCCAAGGCCTGTTGATACGATAAGCCATTTTGTTCTCTGACTCAGTTCAGAGGGCAAAAGGGCCACTTGTTGACAAACCCTAAGCGGTAAGCGCCCTTCTTTTGGAAGATGCCCCGCCCAAAACCGGAGAAAGTTCCGGCGTGGCCGCCCGGCCCGGAACCGGGGCTGTATTTTCCGCATTGCTGGCACCAAGGGTGGCCTTTTCAAGATAAAGTTCCGCATTTTCTTCCAACAGGCGCAAAAACTTGTTGTTCAGGGCGTGGCCGGAGCAAGAAACCACAAAATGTCCTTGCAGGGGCAAATCGATCATTGCCATGTCGCCCACAAAATCCAGCACCTTGTGGCGCACAAATTCGTCTGTAAAACGCAGCCCGTCTTCATTGATAACACCGTGGTCGTCCAGCACAATGGCGTTATCCAGTGAACCGCCAAGGGCCAGCCCGTGCGAGTTCATCAGTTCCACCTCGCGCAAAAAGCCGAAGGTGCGGGCGCGGGCAACTTCCGCAAAGCTTTGCGGGGTAACGTCTGTGGCAAACTTTTGCGTGCCTATGGTCGGGTGGGGAAAATCTATTACGTATTCCACCTTGAAGCCATCATAAGGGGTTACGCTTATGGACTTTTCCCCTTCCTTCAAAGTGAAGGGACGCTTTACGCGCCACACCTTGCGGGGGGCATCCTGGGTTTTGACGCCCGCGTCTTTCAAAAGCAGCACAAAGGGGGCGGCGCTGCCGTCCATAATGGGCAGTTCTCCGCCTTCAACATCTATGCGGATATTATCTATGGCAAGACCGCGCAAGGCGGCCAGAAGGTGCTCTACTGTGGAAATGGAAACTTCGCCGTTGCCCAGGGTAGTGGCAAGACCAGTGGCTATAACCGACCGGGGCGACGGGGCAATGCTGCCATTGGCCGGCGCGGAAGCGGAAGCGTCTTTGCCGGGCACGGCGTAAAAGCGTATGCCGCTATCCACCGGGGCCGGGCGCAGGGTAAGGTTTACCATTTTGCCGCTGTGCAGGCCTATGCCGGAACAGTTTATGGGTTTGGCGATTGTGCGTTGGTTCATATAGCCTCCGCTGCCCTTTAAGCAAAAAGGGTGCCATGTCCCAAACTTT